>NZ_CP026102.1:2569360-2890530 GCF_002902945.1 Paraburkholderia caribensis
ATCTGCCCGCGGAACTGGACCGCGTGTCGCGCGCGCTGCATCGGCTCGCGCGCGACAGCATCACCACCCGCGACTTCACGTACACGGCGATCCGCCGCGTGACCAACGAGCTCGCCGCCCACTTCCCCGTCTATCGCATCTACCCGCAAAACGGCCTGCGGAGCGCCGCCGACAACGCTTACTTCGACATCGCGCTCGATGCCGCCAAACAGACGCTGTCGCGTGCCGATCATGGCGTGCTGGCGCGCGTCGATGCGTGGCTCGGCAGCGGCGCCGACGAAAACGCCAATGCACGCAACGCCGCGTATCCGGCACCGCAGCAAAATGGCAACGCGGGCGCGTTCAATCACACCGCGTCGGCGCGCCGCACCGTGCAGACGCTGTTCTCGCAGCTGACCGCGCCCGTCGCCGCGAAGGCGATCGAAGATACCGCGTGCTATCGCTACGGTCGTTTGCTATCGCGGTGCGAAGTGGGTGCTGACCCGGGCGAGTTCGCGCTGACGGTCGAGCAGTTTCACGCGGGCAATCAGGAACGCGCACGGCGCTTTCCACACGCATTGCTCGCGACGGCAACCCACGACCACAAGCGCGGCGAGGACACACGCGCGCGCCTCGCCGTGCTCAGCGAAATCGCCGACGAATGGACTGCGACGCTGCGCGCATGGACGACGTTGAACGCGCCGCACAGGCGCGCGCTGGATGGCAACGCCGACGACTGGGCGCCTGGCCCCAGCGCCGAGGCGATGGTGTATCAGACGCTGGTCGGCTGCTGGCCGCCCAACCTTTCGCCCGACGACGAAGCGGGCGTCAAGGCGCTCGCCGAACGCGTCGCGCAATGGCAGTTGAAAGCGCTGCGCGAAGCGAAGTTGCGCACTACGTGGCTTGCGCCTGACGAAGTTTTTGAGAACGGCTGCCGCGAGTTTCTGTTCGATATTCTCGCGCCGCAGCGTCGCGACGGGTTCCTGCGCGAACTGAGCGGATTCGTCGCGCGCATCGGCCGGGCAGGTGTGGTGAATAGTCTGCAGCAGACCTTGCTGCGGCTCGCTTCGCCCGGCGTGCCCGATCTTTATCAGGGTACCGAACTATGGGATTTCAGTCTCGTCGATCCCGACAACCGGCGGCCGGTGGATTTCACGCAGCGCCGGGCATTGCTCGCCGAGGCACCGCCTTCCCATTACCTCGCTGGCTGGCGCGATGGCCGCGTGAAACTCGCGATCATTCAGCGGATGCTCGCGTTGCGCATGCAGATGCCCGAATTGCTGAGTAGCGGCAGCTATACGCCGCTCACGGTGCAAGGCAAGTACGCCGCGCATGCGATTGCGTTCGCGCGGCGTCAAGGCAACTGCTGGGCGGTCGTGATTGCGACGAGGCTGTCGATGGCGCTGCTCGATAACGGCAGCGACCTGCCTGTCGCCGATCCGATTGCATGGGACGACACGGCGGTGCAGATGCCCGAAGAACTGTTCGGGCGCGCGTTGTTCGACTGGGTGAGTCCCGCTGCGCCGAAGGTCGAAGATACCGGGCTGCTGTATCTGCGCGATGCACTGACGACGATGCCGGTGGCGGTGCTGGTCGAGGATGGGGTGCCGCGGGTGTGACGCTCAACCACCCTCATCATCGAACGTTTTCGGATACACCCGCACGAGCACGATACGCGGCCCCTTCATCCTCTTCACGACCACATCGAAGCGGTCGAATTCGACGCGCTGCCCTTCTTCCGGCAAATCGCCAAGCGCGTTGATTACCAGACCGCCGACGGACTCCGCGCTGCCCTCGTCGATATCGATACCGAGCGCGCGCTCCAGCGACACCACGGGCAAGCTACCCTTGCCCATCAGCGTGCCGTCGTCCATGCGCGTCCAATCTGCATCGCCCTGACGGAACTCGTCGTGAATCTGGCCGACCAGCGCGCCGAGCAGGTTGTCGAGCGTCAGGAAGCCGATCGGCTTCGCGTTCTTCCGGCCGACCAGCGCAAGATGCGGCGCGCCCTTGCGAAAGCGCCGGAACAGTTCCAGCGCGGGCATCTCGGGCTTCACGTACTGCACGGGACGCACGTAGTGCGACAGGTCGTCGAGCGTGCTGCCCGCGTGCCGCGCCAGCAGCAGATCCTTCAGATGGATCGTGCCCGCGACGCGCTCGCCCGTCGCATCCTCGAGCAACGGATAACGGCTGAAACGATGGCGCGCGATGATCTGCATGTTGTCGCGCCACGGCAGATCGCGGCGCAGGCTCACCAGTTCGTGCGCGGGCCGCATCAGGTCGGACACGGTCATGCGCGAGAAATCGAGCGAATGCGCGATCGTGTTCCACTCGTCCTGCGAATAGGCGTCCTTCGAGCCGTCGAGTTCGTTCGTGACGCTCGCGCGGCGGCCTCGCAGAATCAGCTTCAGTTCTTCTGTGGAGTAATGCGTGTCGCCGCCGTGGTCGGCCGTCAGACCGGCGAGGCGCAGCACCGCGTTCGCGCTCGAGTTCAGCACCCAGATGGCGGGGTACATCGCCCAGTAGAAGCCATACAGCGGCATCGCCGTCCACAGCGAGATATGCTCGGACTGGCGGATGGCCAGCGACTTCGGCGCGAGTTCGCCCACCACGATATGCAGGAACGAAATGCACGAGAAGGCGAAGAATAGCGAGATGCCGTGGATCAACTGCTCGTTCTGAATGCCGAGCAGATGGAACACGGGATTCAGCAGTTCAGCGAAGGCGGGCTCGCCGATCCAGCCAAGCCCGAGCGACGCGAGCGTGATGCCCAGCTGGCATGCGGACAGGTACGCATCCAGCCGGCCATGCACCTTCGCGAGCAGCTTGCCGCGCAAGCCATGCTTCTCCGCGAGCGTTTGCACGCGTGTCTGCCGCAGCTTGACGAGACCGAATTCCGCGGCAACAAAAAAGCCGTTGAGGGCAACGAGCAACAACGCGCCAATGAGGGCGACGAACTGGATCAAAGCGAAGAACTCCGGCAACAAAAGCCGTCAGTATAGAGCGCGAAAGGCATGTGAAAGCGCTGAGCGCGCGTGAACTGGCCATCCGGCCAGGTCGCGCGCGACTGCACGCGCGTGGGAGCGAGCGTCATGCGCCGGCGAGCGGCACACGCAGTTTGAGCGTCGTCGGCTGGCCGTCTGCCCATTCGCCCTGTTCGAACGCGCCCTCGTGGGCTTCCGCCATGCGCTTGCACAGCCCGAGCACCCACGATATGCGGCCGGCTTCGCGCGGCTGCGTCGCTTGCGCACGCGCGAAGTTTTCGAGCACGTGAGGCAGCGCAGCGTCCGTCAGCGCAGCAGGCGTGGCTTGCCAGCCGACCGTGGCGCGGAACGTCGATGCATCGACGTCGGCATCGAGCGTGACGGTCGCGCCGCTCGCGCTCGCCTCCACCGCGAACGCGACGAGCAGCCATAGTGCAGCGGCCAGGCGCTCGCGGTCGCCGTTCATCTGCTGCGCGGCGAGCGGCGAGTGGAGTTGGAGTGCGACGCCACGCCGCACGGCGAGCGCCTCGCGCACATCGCCTATCGTTTCATCGAGCAACGGGCGCAGCGCGAATGGCGCGCGGTTCAAAGCAAGCGCTCTCGTTTCGGCGCGCGTCGTGTCGACGATCGATTCGAGCAGCTTTACCTGTTGCTCGACGCCGTTGCGAATGCCTTCGAGCGCGCGTTGCGCGGTGGCGTCGTTCGCGTCGATCTTGCGGTCGAGCACATAGGCCCAGCTGTGAATGGCATTCAGCGGGCTGCGCAGGTCGTGCGAGACCAGCGACAGCACATGATCGCGCATGAAGAGCGCTGTTTCGGCGCAGCGTCGCGCGGTTCGTTCGGCGACGGCAGACGTCCCCTCGCTGCTGCCGGAAGAAGACGGAGTAGACGTGGTCACGATCGACATCCTCGTTGGCGGTTCACCGTTGGTTGCAGTCTGGACATTATAGGCATGGCCGTTCGGCCAAGCTTCGCGACGGTTGGACAACGCGCCTACAATAGCGGTTTCGAACGATTACAAGGAGCATTGCATGACTACAGTCACCACGGCCTCGGGCCTCAAGTACGAAGACCTGACGGAAGGCTCGGGCGCAGAAGCGAAGGCCGGCCAGACCGTCAGCGTGCACTATACCGGCTGGCTGACCGACGGTCAGAAGTTCGATTCGAGCAAGGACCGCAACGACCCGTTCGCGTTCGTACTGGGCGGCGGCATGGTCATCAAGGGCTGGGACGAAGGCGTGCAAGGCATGAAGGTCGGCGGCGTGCGCAAGCTCACCATTCCGCCGCAACTCGGCTACGGCGTGCGCGGCGCAGGCGGCGTGATTCCGCCGAACGCGACGCTCGTGTTCGAAGTCGAATTGCTCGGCGTCTGAGCGTTTCCGTAGTTTTTCCGGTTGCATTTTGATGAGCCACGCCGTTATCGATGCACCCAGCGTTTCCCTGCGCCGCTACGGCACCGTGGAAGCGTCGGACGTGCACGACTTCCATCAGATCGTGCTCGGTCTGGACGGGGCGATGGTGATGGCGGTGGACGGCGTCGCGCAGGAAATCGACCGGACGTCCGCGTGGCTCATTCCGGCGGGCTCGCGGCACGACTACGCGGGCGTCGGCGAAAACCGGCAACTCGTGCTTGATCTGCCCGCGTCGTCGGTCGCCGTGCCGCAACGTCTGTTCGACCGGGCGCGCGCCGTCACCGTCGATTCGTCGCTCACGCAACTGGTCTCGCATATCGCGGGCCGCGCTACTGCGCGTGTCGATGGCGATGCCGCATGGCGGCGCTTCAACTGGGAAGCGGCCTCCCGCTTATGTGCGGCGATCATCGAAGACACAGGCATGGCGGATGCTGCGCCTGCCGCGGGTCTGGACTTCGCGCGCATCGATACCTGGCTGCGTGCGCGTCTGTCCGAGCCGCTGCGCATCGCTGACCTCGCCGCGCACTGCGGCTTCGGCATGCGGCGCTTTCATCAATTGTTCATCGACGCATTCGGCGAAACGCCGCATCGCTATTTGCAGCGGCTGCGGCTGGATACGTCGGTTACGCTGCTCGCCGATCCGCGCCGCTCGTTGACCGACGTCGCGCTCGAAGTCGGCTTCGGCGATCAGAGCGCCTACACACATGCATTCACGCGCCGCTTCGGAATGGCGCCGGGTCAGTGGCGCGCACTGCTGCATTGAGCGTGGCTGCATGACGAAACGGGCGCTTCGCAGCGCCCGTTTCGTTTCACCCTTCACTTCGTCGCTTCATCAGCCTGCAAGGCCGCGTGCCAGATCGTCGCGAATATCTGCGGCATTCTCCAGACCAACGGCAAGCCGGATCAGACCTTCCGTGATGCCCGCCGCCGCGCGCGCTTCCGGCGTGATGCGGCCGTGCGTCGTGGTGGCAGGATGCGTGATGGTCGTGCGCGTGTCGCCGAGGTTGCCCGTAATCGAGCAGATCTTCGTGCTGTCGATCACACGCCACGCGTTCGCGCGCATCGCTTCCGGCGTGTCGCCCTTCAGCTCGAACGAAACGATCGCGCCGCCCGCCTTCTGCTGGCGCTTCGCGATCTCGTACTGCGGATGCGATTCGAGACCCGGATAGAACACGCGCTTCACGGCGGGATGCTGGTCGAGCCAGCGCGCGATTTCGAGCGCATTCGCCGACTGGCGCTCGACGCGCAACGACAGCGTCTCCATGCCCTTCAGCAGCACCCACGCGTTGAACGCGGACAGCGTGGGACCCGCGCTGCGCACGAACGGGAACACCTTTTCCATGATGAACTGCTTCGAGCCGACCAGCGCGCCGCCGAGCACACGCCCTTGCCCGTCGAGAAACTTGGTGGCGGAATGCATCACCACATCCGCACCAAGCTTCAGCGGCTGTTGCAGCGCCGGGCTGCAAAAACAGTTGTCGACGACGAACAGCGCATTCGCGGACTTCGCGATCTTGCTGATCGCTTCGATATCGGCGATCTCCGTCAGCGGGTTCGACGGCGTCTCGAGGAAGAACATCTTCGTCTCGGGGCGCACCGCGTTTTTCCACGCGTCGAGGTCGGTCGGATCGACGAAGGTCGTCGTGATGCCGAACTTGCTGAAGATCTGCGAGAACATACCAAGCGTCGAACCGAACAGGCTCTGCGAGCTGACGAGATGGTCGCCCGCCTGCAACGCCGACATCACCACCGACATGATCGCGCTCATTCCCGACGCCGTCGCCATGCACGCCTCGCCGCCTTCGAGCGCCGCGAGACGTTCCTGGAACATCGTCACGGTTGGATTCGTGAAGCGCGAGTACGTGTAATAGTCTTCGGAATTCTTGAAGCGCTCGGCGGCGTCGGCGGCACTCGCAAACACAAAGCTCGACGTCAGGAAGATCGCTTCCGAGTGTTCGCCGAAGTCGCTGCGCAACGTGCCCGAGCGGACCGCGAGAGTGTCGAAGTTGAGGGAATCGTCCATGTTCGTTCTGTTCCGTTTTTCGAAGTCACGTGCGCTTGCCGTCGAGGTTTGCGCGCGTGAGAGCAACAAAAAAGCCCGCTTTGCGTCGGCATAAGCGGGCTTCGTGTGCGGGGAAAGCTATAAGCGCGATGGCTGTGCAGCTGCTCACCGTTCGCTTTAGCTGTTTTGGGTTTCCCCGCGTCCGCAAGCTGAGATCAAATCGACGCAAGACCCGATGGTAACACTGCCCCCGGATTTTCGCGCCGGGTTTCAGCGGCTGTTGCAGCGCGCGAGACCGGTTGCCCGGTGCTCGCGCTTACGCCGCGTTACTCGACCGACAGTTGCAGGTGCAATTGCGAACGCGCAGCGCCGCCGTCGATCGCGTCGCTAGCGGCGTCGCGGTCCGATTGCGCGGACGGCGCGAGACGCGCGGATTCGATGCGGTCGAGGTATTCCGTCGTCACATCACCCGTGATGTAGTTGCCGTCGAAGCACGACGATTCGAACTCCTTCAGCGCCGGGTTGATGTCGCGGATCGCGTTCTTCAGCGCGTCGACGTCCTGATAGACGAGGAAATCGGCGCCGATCAGGCGCGCCACTTCTTCATCCGAACGACCGTGCGCGACGAGTTCGCTGCGCGTCGGCATGTCGATGCCGTACACGTTCGGGAACTTCACGGGCGGCGCAGCCGACGCGAAGATCACGTTGTTCGCGCCCGCATCGCGCGCCATCTGCACGATCTCGTGCGACGTCGTGCCGCGCACGATCGAGTCGTCGACGATCAGCACGTTCTTGCCCTTGAACTCGATGCCCATCGCGTTCAGCTTCTGGCGCACCGACTTCTTGCGCACTGCCTGGCCCGGCATGATGAAGGTCCGGCCCACGTAACGGTTCTTGAAGAAGCCTTCACGGTATTCGACGCCGAGTTTCGCCGCGACCTGCATCGCCGCCGGACGCGACGAATCGGGAATCGGCATCACGACGTCGATCTTCACGTCCTTGGGCAGCACGCGCATGATCTTCTCGGCCAGATAGTCGCCCATGCGCAGACGCGCGTTGTAGACGGGCACGCCGTCGAGCACCGAATCCGGACGCGCGAGATACACGAGTTCGAAGATGCACGGGTTCAGGCTCGCGTTCGGCGCGCATTGCTGCGCGTGGAAATTGCCTTCGAAGTCGATGAAGATCGCCTCGCCCGGCGCCACGTCGCGCACGAACTCGAAGCCGATGCCTTCCAGCGCCACCGATTCCGACGCCAGCATCCACTCCGTGCCCGACGCCGTTTCCAGCTTGCCGATACACAGCGGACGGATGCCGAACGGGTCGCGGAAGCCAAGCAGACCGTAGCCGGAAATCAGCGACACGATTGCATACGAGCCGCGCACACGCCGGTGTACGCCCGTCACGGCCTTGAACAGCGCGGCGGGATCGAGTTGCAGGCCCGAGCTCGACAATTGCAACTCGTGCGCGAACACGTTCAACATGACTTCCGTGTCGGAATTCGTGTTGATGTGGCGACGATCGATGCGGAACATCTCGTCTTTCAGTTGCTGCCAGTTGGTCAGATTGCCGTTGTGCGCGAGGATCAGGCCGAACGGCGCGTTCACGTAGAACGGCTGGGCTTCTTCTTCGCTCGACGCAGAACCCGCCGTCGGGTAACGCACCTGGCCAATGCCGCTATTGCCCGGCAGGCTGCGCATGTTGCGCGTGCGGAACACGTCGCGCACCATGCCATTGGCCTTGTGCATGTGGAAATTGTTGCCGTTCGCCGTAGCGATACCGGCAGCGTCCTGACCGCGGTGCTGCAGCAGCAGCAGGCTGTCATAGATGAGCTGGTTGACGGGAGACTGGGAAACTACGCCTACGATGCCGCACATGGCATGTCCTTCAAAGGGTACGAAATTCGATCAGTGCGGCCTGCCTGGGAGACAGCCGCGCGCGCCGTGGTTCTGCCTGCTTCACCATCGGCCCGCCTTGTCATCCGCCTTCGCCCCTTGCGTGCAACGCGATCGTTACACGTGGACGTAGGCGGCGAGCGTTTCGGGAAGCAGAGGCTTCAACTCTCGCACGCCCTGCTCGGCGTAGGGCCGCAGCAGCGCGTTGCGCCAGAATTCCTGTTTGGGCAGTTCGGTCAAGCCACCGAGGGCGACCAGAACCAGCACCAATATGACCCCGCGTACGAGGCCGAACACTAGTCCAAGCGAGCGATCCACACCGCCCAGGCCGGACACCTGCACCAGCCGGCTCAGCAAAGCGTTGGCCACGCTTGCCACCAGCATCACGCCAATGACGATCAACGCGAACGCGATCAGCCACTGCGTCAGCGCGCCGCCCGGCCAGTTCGCCGGCACGTAGGGCACCAGCAGCCCTACGAAACGCGCCGCCACCAGAAAGGCGACGATCCAGCCGATCAGCCCGAATACCTCGGACAAAAAGCCGCGCCACGTTCCTCGCATGGCCGACAGGGCGATCACCGCCATTACAGCGTAGTCGAACGCGGTGAACATCGCCGGATTACTGCGCAGCGCCGTTGTTCGCGCCCGACGTCAAACCGGCCTCGCGCACCTTCGCGATTGCCGCCGACGCCGCCGCACGGTCCGCGAACGGACCGGCGCGCAACAGGGTTCGACTGGAGCCGTCAGCCTGCTTGCGACGCTCCGTATATACGGGCACACCCGCCGCTTTCAACCTGGTTGCCCACGCGTGTGCGCTGGCGTCGTCCTGAAACGCGCCGAGCTGGACCGCGAAGCGGCTGCCGGGAGGCGCCGCGGGCGTACCTGTTTCGGTGCCCGACGCGGCTGCTTGCGCCGTTTCCGTGACTGCGGGTTTCTGTTCCGGCTTTGCCGCGGGCTTTGCTTCAGCCTGCGGTTTCGCCGCGGGCTTCGCCGCCGGCGCGTTGTTCGCGACGACAGCGGGCGCTTGCGGCTTCGCAGGCGTCATCGCGATTGGCGCGTTCTTGCTGTTGCTGCCGTCGCGCTGCGACGCCACGGCGCCCGTCGCGGCCGATCCCGACGCAGCAGGCGCGAGACCCGAGGCCGCCAGCGCGGCATCCGGCGCGGCGGGATTGTCCGGTGCGACGGCCGCTTGCGTGTCGTTGTCGACCGACGCGCGCGGCTTCGGCGCGGGACGGCTTGGAATGTCGATGGAAATGTCGTCGGTGACGGGCTTCGGGTGCGAATCCAGCACCATCGGCAGAATGACGACGGCGGCGATCACCAGCGCGATCGCGCCGACGAGGCGGCGTCGTGCGCGTTGCTTCTCGGGAAGCGTGGGATCGAGCAGCATCGCGTCGGCGTCGCCGGAACGGTCCGTGCGGCGGCTGCGCCGTTCGACGCGTTCCGCGCGTTCAGTGCGCTCGGCACGACTACCGCGGCTGGAACTGGAATTTGCGCCGCGCCGTGCCGGTGCGTCGTCTTTCTTGCCGAACGAGAAAATACCCATGAATGGCTTGGTTCGAGGCCCGCGCGTTCAGTGTTGCTGCGATTTACGGTAGGCCATGACGCCTGCAACCGTGAAGAAGCTGCCGAAAACCACGATTCTATCATTGTCGGAGGCGCGTTTTAGCGCATCCTGGAAAGCTTCTGCTGGTGTGGCAAAACGCGTCACGCTGCAATCCGGGCCGTCGCTGACACCCGCATCGCGCAGCAACGCTTCCAGATCTTCCGCGCTGGCGGCACGCGGCGTCGGCAGATCGGTCACGTTCCAGTGATCGATCTCGCCCTTCAGATGCTCCAGCACGCCCGCGATGTCCTTGTCGCGCATCGAGCCAAACACGGCGTACGTGTACGGAAAAAAGCCCATATTGCCGAGATTTTGACCCAACACGGCAGCTGCATGCGGATTGTGGCCGACGTCCAGCACGACCGACGGCTTGCCCGGCAGCACCTGGAAGCGCCCCGGCAGTTCGACGTTGGCAAGACCCAGACGGATATCTTGCGCCGACACGGGCAAACGGTCGCGCAACGCTTCCAGCCCCGCGAGCGCGGCAGTCGTATTGAGCAGCTGATTCGCACCGCGCAGCGCCGGATAGGCCAGCGCGGACCGCCGCATCGTCGGGCCGATGTAGCTCCATTGCTGGCGCTCGTTTCCCGGTTGCGCTTCGTAGCGGAAATCGCGCCCGAACAGCCACAACTCCGCGCCGATTTTCTCCGCGTGATCGATCAGCGTTTGCGGCGCAACGGGATCGGCGCAGATCGCCGGCTTGCCCGCGCGGAAGATCCCCGCTTTCTCGAACGCGATTTTCTCGCGCGTATCGCCGAGGAAGTCGGTGTGATCGATGTCGATGCTCGTGATGATTGCGCAATCGGTATCGAGAATGTTGACGGCGTCGAGCCGCCCGCCGAGCCCCACTTCGAAAATCACTGCGTCCAGCCCGCGCTCGGCGAACAGATGCATGATCGCCAGCGTCGTGAACTCGAAATACGTCAGCGAGACGGGCTCGGAGAGTGACTGGCGCGCCCTCTCGACAGCCTCGAAGTGCGGCAGCAGTTCGGCATCCGTCGCCATCTGGCCGTTGATACGCGCGCGCTCGTTGAATGCGAGCAGATGCGGCGACGTATGACAACCGACCGTGTACCCCGCGCGCAGCAGGATCGTTTCGAGAATCGCGCAGGTAGAACCCTTGCCGTTCGTGCCGCCGACGGTGATCACCGGACACGCGAACTTCAGGTCCAACGCGTCACGCACCTTGCTGATGCGCGCGAGGCCCATGTCGATTCCGACAGGATGAGCCGATTCCAGGTGCGTGAGCCACGCGTCGAGTGTGGGGAAAGTGATCATCTGAAAAACTGGCAGTGCGGACCGGAATTATCCTAGAAATGCCAACGCGCCGCTTGAAGACTTCTCGCGGCGCGTTGGTTGTTCCTGTCAGCCGTGCGTTGCGTCACGGCCAGGGACGGCGTCAGGCGACCGCGTCGGCCGGCTGGCGCGTCAGCAGCGCCATCAGTTGCGCGATTTCCTCGCGCAGCTTGCGACGGTCGACGATCATGTCGATCGCGCCCTTTTGCAACAGGAATTCGGCCCGCTGGAAGCCTTCCGGCAGTTTTTCGCGCACGGTCTGCTCGATCACGCGCGGGCCGGCAAAGCCGATCAGCGCCTTCGGCTCGGCGATCACGACGTCCCCGAGGAACGCGAAGCTCGCCGACACGCCGCCCATGGTCGGATCGGTCAGCACGGAGATGAACGGCAGCTTGGCCTCGGCGAGCTTGGTCAGCATCGCGGTGGTCTTGGCCATCTGCATCAGCGACAGCAGGCTTTCCTGCATCCGCGCGCCGCCCGAGGCGGTAAAGCAGATGAACGGCACGTGCTGCTCGATCGCGTTCTGCGCGCCGCGCGCAAAGCGCTCGCCGACCACGGAACCCATCGAGCCGCCCATGAACGCAAACTCGAAGCACGCGACCACGACGGGCAGCGTGTGGATCGCGCCGCCCATTACGACCATCGCGTCGGTTTCGTCGGTTTCGTCCATCGCCTCTTTCAGGCGGTCGGGGTACTTGCGGCTGTCCTTGAACTTGAGCGCGTCGACCGGCAGGATTTCCTGGCCGATTTCATAGCGGCCTTCCGGATCGA
The DNA here is from genome assembly GCF_002902945.1 of Paraburkholderia caribensis. Lineage (NCBI taxonomy): Bacteria > Pseudomonadati > Pseudomonadota > Betaproteobacteria > Burkholderiales > Burkholderiaceae > Paraburkholderia > Paraburkholderia caribensis. The sequence goes on from NZ_CP026102.1 coordinate 2,581,306, forward strand.
GCAAGCCGTCGAGCCGTTCGCGCGCGCCGATCCGCATATGGTGGTCGCACTTCGGGCAGACGTGCAGATTCGCTTCGACGTCGTTGCGGTACAGCACCGCTTCGCACGACGGGCATTTGATCCACAGCCCTTCCGGAATGCCCTTGCGGCTCTTCGGGTCGGTTTGCTTGATTTTCGGCGGCAACAGTTTGTCGAGCCAGCTCATGATGATTCCTTCCAGGATTCGCGATACGAAAGACGGCGCAGCAGGAACCGCGCCGCCATGCTAACCGCGACAAAAATGATGTTTATCGGGCAGTCGCGCCGATGCTGTCGAGCGCCTGGCGAATTTCAGCAATGAAAGTCGTCAGCTTGCTCGCAGCGGACTCGGGTGCTGCTTCTTCGAGCAACTGCACGATACGGCTGCCGATCACGACGGCATCGGAGACTTCGGCCACGGCGCGCGCGGATTGCGCATCCCGAATGCCGAAACCGACGCCCACCGGAAGCGGTACGCGCGACTTGATGGCCGGGATTTTACCCGCGATGCTCAAAACGTCCAGATTTGCAGAGCCCGTGACGCCCTTGAGCGACACATAGTAGACGTAGCCGGACGCGATTTTACCAACCTCCGCGATGCGCTCGTCCGTCGACGTGGGCGCGAGCAGGAAAATCGGATCGATCCCGGCGGCCTTCATCTTTTCGGCGAAGATAGCCGATTCTTCGGGCGGATAGTCGACAACCAGCACGCCGTCGACACCCGCTTCCTTCGCGGCAACGGCGAACGCGTCGGCCCCCATGCGCTCGATGGGATTCGCGTAGCCCATCAGCACGACGGGTGTCTTTGCGTCGGTTTCGCGGAAGCGCTTGACGTCGGCGAGCACGTGTTTCAGCGACACGCCCTTTGCCAGCGCGCGCTCCGACGACTGCTGGATCACAGGGCCGTCGGCCATCGGGTCCGAAAATGGCACGCCAAGCTCGATGACGTCGGCACCGCCCTTCGCGAGCGCGTGCATGAATTCGACGGTGCGCGCCGGATCGGGATCGCCCGCGGTGATGAACGGAATCAGACCTTTCTTGCCCTGCGCGGCCAGTGCCGCGAACGTGGATTGAATACGGGACATGGAATTTTCTCGAAGTCGATGACTGCGCGGTCTGGCGTCAGGCCGTCGTCGTAGTCGTGGTGACGGCTGCTTTCCGGCGCGAAACGGGTTCCGGCGGATTTGCCGCCAAACTAACGCGTTCTCGCGCTATCGCGCAGTAACTTTCATTGATCTCATAGCCGACGAATTCGCGCTTCTGACGGGCGCAAGCGACGGCCGTCGTGCCGCTTCCCATAAAGGGATCGAGCACGCGGCCACCCGGCGGACAGCTGGCCAACACCATCCGCTCGACAATTTCGAGCGGTTTCTGGGTGGGATGGTCGACGCGTTCGGCGTGTTGCCGGTGCAGACGCGAGACCGACCAGACGTCCTTCGGGTTGTAGCCCATCTCGAGCCACTTGCTTCCTTCGAACAACTTACGCGAACGCGCCTTCTTCGTGGCGGCATCGTATGGGATACGGACGGGATCGAGGTCGAAATAATAATCTTTCGACACCGCGAAATAACCGATGTTGTCGTGCACCGACGTAAAGCGGCGCGTCGTGCCGCCCATGCTCGGCACGCGCCGGTCCCAGATGATCTCGTTGACCATCGTCAGGCGGCTCTTCAGAAACACGAAGATTTCCGGCGCGTACTGCCATGTGCAGAAGATATACAGCGAACCCGACGGCTTCAGCTTCGGAATGGCGAGTTCGAGCCAGGCACGCGTCCAGGCGAGAAAATCCTCGCCCGAGCGCATGTCGGAATCATTGCCATAGTCCTTGCCGAGGCCGTACGGCGGATCGGCCACGATCAGATCGATCGAGCCGTCCGGCAGGTTCGTCGCATCGGTCAGAAAATCGCGGTTCAGGAGCTCGATGCCCGCAGGCACCGGCAACAGCGGCGCAGCGGCCGCGTGCAATGGCCCGGCAACGCCTGCTTCGGCGTCGTCGTCCAGCGCGGGCGGCTGCGGCTCCTCGAACTCGTCGCGCATCGCCTGGGCGCTCAGAACTGGATGCCCGATCGCTCGGCGACCGTGTGCATGTCCTTGTCGCCCCGGCCCGACAGGTTCACCAGAAGGATTTTGTCCTTCGGCAGAGTCGGCGCGAGCTTCGCCGCGTACGCGAGCGCGTGGCTGGACTCCAGCGCGGGAATGATGCCCTCGATCCGGCAGCAGTCGTGGAACGCCTTGAGCGCCTCTTCGTCAGTGATGCCGACGTATTCCGCGCGGCCGCTGTCCTTGAGCCACGCGTGCTCGGGACCGACGCCCGGATAATCAAGACCCGCCGACACCGAATGCGTCTCGATGATCTGGCCGTTTTCGTCCTGCAGCAGATAAGTGCGATTGCCGTGCAGCACGCCAGGGCTGCCGCCGATCAGCGACGCCGCGTGACGACCCGTGTCGATGCCGTCGCCGGCCGCTTCCACGCCAATCAGTTTCACCGATTTGTCGTCGATATACGGATAAAAGATACCCATCGCGTTCGATCCACCGCCAACGCACGCGATCACGGCGTCCGGCTGACGCCCTGTCAATTCGGGCATCTGCACCTTGCATTCGTCACCGATCACGCGCTGGAAGTCGCGCACCATCATCGGATACGGATGCGGCCCAGCCACGGTGCCGATGATGTAGAACGTGCTCTCGACGTTCGTGACCCAGTCGCGCATCGCTTCGTTCAGCGCGTCTTTCAGCGTACGCGAGCCGGATTCGACGGGCACGACGGTCGCACCCAGCAGTTTCATCCGGTAGACGTTCGCGGCCTGGCGGCGCACGTCTTCCGCGCCCATGTAGACGATGCACTCCATGCCGAAGCGCGCCGCGATGGTCGCGGTGGCCACGCCATGCTGGCCGGCGCCCGTTTCCGCGATCACGCGGGGCTTGCCCATGCGTTTGGCGAGCAGCGCCTGGCCGATCACGTTGTTCACCTTGTGCGCGCCCGTGTGGTTCAGGTCTTCGCGCTTCAGATAAACCTGCGCGCCGCCGAGCAGTTCGCTCCAGCGTTGCGCGTGATAGACAGGGGAAGGACGACCCACGAAGTACTTCAGTTCGCGCTCGTATTCGGCAATGAAGTCGGGGTCTACCGAGTATTTTTCGTACGCAACACGCAGTTCGTCGAGCGCGTGCATCAGCGTCTCGGCAACGAACACGCCGCCATATTGGCCGAAATGGCCACGTTCATCGGGTAAGTTGTACATATCCGTCACTCTTCTCAGCTTGCCGCATGTCCCCGCGTCAGGCGCGGCGCGGCCTTGCAATCACCGGGCGTCCGCCTCGCGCACTGCGCGCACGAACGCCGCCATCCGGGCGTGATCCTTCACGCCCTTTGCGCCCGGCACCTCGATGCCGCTCGAGACATCGACCGCGTACGGGCGCACGCGATGAATCGCATCACTGACGTTTTGCGTGTTCAACCCACCACTCAAAACGGCCCGACGCGCGAGCTCTTGTGGAATAAGTGACCAATCGAAGACCTTCCCGCCGCCGCCATAGCCTTCGACATGGGTGTCGAACAGAAGACCGCTGGCGGCTGAATAGTTGAGTGCCGATTTTACCAAATCGGCCGGTTGAGTATCGGCTGCAATCCGCAACGCGCGCAACCAAGGCAAACCCGCAACGCCCGCCAGCTTTTCGCACTGCTCGGGCGTTTCGTCGCCGTGGAACTGCAGCATCGTCAGCGGCACGTTGCAGGTGACCTCGCCGAACCACTCCGGCGTCGGATTCACGAACAGCCCGACAATCGACACGAACGGCGGCACGACCCGCGTCATCTCGACTGCCTGCGCGATGCTCAAGGCGCGCGGGCTGGGCGGGTAGAACACGAGGCCGATCGCATCGGCGCCGAGGTCCACGGCATGGGCGACATCGGCGGCATTGGCGAGCCCGCACAGCTTGATGCGCGTGCGGTGCGGCACGGTGTCGGGGGACTGCGAAAGGCTTGCGGCCTGGGTGTCGGCGGAAGTCATGAGTCGGTCCAAACGGTGCTCCAAGGAACGCTGCCCGCCTGCGGCGCAGGCACGGCGAACGCCTCAGGATAGCCCACTTGCGCGAGATACAGCCCGTCGGGCATGAAAGTGGGCGCCGCGCGTTTCCGGTCGCGGCCTTGCAATACCTCCGCGAGCCACGCGGCCGGATAGCGCCCGCGGCCCACGGCCACGAGACAGCCCATCAGGTTGCGCACCATGTGGTGCAGGAACGCGTTGGCGCGAAAGCGGAAGTGGATGAAATCGCCCTGTGACCGGATATCGATCTGATACAAATGCTTGACGGGCGTCTTCGCCTGGCATTCCGATGAGCGGAACGCCGAAAAATCGTTCTCGCCGATCAGGCAGGCGGCCGCGTCGCACATCGCGTCGACGTCGAGCGGCGTATGAATCCAGCCGGCGCGGCCCGTGAGCATCGGCGAACGCACGGGATGCACGTACAGCGCGTAGTAATAAGTGCGCTCGAAGGCCGAAAAGCGCGCGTGGAATGCGTCGGGCATCGGCTTGGCCCATTGCACAGCGATCGTCGGCGGCAAGAAGGCGTTCGTGCCGCGCACCCACGAAAAGTCTGTACGGTCGAGTTCCGTATCGAAATGCACGACCTGCCCGAGACCGTGGACACCCGTGTCCGTGCGGCCCGCCACGACCGTCTGCAGTGGCGTCTGCGCGAATTCGCGCAGCGCCCGTTCGAGCGCATCCTGCACGGTTTTGCCGTGCGGCTGCGACTGCCAGCCGCAAAACGCCGCACCGTCGTACTGGATGCCAAGCGCGATCCGCGTCATCACGAAAGCGGCGCGAGCGTCGACAGCAATGCGCGGGCGTCGGCGCGAGTGTCGGCATCGTTCGATTCGATGACTTCGTTGATCAGCGTGCGCGCGCCGACCACGTCGCCAAGGTCGATGTATTCCACGGCCAGGTCGAGCTTGTTGCGGGCGATACGCGCGACTTCGTCCGGCGTGAAAGCGGGCACGACTTGCGACGGCGACGGCGGCAGTTCCAGGTCGAAGTCGAGCTTCAACGCGCCGAAGCGCGCCGCGCCTAGCCCGGCGACGGCGGCCGCACCGGCCGTGCCGGCGATGATCTCGGCGGCGGCAGCAGGCACCTGCGGCGCGTGCGCCGGCACCGCCTGTTGCGCCGTGATTTCGGGCGCGACGACGGGCTGTGTCACAGCGGGTGCGAAGGGAGCGGATGGCTCGACGCGCGGCGGCAACGCGAAGTCGTCGATGCTGTCGAGCGCGCGCATCGCGTCGCGCGGGAATGCGTCCGGCACAGCCGGTTCCAGCGGCGGCGGTGCGCCGAGCGGGAGCGAAGCCGGCGCGCGTTGTTCAGCGTCGATCTCGGCATCGGCTGGATGCAGTTCATTGAGCTCGGGCAGCGGCTCGATCAGCTGTTCATGCTGCGCGGCCGGTTCGACGCTCAACTGGATGGGCGGCGCAACGGACGCCGTGGGCTGCTCGAACGAGGGTTCGTGCTGTCCGGTTCCAGGCGACTCACCACCGTCGAGCACGAACGGCCCGGGTTTCGCGCCAGACTCATCGAGCGGTGATTCGATCGGCTCGGCGAAATGCGGCTCGACGGGGTCGTGTATCGGCTGCTCGTCGAGCGGCAGTTCGGTGGATGGCGTCGTGTCGACGGCAAGCTCGCCCGTCGTCAGTTCCTGTGCGCGCTCAGCCTGTTCGCGTTCGGCTGCCTCGGCGGCACGCGCTTCTTCGCGGGCCGGATCGAGCGATTCGCGCGGCAGCGCATCGGCGCCGAGCGCCGCGGCTGCGTCGAGGGCGGCTTCCGTGGAGGCGCCATCGAACGATTCGAGTTCGTGCTTCCGTCCGGCGTCGTGGCCGTATGCGGGCGAAAGCGCAGCAGCGGCGGTAACGGTAGCCGGACCGGCTTCGTGCGATCCGGTTTCAGACGGTTCGTCCGGCGACGAAGGCGGCTCATCGCTACGCGCGACTGCAGCAGGCTCGGCGGCAGCGGGCGCAACGGGCGTTTCATCTTCGCGTGCAGCGTCGTCGCTCGCCACTTCCTGCGCGCGCGCCGCCTTACGACGCCGGCGCATCGTCAAACCGGCCAGCAGCGCCACAAGTGCCGCGCCGACGATAGCAGCCACGCCCAGAGATTCTTGCGACATACCCGCCAGCTGGTTCGCGGGCTGCGTTGCCGCGGGCGCAGCATGAGCGGGTGCGCCAGCGCCGGGCGTCACGCCCGATGGCTGCGTCGCGCCCGGCGACGTCGGCGCGCTTTCATTTGCGCCCGACTGCTTGCCGATACCGTGCTTCTGCAACTCCATCAGCACACGGTTCTTCAGCGCAAGGAGCTGCTGCAGGCTCGACGGGCGCGGCTGCGACGCGGGTTGCGCGTTGCTGGTAGAGGGCGCGCCGGGCGCCGCGGCGGCCGACTCGCTGCCCTGGATGGAACCTGTGTATGAATGCGTGCCGCTCGCAGCCGATGATGCGGCGGCGCCGCTCGTGGGCAGCGCGCCGGCAGCGGGTGCGGACGTCGCCTCGGCCGTGGCCGCGGCCGGAGCACTGGCGCCTTGCGTTGGCGTCGAGGCGGCCGCCTCGACGGGCCACGACGCGCCGGCAGCCGCTGCACTCGCGCCGGCAGCCGTGGCAGCGGGCGCGGATGCCGAAGTCGTCGTGGCGGCGTTGTTGGTGGTCGCAGCCTGCGCCGACGCGCCGGACGGAGCCGAGGCCGACACCGCAGCCGATGCCGCGACGATAGGCGCCCCCGTCGCATCGACGGCAGGCAGGTTCAGGACAGCGCCCAGCCGTAACCGGCTTGGATCGTGCCCCATGAACGCGTTCGGATTCGCGTCGAAGATCGCTTTCGCCGCGCGCGCCAGCACAGTGCGGTCATGCGACTGCGTCATCGCGACGGCTGCATCGTTGAGCGATTGCCCCGGCTGAACGGTGAATTGCGTGCCGCTGGAAGCCGAACCAGCCGGCGCGCTCGCCGTCGCAGCACCTGACGCCGCGGTTTGCGCGTACGCCATGCCCGGTATCGAAACTGCACCGGCAAAAACGATCGCGACCGACGCCGCAATCCGATGTGAGCCGCTGCGTGTGGCGGCGAGAATAAGAGGGAATCGGGCCGTCATCGGGACCTTTCGTGCGCGGTCGTGCGGCGCATGCTTAGAAATGTTGGCGACAAGATTCTGAAATACACAATAAAAAAGCGCCGCGAAAATCGCGACGCTTTTTGGAGTTTTCTACGCGTCGTTCAGCTAACGCGCTAGTTTACTTTACTTGTCGAGCAGAATGCGAAGCATACGACGCAGCGGCTCAGCAGCGCCCCACAACAGCTGGTCGCCGACCGTGAACGCCGACAGGTATTCGCCGCCCATCGCGAGCTTGCGCAGACGGCCGACAGGCACCGTCAGCGTGCCCGTCACCACGGCGGGCGACAGATCGCGCATCGACGCTTCGCGCTCGTTCGGCACGACCTTCACCCAGTCGTTCGCCGAGGCGAGAATGTCATTCACTTCGTCGAGCGGCACGTCCTTGTTCAGCTTGATGGTCAACGCCTGCGAATGGCAACGCATGGCGCCGATACGAACACACAGACCGTCGACGGGGATCGAGCCCGGCTCGCCCATCGCGGGCTTGCCCAGAATCTTGTTGGTTTCCGCGCCGCCCTTCCACTCTTCCTTCGACATGCCGTTGCCGAGATCCTTGTCGATCCACGGAATCAGCGAGCCGGCGAGCGGCACGCCGAAGTGGTCGGTGGGCATGCTGTCGCTGTTCATGGCCGCCAGCACGCGGCGGTCGATATCGAGAATGGCCGACGACGGATTGGCGAGTTCATCCTTCACTGCGCCGTGCAGCGCGCCCATCTGGCTCAGCAGTTCACGCATGTTTTGCGCGCCCGCGCCCGAAGCGGCCTGATACGTCATGGCCGTCATCCAGTCGACGAGGTTTTCGCGGAACAGGCCGCCGAGCGCCATCAGCATCAGGCTGACCGTGCAGTTGCCGCCGATGAAGTTCTTCTGGCCCTTGACCAGCGCGTTCTTGATCACGTCGAGGTTGACGGGATCGAGAATGATGACGGCGTCATCCTTCATGCGCAGCGACGAAGCCGCATCGATCCAGTAGCCGTTCCAGCCCGCCGCGCGCAGCTTCGGGAAGACTTCGTTCGTGTAGTCGCCGCCCTGGCAGGAAATGATGGCGTCGCACTTCTTCAGGTCGTCGATGCTTGTCGCATCTTTGAGCTTGGTCTCGTTCTTGGCAAACGACGGCGCGTTGCCGCCCGCATTGCTGGTGCTGAAAAACACCGGTTCGATCAGATCGAAATCGCCTTCCTGCTGCATGCGTTGCATCAGGACGCTACCGACCATGCCGCGCCAACCTACGAGACCTACGTTCATGACTTCATACCCTTCGAATGGACACTTCCCCGCATCTTTGCCCGCAGTGACCGCGCGGGGAAGATGGGCGGGCACGACGGACGATCAGCGCTTCGTGATCGTTTTCGGGGTAATCGTTTTGATGGTAATGGCGAGCGCAACCACGCGGGCCGTTTTGCCGCGCAGTGTCGAAATCGAGGAGATTTGAGGAATCGTCGCCATCACATGAGTCTACACGAAAACCCGTTTTTTGCGGCGCGGGCGCCGCGATTTGCGTGAATCCGCGCAAAAGTGGCAGATTCACGCGCGTTGGCTGAAGAATTACAGCGCCGCCACCACCGCGTCGCCCATCGCTTCCGTGCCGACCTGCTTGCAGCCTGGCGTCAGAATATCGCCCGTCCGATAGCCTTGCTCCAGCACCTTTTTCACGGCGCTTTCGATGCGATCGGCCTGCTCGGCCCGGTTCAGCGAATAACGCAGCATCATCGCGGCCGACAGAATCGTGGCGAGCGGATTCGCAACGCCCTTGCCCGCGATATCGGGCGCCGAACCGTGCGACGGCTCGTACAGACCCTTGTTGTTCTTGTCGAGCGAAGCAGACGGCAGCATGCCGATCGAACCCGTCAGCATCGCCGCTTCGTCCGACAGGATGTCGCCGAACATGTTGCCCGTGACGATCACGTCGAACGATTTCGGCGCCTTCACGAGTTGCATGGCCGCGTTGTCGACGTACATGTGCGACAGTTCGACGTCCGCGTATTCCTTCGAGACATCGATCATCACGTCCTTCCACAATTGCGAGGTTTCGAGCACGTTCGCCTTGTCGACCGACGTCAGCTTCCTGTCGCGCTTCTGGGCCGCCTGAAACGCGACGTGCGCGATGCGGCGCACTTCGGGCTCCGAATAGCGCATCGTGTCAAAACCTTCTTTCGCGCCCTCGAACGGACCGTCCGGCGCTGCCCGCACGCCGCGCGGTGAGCCGAAGTAGATGTCGCCGTTCAGTTCGCGCACGATCAGGATATCGAGGCCCGACACGATTTCCGGCTTCAGCGACGAAGCGCCCGTCAATTGCGGATAGCAGATCGCCGGACGGAAGTTCGCGAACAGTTGCAGATGCTTGCGCAGACCCAGGATTGCCTGTTCCGGACGCAGCGAGCGCTCGAGCGAATCGTATTTCCAGTCGCCAACCGCGCCGAACAGGATCGCGTCCGCTTCCTTCGCGAGCTTGAGCGTAGCTTCCGGCAGCGGATGACCGGCCGCCTCGTAGCCTGCGCCGCCAACGGGCGCTTCTTCCAGCTCGAACTTTTCGCCGAGCACGTTCAGAACCTTGACGGCTTCCTTGACGATTTCCTTGCCAATGCCGTCGCCCGGCAACACTGCGATCTTCATGCGTATTCCTTGTTGGTGTCTGTGTGGCCTGGATCAGGCGCGCGTTCGCACAATCTTCAGCGCACGAGGCGGTTGTTGAGCCACGGCTGCTTTGCGATGCGCTCTGCCTCGAACTGGCGAATCTTGTCCGCGTGACGCAGCGTGAGGCCGATGTCGTCGAAACCGTTCAGCAGGCAGTATTTGCGGAACGCTGCGACTTCGAACGGATATTCGGCGCTGCCGTCGGCCGTGCGGACGACCTGCTTTTCCAGATCGACGGTCAGCTGGAAGCCGTTGAACGCGAATGTTTCGTTAAACAGATGGTCGACCTGCTGGTCGGTCAGCACGATGGGCAGCAGACCATTCTTGAAGCAGTTGTTGTAGAAGATGTCGGCGAAGCTCGGCGCGATGATCGCGCGGAACCCGTACTGTTGCAGCGCCCACGGTGCGTGCTCGCGCGAGCTGCCGCAGCCGAAATTCTGACGCGCGAGGAGTACCGACGCGCCCTGATAGCGCGGCTGGTTCAGCACGAAATCCGGATTCAACGGACGCTTCGAGTTGTCCTGGCCCGGCTCGCCGTGATCGAGATAACGCCATTCGTCGAACGCGTTGGGACCGAAGCCCGTGCGCTTGATCGACTTCAGGAACTGCTTCGGAATGATCGCGTCGGTGTCGACGTTTTCGCGATCGAGCGGCGCCACGACGCCGCTATGTACGATGAATTTTTCCATGTCGCTTTAGCCTGTTCGAAGCCGGAAGGCAGTGCACATGCGCATCACCCGCGCCCTCCGGCGAATCAAAAACCGCTTACTTTGCCGCCTTGTCGCTGATCGACCCGCCCAGATGCTGCAGGTCTTCGCCAAAGCCGTGCACCGTGTTGCAACCCGCGAGGCCGAGCAGCAGCCCTGCTAGCGACGCGAGTGCGAATCGGCGCAGAAGTGCGATGCGATCGATGTTCATGTGGCGTTCATCCCAGCTTGCGAATGTCGACGAAATGCCCTTCGATGGCGGCTGCCGCCGCCATGGCCGGGCTGACGAGGTGCGTGCGTCCGCCCGCGCCCTGACGGCCTTCGAAATTGCGATTCGACGTGGACGCGCAGCGCTCGCCCGGCTCCAGCCGGTCGGCGTTCATGGCGAGGCACATCGAGCAGCCCGGCTCGCGCCATTCGAAACCCGCTTCCGTGAAGACCTTGTCGAGACCTTCGCGTTCCGCCTGCGCCTTCACGAGGCCCGAGCCCGGCACGACCATCGCGAGACGAATGTTCGGCGCGACGCGGCGGCCGAGTTTCTTCACGACCCAAGCTGCCGCGCGCAAATCCTCGATGCGCGCATTCGTGCACGAACCGATGAAAATCTTGTCCGGCTTGATTGATTCGATGGGGAGATTCGGTTCGAGCGCCATGTACTGCAGCGCCCGTTCCATCGCGTCGCGCTTGACCGGATCTTTTTCCTTTTCCGGGTCCGGCACGCGTGCGTCGACGGAAGTGACCATCTCCGGCGACGTGCCCCACGTGACCTGCGGCACGATCTCGGCGGCGTTCAGTTCGACTACGCGATCGAAGTGCGCGTCGGGATCGGACTTGAACTGCTTCCAGTATTCGACGGCCTGATTCCATTCGACGCCTTGCGGCGAGAACGGACGGCCCTTCAGGTATTCGATGGTCGTGTCGTCGACGGCGACCATGCCGGCGCGCGCGCCCGCTTCGATCGCCATGTTGCAGACGGTCATGCGGCCTTCCATCGACAGTGCGCGAATGGTCGAGCCGCCGAATTCGATGGCGTAGCCCGTGCCGCCCGCCGTGCCGATCTTGCCGATGATGGCGAGCACGATGTCCTTCGCCGTGCAGCCGCGCGGCAACTGGCCTTCGACCTTGACCAGCATGTTCTTGCTCTTCTTCTGCAGGAGCGTTTGCGTGGCCAGCACGTGCTCGACTTCCGACGTGCCGATGCCGTGCGCCAGCGCGCCGAACGCGCCGTGCGTGGACGTGTGCGAGTCGCCGCAGACGATCGTCATGCCCGGCAGCGTCGCGCCCTGCTCCGGCCCGATGATGTGAACGATGCCCTGACGCATGTCGTTCATCTTGAACTGCGTGATGCCGAATGCGTCGCAGTTCGAGTCGAGCGTATCGACTTGCAGTTTCGACACGGGGTCAGCGATGCCGTGGCTGCGATCTGTGGTCGGAACGTTGTGATCCGACACCGCCAGATTCGCGCTGATGCGCCACACCGGGCGTTCCGCGAGCTTCAGCCCTTCGAATGCCTGCGGGCTGGTCACTTCATGCAGCAGTTGACGGTCGATATAGAGAATCGTCGTGCCGTCTTCTTCCGTGTGGACCACATGGGTGTTCCACAATTTGTCGTAGAGAGTCTGTGCCATGGTATGCGGGGATAGTAATGACATCGGGCAGTTCGTGTCCGGTCAATTATGCCACGCAGTTGACTTTCTAGGACCATCACATATCGAGAAAACCGATAAAAAACATGGAGTTGGGTGGTAGTGCCGATACCTGTATCGGCACTACCCGAGGGGGCGTCCGTGCCTGCTTCGAAATGATCGGATGGAAAGGCCGGGCGGGACTTTGTTGCGCGGACAGCTCGGCAATTGGCGCCGCAACGGGTAAACGTACGCGACGATGCAGCGACAGGGCACGCAGCACTCGGCCGAACGGCGTATAGCGGCGACGCCAGCGTTCGCCATAGCATGGTTAGTTACCCTAATCATGCCACCGATGTCGCAACTCGAATATTTGACCGTCGATTCACCGCCTGAACCTGGACATCGATTCTCAGGCGTGAGCTATCGTGGAACCCAGTGGAATCTCAATCATCTCGATGCCTTCACATTCAAGATCGATCTGGGATTAGGAGCAGACATGACCGTACTCGTACTTTTCTCCTGCCACTGCTTTTCCCATAGCTTCCGATGGGACGCGCGCGCAACACATCTGATACCTGCGGATGAAATCTACGATGATGGCAAAGAGCGCCGTGTACTCGACCCGCTGCGCTACGAACTCTCACGCAAGCATCTAAGAGACATCGTCGTTCAATTGCCGTCGCGGCGCATTACGATTGCCAACGAGAAACAACCCAACTTCGTTACGCTCGAACAGTTGAACGAAGACGGTTCGACATCGCTCTATGCCGTATTCTTCGAAGCCGAGCGGGACCGCAGCCGCAAGCGGCGCATGGTGTTGCGCATCCAGTCGGCCTATGTGCTGGACAACGGGCTGACGAGGCGTCAGGAAAAGGCCGGTAAAGTCGGCTTTGCGACGCTACTGCGTGCGACGTACCTTGGCAAAAGGATTCGCGGATGAGGTCCGCAGAAAAACAAACGGCCACCTGAGGTGGCCGTTGCATGCGGGATTCTCTATCTGTCGTTCGACAAAACTCCCACTCCTGGTGGGACCCGGCTTGCCGGGCGGCGCTACGTTTTTCGCACCCGCTGGTACGTAGTTTTGAGTCGTTATTATTGCCTTTTGCCCATCGCCGGTCAAGCGCACCTGACCTGGCCAAACGGCCTATCAAGCAAAACACCCCAACGGCGAACCGTTGGGGTGTTTCGTTCGATGCGTTTAACGCAAGCCCGATGCGCTGACGCGCCCGTGGCTTAGCGCTGAGCGATCGGCTTGGCTTCGCGAGGCGCTTCGCCGATGAACAGCTGACGCGGACGGCCAATCTTTTGTTCGGGATCGGCGATCATTTCGTTCCACTGCGCGATCCAGCCGACCGTACGTGCCATCGCAAAGATACACGTGAACATCGACGTCGGGATGCCCAGCGCGCGCTGCACAATGCCCGAATAGAAGTCGACGTTCGGGTACAGCTTGCGCGACACGAAGTATTCGTCTTCGAGCGCGATCTTTTCCAGCGCCATGGCGAGCTTGAACAGCGGGTCGTCGTGCAGGCCCAGTTCGTTCAGCACTTCGTGGCAGGTTTCGCGCATCAGCTTCGCGCGCGGATCGTAGTTCTTGTACACACGGTGACCGAAGCCCATCAGCTTCACGCCCGAGTTCTTGTCCTTCACCTGCTTGATGAACTCAGGAATGTTGTCGACCGAGCCGATCTCTTCCAGCATGTTCAGCGCCGCTTCGTTCGCGCCGCCGTGCGCCGGGCCCCACAGACACGCGATACCGGCCGCGATACACGCGAACGGATTTGCCCCCGACGAACCCGCCAGACGAACCGTCGACGTGGATGCGTTCTGCTCGTGGTCGGCGTGCAGGATCAGGATACGGTCGAGTGCGCGAACCAGCACTTCGTTGACCTGGTACTCTTCGCACGGGTTCGAGAACATCATGCGCATGAAGTTTGCGCTGTACGACAGATTGTTCTGCGGATACACGAACGGCTGGCCGATCGAATACTTGTACGCCATGGCGACCAGCGTCGGCAGCTTCGCGATCATGCGGATTGCCGAGACTTCGCGATGACGCGGGTTATTGATGTCGAGCGAATCGTGGTAGAACGCCGACAGCGCGCCGACTGCAGCGACAAGAATCGCCATCGGATGGGCGTCGCGGCGGAAGCCGCGGAAGAAGAACTGCATCTGCTCGTGAACCATCGTGTGGTTCGTGACCGTCTTCACGAACTCGTCCTTCTGCGCCTGGTTCGGCAGTTCGCCTTTCAGCAGCAGGTAGCACGTTTCGAGGAAGTCGGCGTTTTGCGCGAGATTGTCGATCGGGAAGCCGCGGTACAGCAGCTCGCCCTTGTCACCGTCGATGTAGGTGATAGCCGAGTTGCACGACGCCGTCGACATGAAGCCCGGATCGTACGTGAACTTGCCGGTCTGACCATACAGCTTACGGATGTCGATCACATCCGGGCCCATCGTGCCCTTGTAAATCGGCATTTCGACGCTCGGCGAGTTGTCGCTGAACGATAGCGTGGCTTTAACATCTGACGGGGTCATAGCACATCCTCAATCGAAGTATGGAAACAGGGTTTCGATAATTGCACGCCTGGATCAAACTCACCTGCGTAGTGGCAAGGCTTACGCCTTGATTACACGTTCCGCAGCATCTCCAGCACCCGCGCGACATCGGCGTCGGCGAGGTCGCCCTCCGGTTCCTTGCGGGCGAGCAGCAAGTCCATCAGGTCGTTATCGCTCAGTTCGAGCAGGCGCGTGAGCGCGCCCACATCCGCATCACTGAGATCATGCTCATATCGGCTAAAAAAACGCTCGAAGATCAGATCGTTTTCCAGCAGGCCACGTCGCGCGCGCCACTTCAGGCGCGCACGGCGCAGCGGGTCGGACTGATGCGATGTCTCCATCTCAGACCGTCCGGCGCACCATCAATTCCTTGATCTTGCCGATCGCCTTCGTCGGATTGAGCCCCTTCGGGCACACGTCGACGCAGTTCATGATCGTATGGCAACGGAACAGACGGTACGGATCTTCCAGGTTGTCCAGCCGCTCGCCCGTCGCCTCGTCGCGGCTGTCCGCGATGAAACGATACGCCTGCAGCAGCCCCGCCGGGCCGACGAACTTGTCCGGATTCCACCAGAAGCTCGGGCACGACGTCGAGCAGCTCGCGCACAGAATGCACTCGTACAGCCCGTCGAGTTCGTCGCGCTCCTCCGGCGACTGCAGACGCTCCTTCTCCGGCGGCGGCGTGTCGTTGATCAGGTACGGCTTGATCGAGTGATACTGGTTGAAGAACTGCGTCATGTCCACGATCAGGTCGCGGATCACGGGCAGCCCCGGCAGCGGACGCAGCACGATCTTCTGCGGCAGGTCGTTCAGGTTCGTCAGGCAGGCCAGACCGTTCTTGCCGTTGATGTTCATCGCGTCCGAGCCGCACACGCCCTCGCGGCACGAGCGGCGGAACGACAGCGTTTCGTCCAGTGCCTTCAGCTTCACCAGCGCGTCGAGCAGCATGCGCTCGTGCGAGTCGATCTCGATCTCGTACGTCTGCATGCGCGGCGCGGCGTCCTTGTCCGGGTCGTAGCGGTAGATTTCGAATGTACGCTTGGCCATTGTGTGGGGTCCTTTGACTTGTGCGTGTGGCTTAGAAAGTACGCGCTTTGGGCGGCACCGATTCGACCGTCAGCGGGTTCATGTGCACCGGCTTGTAGTCGAGGCGGTCGCCTTCGCTGTACCACAGCGTATGGCGCAGCCAGTTCTCGTCGTCGCGATGTTCGAAGTCGTTCTGCGCATGCGCGCCGCGGCTTTCCTTGCGCGCTTCGGCCGACACCATCGTCGCGCGTGCCACTTCGATCAGGTTCTCCACTTCGAGCGCCTCGACGCGCGCCGTGTTGAACACCTTCGACTTGTCCTTCAGGTGGATGTCGCCAACGCGCGCCGCCACTTCGCGGATGCGCTCGACGCCTTCGGCCAGCAGCGCCGACGTGCGGAACACGCCCGCGTGCTTTTGCATCGTCGAGCGGATATCGTTCGCCACGTTCTGCGCGTATTCGCCGGAGGTCGATTTGTCCAGCTTCGCCAGACGCGACAGCGCGAAATCAGCGGCATCGGCCGGCAGCGGCTTGTGATCCTTGATTTCCTTCACGTGCTTGACGATGTGGTTGCCCGCCGCGCGGCCGAACACCACCAGGTCGAGCAGCGAGTTCGTGCCCAGGCGGTTCGCGCCGTGCACCGACACGCACGAGCATTCGCCGACAGCGTAGAAACCGTTGATCGGATCTTCGTGGCCCTTCGCGGTGCCCACCACCTGACCGTGGATGTTCGTCGGAATGCCGCCCATCTGGTAGTGGATGGTCGGCACAACGGGGATCGGCTCCTTGATGCAGTCGACGTTCGCGAACTTCAGCGCGATTTCGCGGATCGACGGCAGACGCTTCATGATCGTCTCGGCGCCGATGTGCGACAGGTCGAGCAGCACGTGGTCCTTGTTCGGACCGACGCCGCGGCCTTCCTTGATTTCCTGGTCCATCGAGCGCGAGACGAAGTCGCGCGGCGCCAGATCCTTCAGCGTCGGCGCGTAGCGCTCCATGAAGCGCTCGCCGTTCGAGTTACGCAGGATGCCGCCTTCGCCGCGCACGCCTTCCGTGATCAGCACGCCCGCGCCCGCCACGCCCGTCGGGTGGAATTGCCAGAATTCCATGTCTTCGAGCGGGATGCCCGCGCGTGCGGCCATGCCCAGGCCGTCGCCCGTGTTGATGAACGCATTGGTCGATGCCGCGAAGATCCGGCCCGCGCCGCCCGTGGCGAACAGCGTGGTCTTGCCTTCGAGGATGTAGACGTCGCCCGTTTCCATTTCCAGCGCGGTCACGCCCAGCACGTCGCCGTCGGCGTCGCGGATCAGGTCCAGCGCCATCCATTCGACGAAGAACGTCGTCTTCGCCGCGACGTTCTGCTGGTAAAGCGTGTGCAGCAGTGCGTGGCCGGTCCGGTCAGCCGCCGCGCACGCGCGCTGCACGGGCTTCTCGCCGTAGTTCGCCGTGTGGCCGCCGAACGGGCGCTGGTAGATCGTGCCGTCCGCGTTACGGTCGAACGGCATGCCGAAGTGTTCGAGTTCGTACACGGCGTTCGGCGCTTCACGGCACATGAACTCGATCGCGTCCTGGTCGCCGAGCCAGTCGGAGCCCTTGATCGTGTCGTAGAAGTGGTAGTGCCAGTTGTCTTCGCTCATGTTGCCGAGCGAGGCGCCGATGCCGCCCTGTGCGGCCACCGTGTGCGAGCGCGTCGGGAACACCTTCGAGAGCACGCACACCGACAGACCCGCGCGCGCCAGTTGCAGCGACGCGCGCATCCCCGAGCCGCCTGCGCCGACGATCACCACATCGAACTTGCGGCGCGGCAGGGAATTCTTGATTGCAGCCATTCTTTACACTCTCCAGAGAATCTGCGCAGCGTAGCCCGCACACGCGAGCAGCCAGACGATCGTCAACGCCTGCAGCACGAGCCGCGTGCCGACGGGCTTGATGTAGTCCATCCAGATGTCCCGGATGCCGACCCATGCGTGATAGAACAGCGCCAGCAGCGTGACGAAGGTGGCGAGCTTCATCCACTGCGTGGCGAAGATCCCGGCCCAGCCGTCGTAAGAGAATGCGTGCGCACCGAAGAACCAGGCGAGCAGGATGACCGTGTACACGGCCATGATCACGGCCGTGATGCGCTGCGCGAGCCAGTCGCGCAGACCATAATGCGCGCCCACGACGAGGCGCTTCGAACCAACTCGGTTATTGGCGGACATGTTTTTAGAAGGCTCCGAACAGTTTGAGCGCGAAGGCGATGGTCAGGATCGACGACACCGCCAGCACGACGACCGACGTGCTCTTGCCGCGCTCTTTCGATACCGCGTCGTGGTTCACGTCCATCGCCAGATGGCGCACGCCCGCGCAGAAGTGAAACAGGAACGCCCAGGCCAGCACCAGCGTGATCAGCTTGACGACGATGTTGGACAGGAAGCCCTTGAACACCTCGAAGCTCAGTTCAGAGGTCAGGCTCTGGTCGAAGAGGTACAGCAGGAACGGCAGGCAGATGAACAGCAGGCCGCCGCTTACACGGTGAAGGATCGACACCCGTCCCGCCAGAGGAAGACGGTATGCCGTCAATATCTGCCCGATACCGATGTTCCGGTATTCCGGCCTCGGTTTTTTTACGGCTTCTGCCATGCTAGACCCCTACTTGTAGTCACACTAATCCGCAATTTTAGCGCCTTTTCATTTCGCGCTGCAGCGTAACACTGCTCTAGAGAGCGTGCCGCGAAGCGCGCATGAAGGCCGTCGCAAGCCTTGCCGCAAGCCCACGGCAACGCTTCCTGTCTCAACTCAAATCGTTCTGATAGTAATACCCGGTTGTGACATACCATCCGCGCCGCACCTCGACGGGACGGTCACCATAGGTATAGGACACGCGCTCCACCGACAGCAACGGAAATCCCGTCGGTACGTGCAGAAGATCGGCAACGGACGGGTCCGCTGCGACGGCGCGAATCTTCTCGGACGCGCGAATCATGCGCGTGCCGAACTCCGTTTCGAACATGGCGTAGAGCGGCCCCTTGTATTCCGACAGGCGCTCCAGCGTCAGCCCCCGGAACACGCCGCCCGGCAGCCAGATTTCGTCGAGCACCGTGTCTTCGCCGTCGAATGTCAAAAGGCGCTTGATCAGCACGACGGGATCCGCCGGTTTCAATTCCAGCTGCCGCGCGATATCCGCCGAAGCACGCAAACGCCGGCATTCGAGTAGCCGGCTGATATGCGGGTGCTCGGCGCCGTCGTCGGCGAGAAGACGGAGAAAACGGAATTGCGCGCGCTCTTCGTTGTGCGTGGCAACAAAAGTGCCCTTGCCCTGGCGGCGCACCAGCAGATTGTCGGCGGCCAGCTCGTCGATCGCCTTGCGCACGGTGCCCTGACTGACCTTGTAACGCGCGGCCAGTTCGACTTCACTGGGAATGATCTCGCCAGGTTTCCATTCGCCTGACTCGAGACTCTGCGTGATGAGCGCCTTGATCTGCTGATAGAGAGGACTGAACGTCGGCGAAGGCGCGGAGACAGGCGCAGCATCGCCCGCGCCGGACGCGCCGGGAGGGTTCGCTGTGCTGGCCGGGTTCGAATTCATGCGCGCATTTCAACACAAAGGGCCTCATGCCGTCCAGATTTTTTGCCGTAATAGATATGTCTTATATAAGACATAAGATACGGTTGACTTTGTCCCGCCCGACTCCTACACTCCTTGTCGAGCAAGGGTTTGCGGGTTGTGCCACGCCTTTTTGACAGCGCTTCATGTCAACGGCGTGAGGCACCGGAAAGCCGCCCTGCATCACGCTGTTCCCTCACGCAGTTCAGGTTTCGCTTCGCCCTGCATTGCCCGGCAAGTGCGCCGCAATGCCCCGCCGAAACGCGCTGTTTGCAGGAGTCCGCGCCATGCAGCGGCCTGATCTGGCGGCGAACGCCACAAGCAGCGCCCCCGTCCCCGCTCGGCAGCACAGATTATCCGGCACGGCGGCTTCGCCGGCAGCGTGCCTTCGGGCCTTCTTCGGACCGCCTGCAAGGTTCGCCCAGCGAAAATGCCGTGCTAAAACCACGCTTCGCGTAACGCCCATATAGAATGGCGTTTTCCCTAGCGTTCAACGCATCGTCCTGGAGATTTCTCAATGGCTAAGCCCGCAAAGCGCGTTGCCGTCACCGGCGCCGCAGGTCAAATCGGTTACTCCCTGCTGTTCCGCATCGCCAATGGCGACATGCTCGGCAAGGATCAGCCGGTCATCCTGCAACTGCTGGACCTGCCGCAAGCGCAAGCCGCCGTTAAAGGCGTCGTGATGGAACTCGAAGACTGCGCGTTCCCGCTGCTCGCGGGCGTCGTGGTCACCGACGATCCCAAGGTTGCGTTCAAGGACGCCGACGTCGCGCTGCTGGTCGGCGCACGTCCGCGCTCGAAAGGCATGGAGCGTAAGGACCTGCTGTCGGCGAACGCCGAAATCTTCACGGTGCAAGGCAAGGCACTGAACGAAGTGGCGAGCCGCGACGTGAAGGTGCTGGTGGTCGGCAACCCGGCTAACACCAACGCCTACATCGCGATGAAGTCGGCACCGGACCTGCCCAAGAAGAACTTCACGGCCATGCTGCGTCTGGACCACAACCGTGCGCTGTCGCAACTCGCGGCCAAGTCGGGCAAGCCGGTTGCTTCGATCGAAAAGCTGGTCGTGTGGGGCAACCACTCGCCCACCATGTACCCGGATTTCCGCGTCGCGACGGCTGAAGGCCAGGACCTGACCAAGCTGATCAACGACGAAGAATGGAACCGCAACACGTTCATCCCGACGGTCGGCAAGCGCGGCGCGGCGATCATCGAAGCGCGCGGCCTGTCGTCGGCGGCTTCGGCAGCGAACGCAGCCATCGACCACGTGCGTGACTGGGTGCTCGGCACGAACGGCAAGTGGGTCACGATGGGCATTCCGTCGGACGGCTCGTACGGCATCCCGGAAGACATCGTCTACGGCGTTCCCGTGACGTGCGAAAACGGCGAGTACAAGCGTGTCGAAGGCCTGCAGATCGACGCATTCGCGCGTGAAAAGATGGACAACACGCTGAACGAGCTGCTCGAAGAGCGCGAAGGCGTTCAGCACCTGCTCGGCTAATCGCCTGATGCAGAATGACCGGGACTCCGTTGCAGCGCGACGGGTTCCGGTTTTTTGCGTTTGACAACCCTGCATGACGTTTTGCGCAGCAAGCGCACGCAGGGGTTCGCAACTGATTCGAGCGCGTTTTGATCCGACCTTCTGTATATCACGGTCGCAAGAACACCAGAACGCACCCGAATCAGCATTTCCAAACAGTACCCACACGCCGAAAATGCGCGCATTGACTCCCGCCGAAGTCCTGTTTGACGGCGAAGCGCCGCCCACTGTGCTGCCTGCTTGCGACCACTACGCCGGCAGCGAGAAGCTGATGCTCAAATCGCTCGCTTTGCAGCAGGAGCTGGGCCCTGTCTTCGACATCACGCTCGATTGTGAAGACGGCGCGCAAGTCGGTCGCGAGGCGGAACATGCGGAACTGGTCGCGTCGCTGCTCGGCAGCGAGCATGACCGTTTCGGCCGCGTCGGCGTGCGGATTCACGACTTCAATCACGCGCACTGGCGGGACGACGTGCGCCTGATCCTGCGCGCGGCGAAGCGCGCGCCGGCCTTCATTACGCTGCCGAAAATCCGCAACGTGCCCGATGCCGCCGAAATGTGCGCGTTCATCGAGGCCACCCGGCGCGAGCTCGGCATTGCGCAGCCGGTTCCCGTCCAGTTGCTGATCGAAACGCATGGCGCATTGACGCGCGTGTTCGATCTGGCCGCGCTCCCCGCTGTCGAGTCGCTCAGCTTTGGGCTGATGGACTTCGTCTCCGCGCACGACGGCGCGATTCCCGATACCGCGATGCGCTCGCCCGGCCAGTTCGATCACCCGCTCGTGCGCCGCGCGAAGCTCGAGATTGCGGCGGCCTGCCACGCGCATGGCAAGGTGCCGTCGCACAACGTCTCGACGCAAGTGCGCGACATGGAAGTCGTGGCGAACGACGCGCTGCGCGCGCGCAACGAGTTCGGTTACACGCGCATGTGGAGCATCCACCCCGCGCAGATCCCCGCCATCGTGTCGGCCTTCGCGCCGCGCGACGAAGAGATCGCGGCGGCGACGGAAATCCTGCTCGCCGCGCAGTCCGCGCAATGGGGCCCGACGCGCCATCGCGACACGCTGCACGATCGCGCGAGCTATCGCTATTACTGGTCGGTGCTGCGCCGCGCCCGCTCGACGGGCCGCAGTGTGCCCGCCGAAGCCGCGCCGCTATTCGGGCCGAACGAGGACTCCCCATTATGAGCAACGCAAACACATCCGCAGGCGCCGCGTTCCGCGCAGCCGTCGCCGCTGAAAAGCCATTGCAGGTAGTCGGCGCGATCAACGCGAATCACGCGCTGCTCGCGCAACGCGCGGGCTTCAAGGCGATCTACGTATCGGGCGGCGGCGTCGCCGCTGGCTCGCTGGGCTTGCCCGATCTCGGCATCTCGACGCTGGACGACGTTTTGACCGACGTGCGCCGCATTACGGATGTCTGCGATCTGCCGCTGCTGGTCGATGTCGACACGGGCTTCGGCCCGTCGGCGTTCAATATTGCGCGCACCGTGAAGGCGCTGACCAAGGCCGGCGCGGGGGCGATGCACATCGAAGACCAGGTTGGCGCGAAACGTTGCGGGCATCGGCCGGGCAAGGCGATCGTGACACAGGACGAGATGGTCGACCGCATCAAGGCGGCCGTCGACGCGCGCACCGATCCGAACTTCGTCATCATGGCGCGCACCGATGCGCTCGCTGTCGAAGGCCTGCAGGCGGCCATGGACCGCGCGATGGCCTGCGTCGAAGCAGGCGCCGACATGATCTTCCCCGAAGCGATGACCGAACTCGGCATGTACAAACAGTTCGCGCAGGCCGTGAAGGTGCCCGTGCTCGCGAACATCACCGAGTTCGGCGCGACGCCCCTGTTCACTGTCGATGAACTGCGCGGCGCGGATGTCTCGCTGGTGCTGTATCCGCTGTCGGCGTTCCGCGCGATGAACAAGGCGGCCGAAAACGTTTACACGGCCATTCGCCGCGACGGGACGCAAAAGAACGTCGTCGACACGATGCAGACGCGCGAAGAACTGTACGATCGCATCGGCTATCACGCGTACGAGCAGAAGCTCGACGCGCTGTTCAGCCAGGGCACGCGGAACAACGAGCAGGACAAGTAAGCGCACAACAAGGAGACCCCTGGAATGAGCGATACGACGCAAGCGGCTGCACCGGGAACGACAAGCGGCTTCAAGCCGAAGAAATCCGTGGCCCTGTCGGGCGTGACGGCGGGCAATACCGCGCTGTGCACGGTCGGCAAGACGGGCAACGACCTGCACTACCGCGGCTACGACATTCTCGATATCGCTGGCGCCAGCGAATTCGAGGAGATCGCGTATCTGCTCGTGCACGGCAAGCTGCCCAACGTCGCCGAACTCGCCGCTTACAAGAAAAAGCTCAAGGCGCTGCGCGGCCTGCCCGCGAACGTGAAGGCCGCGCTCGAATGGATTCCCGCCGCCGCGCATCCGATGGACGTGATGCGCACGGGCGTGTCCGTGCTGGGCACCGTGCTGCCGGAAAAAGACGATCACAACCTGCCGGGCGCGCGCGATATCGCCGACAAGCTGATGGCCTCGCTCGGCTCGATGCTGCTGTACTGGTATCACTACTCGCACAACGGCAAGCGGATCGAAGTCGAAACCGACGACGATTCGATCGGCGGCCACTTCCTGCATCTGCTGCATGGCGTGGAGCCGCCGAAGTCGTGGGTGGATGCGATGCATGTGTCGCTGAATCTGTATGCCGAGCACGAATTCAATGCATCGACGTTCACCGGCCGCGTGATCGCGGGCACGGGCTCGGACATGTATTCGGCCATCACGGGCGCAATCGGCGCGCTGCGCGGCCCGAAGCACGGCGGCGCCAACGAGGTCGCGTTCGAGATCCAGTCGCGCTACCAGACGCCGGATGAGGCGGAAGCCGACATCCGCCGCCGCGTCGAGAACAAGGAAGTCGTGATCGGCTTCGGCCATCCCGTGTACACGATCTCCGATCCGCGCAACAAGGTGATCAAGGACGTGGCGAAGAAGTTGTCGAAGGAAGCGTCGAACACGAAGCTGTTCGAGATCGCCGAGCGCCTGGAAAGCGTGATGTGGGACGTCAAGAAGATGTTCCCGAATCTCGACTGGTTCAGCGCCGTGTCGTACCACATGATGGGCGTGCCGACAGCCATGTTCACGCCGCTCTTCGTGATCTCGCGCACGTCCGGCTGGGCCGCGCACATCATCGAGCAGCGCGTCGACAACAAGATCATTCGACCCAGCGCAAATTACACCGGACCGGAGAATTTGAAGTTCGTGGCGCTAAATAGGAGAAAATAGCGTCCGCTGTGCGCTCTCGGGGCGCGTGCAGTACCCCGGCGGTTGTGAAATTGCAATCGTGCACTGTTTAAACTCTGAAATTAGATAGAAAGGTTCTCTCCCATGAAAAAACTGCTGATCGCTACCGTTATTGGCGCTCTGTCTTCGACACTGCTGGTGACGGCGCCCAGCGCGTTCGCACAATCGACCACCACGGCCAAGCCGAAGGCGCCGCAGCCCAAGCGCCTGATCAAGCGCAAGCCGAATCCGGCCAAGGAAGCCAAGGTCGATCCGGTTCCGGAGGGTGCGGAAAAGTGGTCGTGCAAGGAAGGTCTGTCGTTCGAACTGAAGGGCGACATGAAGCGCGACCAGATCGTCACTGTCCACTGGGGCAACAAGAACTACAACCTGCCGCGTGAAAACACGACGACGGGCGCAGATCGCTTCCACGACGCCGCAAGCGGCATGGACCTCGTCGTGATCCCGACCAAGGCGATGCTGTTCTCGGACAAGGACAGCTCGCGTCTGGCCGACGAATGCGTGACGGCCGCCATGTCCCAAGGCGCGCCGGCGCCGACGCAGTCGAACGCCATCAACAAGGCCCAGTAACACGGGCCTGACAGGGAAACCTCGATGTCCGCACCGATCTCCAACGTCCGGCCCGATCCGGATACAGTACTGGTCGATATCGTCGACTATGTGCTGGATTACAAGCTCGAGAGCGATCTTGCGCTGGAGACGGCGCGCAATTGCCTGATCGACACGCTCGGCTGCGGACTCGAAGCCCTGTCCTACCCTGCCTGCACCAAGCTGATGGGACCGATCGTGCCCGGCACGATCGTCCCGAACGGCGCCAGGGTGCCGGGCACGCCGTTCCAGCTGGACCCTGTGCAAGCCGCGTTCAACATCGGCGCCATGATCCGCTGGCTCGACTTCAACGACACCTGGCTCGCGGCCGAATGGGGCCATCCGTCCGATAACCTCGGCGGCATTCTCGCGACGGCCGACTGGCTCTCGCGCACCGCCGTCGCCAACGGCAAAAAGCCGCTCGCGATGAAAGACGTCCTGATCGCCATGATCAAGGCGCACGAAATTCAAGGCTGCATCGCGCTCGAAAACTCGTTCAACAAGGTCGGCCTCGATCATGTGCTGCTCGTGAAGCTTGCTTCCACAGCCGTGGTCGGCCAGTTGCTCGGACTGTCGCGCGATGAGCTGATCAACGCAGTCTCGCAGGCGCTTGTCGATGGACACGCGCTGCGCACTTACCGCCATGCGCCGAACACGGGCTCGCGCAAGTCCTGGGCAGCAGGCGACGCCACGTCGCGTGCGGTGCGTCTCGCGCTGATCGCGAAGACGGGCGAAATGGGCTATCCGTCAGTGCTGACCGCGAAAACGTGGGGCTTCTACGACGTGCTGTTCAAAGGACAGCCGTTCCGGTTCCAGCGTCCGTACGGCACGTACGTGATGGAGAACGTGCTCTTCAAGATTTCGTTCCCCGCGGAATTCCATGCGCAAACGGCTGCTGAAGCGGCGATGTCGCTGCATCAGCAGTTGGGCGCGAGCGGCAGGCGTATCGAAGACATCGCGAAGATCACGATCCGCACGCACGAAGCGGCCATCCGCATCATCGATAAAAAAGGCCCGCTGAACAATCCGGCCGACCGCGATCACTGTATCCAGTACATGATCGCCGTGCCGCTGATTTTCGGGCGCCTGACGGCTGCCGATTACGAGGACGCCGTCGCGCGCGACCCGCGCATCGACGCGCTGCGCGACAAGATGGAATGCGTGGAAGATCCGCAGTTCACGAAGGATTATCACGACCCGGACAAGCGCTCGATCGCAAATGGGCTGACAATCGCGTTCACCGACGGATCGACGTTCGACGAGGTAGTCGTTGAGTACCCGCTCGGTCACAAGCGTCGCCGCGCCGAAGGCATCCCGCTGCTGGTCGAGAAGTTCAGGACGAATCTCGCGCGGCGCTTTGCGGCGAAGCAACAACAAGCGATCCTCGATGTGTCGCTGGATCAGGCAAAGTTAGAAGCGATGCCTGTCAATGAATACGTCGATCTGTACGTCATGTGAGTTCAGAAACGTAGCAACGTCATTTCCTCGAAAACCCCAGGAAAATTACCATGGCCCACAATCTCCACAAAACACTCAAGGAATTCGACAGCGGTTCCGGCAAAGGCAAGTTCTATTCGCTGCCGCAGCTTGGTAAGGCGCTGAACGTCAAGATCGACCGGCTGCCCGTGTCGATCCGCCTCGTGCTGGAATCGGTGCTGCGTAACTACGACGGCAAGAAGATCTCGGAAGAACACATCGAGCAGCTCGCGAACTGGAAGCCGACGGCTTCGCGCGTCGACGAAATTCCGTTCGTCGTTGCACGTGTCGTGCTGCAGGACTTCACAGGCGTGCCTTTGCTGGCCGACATCGCAGCCATGCGCGGCGTCGCGCAGCGCGCGGGCAAGAACCCGAAGTCGATCGAGCCGCTGGTCCCCGTCGATCTCGTCGTCGATCACTCGGTGCAGATCGACCACTTCCGCGAAAAGGACGCGCTCGACCTGAACATGAAGCTGGAATTCAAGCGCAATAACGAGCGCTACCAGTTCATGAAGTGGGGCATGCAGGCGTTCGACACGTTCAAGGTCGTGCCGCCGGGCGTCGGCATCGTTCACCAGGTGAACCTGGAATACCTCGCACGTGGCGTGCACAAGAAGGCTGAAAACGGCGACACCGTCTATTACCCGGACACGCTGGTCGGCACGGACAGCCACACGACGATGATCAACGGCATCGGCGTGGTCGGCTGGGGTGTGGGCGGCATCGAAGCGGAAGCGGGCATGCTCGGCCAGCCGGTGTACTTCCTGACGCCGGACGTGGTCGGCGTGCACCTGAAGGGCAAGCTGCGCGAAGGCGTGACGGCGACCGACCTGGTGCTGACCATCACCGAACTGCTGCGTAAAGAAAAGGTGGTCGGCAAGTTCGTCGAATTCTTCGGCGAAGGCACGCGCTCGCTGTCGCTGCCGGACCGCGCGACGATCGGCAACATGGCGCCGGAATACGGCGCGACGATGGGCTTCTTCCCGGTCGACGAAAAGACGATCGACTACTTCAAGGGCACGGGCCGCACGGACGCCGAAATCTCCGCCTTCGAAAACTACTTCAAGGCGCAGGATCTGTTCGGCATCCCCGACGCCGGCGATATCGACTACACGAAGGTCGTCACGCTGGACCTGGGCACGGTTGCGCCGTCGCTGGCCGGCCCGAAGCGTCCGCAAGACCGCATCGAGATCACCCACGTCAAGTCGACCTTCACGGACCTGTTCTCGAAGCCGGTCGGCGAAAACGGCTTTGCGAAGAAGGCCGCCGACCTCGACACGCAATACACGACGAGCAACGGCGTCAACGTGAAGAACGGCGACATCCTGATCGCCGCGATCACGTCGTGCACGAACACGTCGAACCCGAGCGTGCTGCTCGCGGCGGGCCTGCTGGCAAAGAAGGCGGTCGAAGCCGGCCTGGAAGTGGCGCCGCACATCAAGACGTCGCTGGCGCCGGGATCGCGTATCGTCACCGAGTACCTGACGAAGACGGGCCTGCTGCCGTACCTCGACAAGCTCGGCTTCACGCTGGCTGCTTATGGCTGCACGACCTGTATCGGCAATGCGGGCGACCTGACGCCGGAACTGAACGAAGCGATCACGAAGAACGACATCGTCGCGGCGGCCGTGCTGTCGGGCAACCGTAACTTCGAAGCGCGTATTCATCCGAACATCCGCGCGAACTTCCTGGCTTCGCCGCCGCTGGTCGTCGCTTACGCGATCGCGGGCAACATCACGCGCGACCTGATGACGGAACCCGTCGGCAAGGGCAAGGGCGGCCGCGACATCTACCTCGGCGACATCTGGCCGACGAGCGAAGAAGTCAACGCGCTGCTCAAGTTCGCGCTGGACGCCGACGCGTTCCGCACGAACTACGCGCAGCTCACGAAGAAGGGCGACCTGTGGAGCAAGATCGAAGGCGAAGAAGGCCAGGTCTACGACTGGCCGAAGTCGACCTACATCGCGGAGCCGCCGTTCTTCGGCAGCAACTTCTCGATGGAGCCGGCTTCGAGCATCGCCGCCGTGAAGGGTGCGCGCGCACTGGGCATCTTCGGTGACTCGGTCACGACCGACCACATCTCGCCGGCAGGCTCGATCAAGGAAGATTCGCCCGCAGGCAAGTGGCTGAAGGAAAACGGCGTGCAGAAGGCCGACTTCAACAGCTACGGCTCGCGCCGCGGCAACCACGACGTGATGATGCGCGGCACGTTCGCGAACGTCCGCATCAAGAACCTGATGATCCCGGCGAAGGCCGATGGCACGCGCGTCGAAGGCGGCCTGACGATTCACCAGCCGAGCGGCGAACAGCTGTCGATCTACGACGCAGCGATGAAGTACATCGACGCCGGCACGCAGACGGTCATCTTCGCGGGCGAAGAGTACGGCACGGGCTCGTCGCGTGACTGGGCGGCGAAGGGCACGCAGCTGCTGGGCGTCAAGGCTGTGGTCGCACGCAGCTTCGAGCGTATCCACCGTTCGAACCTGGTCGGCATGGGCGTTCTGCCGCTGCAGTTCAAGGGTACGGACAGCGTCCAGTCGCTGAACATCACGGGCGAAGAAACGTACGACATCGAAGGTCTCGGCGACGACTTCAAGCCGCAGCAGGAAGTCACGCTGGTGATTCATCGCAAGGATGGGTCGGAGCAGCGCGTGCAGGTTCTGCTGCGTATCGATACGCCGATCGAAGTCGATTATTACAAGCACGGCGGTATTCTGCCGTTCGTGCTGCGCTCGCTGCTCGCGGCGTAAGTTATCGCTTTGCAGGTGCTGCGTTCTCGTTGAGGACGCAGTGACTTTTAGAAGCCCGGTTTATCCGGGCTTTTTTTTGTTCGTCGCTTTGGTTCGTCGCAGTAGCCGTGCGTTTCTGGCGACGAGCATCCGAAAAACCACTGGACCACGTCGTCTCTCCAACGCCGCAAGAACCGCTAGGCGAACTGGTACAGCTTCACCGGATTGTCGACGAATATCTGTTGCTGCCAGTCCGCACGCCCAATCCAACCCGCAATGATGTCCAACAGGTTCGCATCGTCCGGCTTTCGAGCCTTTGCCGTCGGATGAGGCCAGTCGGTACCCCATAGCATCCGCTCCGGCGCCATATCGATCAGCGCTTTCGCGACGGGTGCAACGTCTTCATAAGCAGGCGCGCCCGTCTTGCTATCGACGTACGGCCCCGACAACGTGATCCACGTATTGCCCCTTTCGACGAGACGTTGCGCGGCACGCAAGGCATCCGACGAGAGCCCGCCCGGTTGCGGAACGTGCGCGATATGGTCGATGACTAGCGGACAAGGCAGCGCCGCCAGATGAGGTTCGAGCTGCGGCAGCCGCGCGCCCTGCACGACCAGCTCGATATGCCAGCCGAGATTGGAGATACGTGCGGCAAGTGGCGCGAGCATGTCCAGCGTCGTCGCGCCCGGATAACTAAGGTTGAAGCGAATCGCGCGAATGCCGCCCCCATGCAGTGTCTGCAATTCGTCATCGCTTACTGAAGTATCGATGACGGCGACGCCCCGTGCCTGATCGCCGAATTGCCTGAGTGCTTCCAGCGTGCAGCGGTTATCCGTTCCGTACGTCGACGGCGTGACGACCACGTTCCGCTTCACGCCGAGCCGCGACTGCAGGAGCCGATACTGGCCGACCGTCGCATTCGGTGGGCGAAGCGTCGTGCCCGGCGCAACCGGGAACCGGTCGTCGTAGATATGCATGTGACAGTCGATGGCGCCTTCCGGCAGCCTGAACACCGGCTGCTGCGTGCCGCTCGACCATGTTTCTTCTGCACCTGCCAGGCTGGGCAGCGCTGCCGACGCAAGCGCCGCGCCAGCAACCTGGAGAAATTCGCGCCTCGTTCTGGACCTCATGCTCAGATGGTCCCCGTCTTCCCGGCAAGACGGCTTGCCGAACCGTTGCGCGTCAGGAGCCACAGCGTCGCGACGCTCACGAGTGTAAGAATGGCGAGCGGCATCAATGCCAGCGCGTAGCTACCCGTCGCGTCCTTCACCCATCCATAGACGTTCACCATCAGGCCGCCGCCGAGCAGGTTCGCGATCGCGTTGACAGTCGCGAGGCCTGCTGCCACGGCGCTGTTCGACAGCATGTCCGTGGCCAGTGCCCAGAACGGGCCCTTGAAGGAATACGCGCCGACGAGCACCCCGCACAGCATGCAGATCGTCGGCAGGAGCGAGCCGCTTAGCGACGTCGCGAACAGGCCCGCACCGATCAGCAGCATCGGCACGACGGTGTGCCAGCGGCGCTCGCCCAGCCGGTCCGAGCGGCGCCCCCAGTAGACCATCAGGACGGAAGCCACCGCATACGGAACCGAGTTCAGCAAGCCCGTCTGCATGACGGAAAGCCCAAACGACTTGAGCAGTTGCGGCTGCCATACCGACAGTGTGCTGCCCGCCGCCGACGCGCAGGTATCGACGAGCGCGAGACACAACACATAGCGATTGCGGAACAGTTGCGCGAGCGGCAGCGACGGCACCTTCTTCGGCGCCTTGTGTTCGCTGACGAGCGCGTTGACGAGCCACGTGCGCTCGTCGTCGTCGAGCCATCTCGCGTTCTCGGGCTTGTTGGTCAGCATGAAGAGACAGGCGATGCCGAGCAGCACGGTCGGAATGCCTTCGAGAATGAACAGCCAGTGCCACCCGCGCAGTCCCCCGAATCCGTCCATCTGCAGGAGCAGCGCCGAAATCGGCGAGCCGATGAAACTCGCGGCCGGAATCGCGACCATGAAGGTCGCCACGATGCGCGCGCGGTACGACGCCGGAATCCAGTACGACAGATACAGCAGCACGCCGGGAAAGAAGCCCGCTTCGGCGGCGCCAAGCAGAAAGCGCAGGATGTAGAACGTCGTCGCGTTATGCACGAGCGCGGTCGCCGCTGACACGATGCCCCACGTGATCATGATGCGCGCGATCCAGATGCGCGCACCGTACTTTTGCAGCGCGAGATTGCTCGGCACTTCACAAAAGAAGTACGAAATGAAGAACAGACTGCTGCCGAACCCGAAGACCTTCGCCGACATGCCAAGGTCATGATTCATCTGCAGAGACGCCATGCCCACGTTGCCCCGGTCGATAAAGGCAAGCAGGTAGCACACCATCAGAAAGGGAATGAGTCGCCAGACGACCTTTCGTATCGTCCGGCGCTCGATCGCGGACTTGTCCATGAAACCGGTTTGCATCGTCGTCTCCGTTTATTGTGCGCCTATGCGCTGATTCGTGAATCGCTGCCATGCAATGACGGCGATGACGCCGCTGGCAAGCGCCGCCGCCATTGCTGCAAAGGTATGTCGGACACCGAGCGCTTCGGACGCGGTCCCGACGAGCAGATAGCCGAACGGCATCGTGCCGTTGTAGGCCATCCCATACATGCCGACGAGCCCGCCGCGCACGTGTTCGGGACACTGCCGCTGGATGGTCGCGTTCGTCGACGTGGCCGCAAAAGTGAGGCTGAAGCCGAGCGCGTAGAAAGCCGGGATCGTTGCTGCCGCTTCCGACGTCGCGGCGAGCGACGCAAGCGCGCCGACGGCTGTCCACGGCGCCCACGCGATGAATCGTCGCGAGGCCATCGGACCAATCGCCGAGGAAAGCAGGATCGCCGCGCTCAACGAACCCGCCCCGGCGCAAGCGAAGAACACGCCCGTAAAGCGCGCCGCGTCATGAAACCCCTGATCAGCGAGCAGCGGCACGAGCGTCTGATAGCTGCCGGCGAACAAACCGATGCACGCGAGGATCGGCAGATAGCGCGCGGAGAACATATCGGACATCACATAGCCCACCGCGTCGCGCAGGCTGCTCTCCGCCCGCGCGGGCCGCGCCGCAGAGGCCGTTCTGATCGAACGCACGCACGTCGCCATGAAGCAGAGCGCGAACGCGTAGATCACAAACGATGTTCTGGGTCCGAGCGTCGGATAGACAAAGCCTGCAATCGTCGGCCCCACCATGCGGCCGACGTTGTAGACCATCGTGTTCATCGCGACGGCATTCGACGTATGAGCGGGATCTTCCAGGCTCGTGAGCAGCAGAACCTGGCGCGCGGGTGTTTCGATCGCACTCGACACGCCGATGGCGAGCGCATGCGCGAGGATCAGTTTCACACCGAGCACACCCAGCAGCGACAGCGTGAAGAGACTGCCCCGTGAGTATCAGCGAGGTCGTGAGCACGCACAGGGTCGCGCGCTTCGCATTGGCCGAACTGATCCGCGAGCCTGCAACCGGTGCGACGATCAGTTGCGGTCCGTACAGCAGGAAGTTCAGCAGCGCGAGAATCGCCGCCGACCCCGACAGGTGATACACGAGCAGGTTCAGCGTGACGTTCTGCGTCCAGCTTCCCAGCACGGACGCGACCTGTCCGCTCAGATACCGACGCAACGATGCTTCCGCAAGGGCCGGAAACAGCCTGCTGACGAAGCCGGTTTGTGCAGTCATCGTCACGACAGCGCCTTGCCGCGCGTTTCCGGCGCGAAAAACACGACCACGGCAGCGGCGATGAATGCGACGATCGTCGTCGCGAGGCCCAGCACGAAACCGCCCGAGGTCGACGCGAGTGCGCCGATGATCAACGGTGCGATAAAGCCGCCGAGCCGGCCACCGTTATATGCGAGGCCCATCAGAAATCCGCGCGATGCCGTATCGCCGATGATCTCCGCGAGAAACGGGCCTGCGCCGGCGAAGATACCGTTCACGCTGAAGCCAGTCAGAAAAATCGCGACCATCAGCAGCAGCGCATCCGATGACAGGATGTACACGCCGACCGCGGCCGCCCCGACCAGCAGATAGGCAAGGAACATTGGCCGCCGGCCGAGCCGGTCGACGAATGCCGAGAACAGCAGGAACCCGCTGATCGCACCGAATTGCAGCGCGAGCACAAACTTCAGGCTATGTACGAAGTCGAGATGCTTCACCGTGACAAGGAACGTTGGCGTCCACGTAAAGACGCCCCAGTACAGATACTGCAGGAAAAAGATGAAGCCAAACGCCGTCACCAGTCCGCGCACATTGAGCTTGTCACCGCTTGCTGCCGCCACGCGCTGAACTGACGACTTCGCCTGCCTGCGCTCCAACCAGATCGGCGATTCAGGCGTTTTTCTCGCGACCCAGAACAGAATGAAAAACGGTGACGCACCGATCAGAAACAGTAGACGCCAGCTGTTTCCACCGAGTCCGTCGTTCACGCCGCTGACGATTCCCGAGATCGTGATGGCGAGAATCGCGCCGATGGGCAAACCCATCTGCATCAGTGCCCCGCCCTTGCCGCGCCGGCTCGCGTGCCATGTCTCGGCAATGAGCGCTGCACCCGCCGTCCACGTGCCGCCCATGCCCAAAGCGCCGAAAAACCGCAATGTAGCGAACCAGTGTTCGTTCGGCGCAAACGCGATCAGGCCGGAGAACAGCGAATAGATGCCGACGCACAGCAACGCGGTACGCACGCGCCCCAAGCGGTCCGACACATAACCGAACAGAATGCCGCCGATGATCTGTCCGGCCGCCGTGATGCTCGTAAAAAGGCCGAGCTGCGCCTTGCTCAAGCCGAACTGAAGGGCCAACGTCGGTAGAAGAAGCGAAAGCAGGAACGAGTCATAGCTCTCGAACGTCCAGCCGAGTCCCGCGAGTGACAACGAGCGCCACTCGGTACCCGTGATGTTCTTTAATCCCTTGGCTTGCGATCCCTCGGGGAATTCGGTGGCCGCAACCGTTGCGCTCGTCTTCATGTGTTGTCTCCTGCAATCGCCAGGCGATAGGTCGTCGCCGCAGTCCGGCTGAAGAGCGCGGTCTTGTCATCGGCGGACATCGCGGACGCGAGCCGTTTGAAGGCGTTCCACAGCACGCCGTAACTGAACATCCCTTTGTCGACGGGAAAATTGCTTTCGAACATGCAGCGGTCCACACCGAACAGTTCGACGCAAACATCGAAATACGGGCGCCACGCGGCGGCCAGTTGCTCGGACGAAGGCGGCAGCGCGCGCGTGGCGAAGTCGAAGCCGAACACGTTCATCCCTGCGCCGCCGAGCTTGATGCGGGTGTTGGGCAGGCTCGCAAGCCGTGCAAGTTTTTGCTTCCATTCGGCAAGCACAGCCGCGCGCTGTCCGGCGTGCGGACCCACGCCGAGCGGACCGCCAAAATGGTCGATGACGACAGTCACTTCTTGTGCAGCACGCGCGAGTTCATACAGATCGTCGAGCTGCGTGTGGTAGACCCACGCATCGAGCGACAGACCGAAGCGGCCGAGTGTCCTGACACCCTGCCGGAACGCCGGATTCGTCATCTGGTCACGCGGCGGCGTCACCGGGCTCGAACTCACCTCGGGACTCGCATGCCACGCGAGCGGATTGCGTATGCCTCGCAGACGTCCGCCCGATACCTGCAGCATCGCTTCAAGCACGCCATCGAGTTCTGCGCCCAGCGTCAGATCCGCGCCACCGACAATCGCCTCGCAGCACCGCGCCTGCCCATACGCGCCGCTTGCGAACATCGCAGCGACGCCCGTGGCGAACTCGACCTCGCCAAGCGGCTTCATGGCTTCCGGACCGTCCTGTCGCAACATCGAGCGGCATTGCACGTAGACCGTCGAGACGACCCGATGCCCACTCGCCAGATCCCTGCCGAACTCATCCGCGAGATACCGTCCGGTCTGACGGTCCCACAGATGATGATGCGCATCGACGATGGCAAGCGCCGGTTCGAGCACCGGCTCGTCGCGCAGCGCGAGCCACTCGGGTCGGACAGGCAAATGAGGCGCGTGCACGATCTGCATGGCTTCTCCTCAGAATTTCTGGCGCATGCCGATGACCACGCCCGTCTGGTTGTGTCCGGCCGCGACCGTTCCATAACCGTTCACGCCGAGCGCGGAGCCGTCCTTGTTGCGCGCGAAGCCCGCCGTCGCGTAGACATCGGTGCGCTTGGACAGCAGGTAGTCGGCGCAAAGCACAGCGAGCCATGGATCGGCACCCGTCGAGTGCACGTCCTGGTAGTAGCCGGTAGCCGTCAGGACAAACGCCGGCGTGACGAAGTACTGCGCGCCCGCCCAGTAAAGATTCGCAGCGCTCGCTTCGGAGCCGTTCGCAACGACGATCGGGTTCGCAGGCAGGAACGCATTCGACGCACGCAGATAGCGGTAGCCCGCGAAGCCTTTCAGCCGTCCAATCTGATACGAAGCGGCTGCTGTCGCGCGACGCTCAGTCGCCGTGTTGCTTGCGAGCGTGTTGCTGTTGCGCTGCTCATAGGAGACGCTTGCCGCGAGCGGACCTTGCGCGAACGTCAGCGCGCCGCTGAAAAAGCGCCCGGTGATTTCGGCGCCCGGCACTTCGGCGCCGTAACCTGTGTCGTAGCGCGTGCTGTACATCGCCTGTGCCGTCAACGGGCCGAATACGCCCGTGTATTTTGCTGAGTTGTCGATTCGCGCGGCCATCGCGTAGTCGAGCGACAACACCGAGTAGCGCGACGATGCACCCATCGGATCGAACGCCACCGCCTGTTCGTAGAGCAGCGCGTTCTGCCGGCCGAAGGTCAACTGCTGGCCTTTATACGAAAGGCCGACCCATGCCTGACGGCCGAACAGCCGCGCCGTCGTCGTCGCGTTCGCGCCCAGACCTTTGGTCGATTGCGCGGTCGTGCCGTCATTGATGTTGAAGCCATTCTCCAACTGGAAGATTGCCTTCATGCCGCCGCCAAGGTCTTCGGCGCCCTTCAGTCCCCAGCGCGAGCCGGACAGGTTGCCCGACACTTCGCGCGTCTGTGCGCCGCCAGCACTTGTATTGTTGATGTGCTCGATGCCAACGTCTGCGATGCCGTACAGCGTGACGCTGCTTTGCGCATGCGCGGTGCCGCAGGTCAGGCTCACCCCTGCGGCTGCGAGTGCGCCGAGCATCAGGCGGGCGTTCGTGTTGACGTTGTGGCTGGCTTTGTTGAACAGCATGGAGTCTCCTGAAAGTGTTTATGGATTGGTTTTGAGAGCGTGGATCACACCTTGTTTGCCAAAGGCGCCTCGCCTGCGTCGGCGCCTGGATCACCGAGCCAGGCGATGGTCAAGGCACCGAGCAGCAGCACACCTGAGACGGCGAGCAACGGCACGGTGAAGCCGCCTGAGACCTGCTTGAGCGCGCCGATCATCGACGGACCGACAAAGCCGCCGAGATTGCCCACCGAGACGATCAGCGCGAGGCCACCGGCAGCGGCTCGGCCCGTAAGGAAGCCCGACGGAATAGCCCAGTACGTCGCCTGAAACGCGAGGATGCCGCTCACCGTGAAGCAGAGTGCAATCAGCTTGAGCACGGGCGTGTCGACGAACGTACTTGCGCACAGCGCGACGGCCGCCACGACCAGCGCGCCGGCCACATACGGAATGCGGTTCTCCGCGCGATTGGCGACGCGCGCCCACCAGACCATCCCGACCGCGCCGATCGCATACGGAATCGCCGTGAGCCAGCCGACGACCGCGTGCTCGACGCCGAACTGCTTGATGATTTGCGGCATCCACAGACCGACGCCAAGCGAGCCGACGATGCCGCAGAAATTGACGAACGCAAGCACGAACACGCGCCAGTTGGTCATCGCATCGCGCAGCGTGCTGCCGTGACGCGCGCCGATGTCGCCCTGTTCAAGCGCGAGACGCTTCGCAAGCGACGACTTCTCTGCGTCGCTCAGCCACTTCGCCTTTTCGGGACGGTCGGCCAGCACGAACAGACAGGCAATGCCAAGGACCACAGCCGGCACGCCCTCGATCAGCAGCAACCACTGCCAGCTACGCAGCCCGTGCAGACCGCCCAGTTCGAGCAAGGCACCCGAGACGGGGGAACCGATCATGTTCGCCACGGGAATGCCGACGAGAAATGCAGCCGTCACCTTCGCGCGCCACTTGCCCGGAAACCAGTGCGTGAAATACAGATAGATGCCGGGCGTGAAGCCCGCTTCGGCGAGACCGAGCAGGAACCGTGCGGCGGCGAAACTCTTCGGGCCGACGACGAACGCCGTCGCCATCGAAAAGAGACCCCACGTGATCATGATGCGCGCGATCCACACGCGCGCCCCAACCTTCTGCATGATCAGGTTGCTTGGAATCTCGAAGAGAAAATAGCCGACGAAGAACAGCCCCGCACCGAAGCCGAACTGCTCGGCTGTCAGACCGAGATCCTTGTTCATCGTAAGCGCGGCGAACCCGACGTTCGTCCGATCGAGGTAGCTGATGACGTAGCAGATGAAAATGAACGGCAAAATTCGCCGGAACGCCTTGGCGAGCGTGCGCTCGCTGGCTGCGTAGTCTTCGTGCGCAATGCCCTGGACGGGTGCTGCGTCAGCGCGCCGCGCGGCGCCCTCGGCGCTCAAGGTGTGCGAAATCGTCATGCTTGCCTCCTCCAACGCGCTGCTGTCGGCGCGATGTATCGATAGTTGGCGGGCGCAGCGCCCGCCGCGCCTCAGACGGCCTGCTTCGCCCTGTTGGGCAATGGACCGGCAATCGTCATATCGGCTTTAAGAACCGTCCCAGAAACAGATTCGGTCATGAAGAGCGTCTTCATCTCTGGGCCGCCGAAGCAGAGGTTCGTGAGCGAAGCGCCTGCGGGGCTCGTCAGGATCTCGACGGGTTCGGCACGATGGTTCAGCACCCACGCACGACCGAGCCCCGGGTTCGCGACGAAGAGCCGACCTTCGGTATCGATGGTCAGACCGTCCGGACCGCTCGGACCGTAGGAGGTGAAGAACTGCCCGACCTTGCTGACGGAACCATCGGCCTGAAGCGGCACGCGCCACACGCAGTTCCCGCGCGTCATGCCGACGAACAGGACCTTCTCGTCGGGCGACAGCACGAGTCCGTTGGGGCTCGGGCAATTGCCGAGCAGCATGTCGAGCTTGCCGTCCACCGACAGCCGGTACACGCGGCCGGTCGGATCGTGCAGACCGGTTTGGCCCTGATCGGTGAAATACAGGTTGCCGTTCGAATCGAACGTGAGATCGTTCACGCCTCTGAAGCGCTCGGAATTGCGCCGCTCGAGAAGCGGGCGCACTTCGCCACTAGCGATGTCGAGCAGCATCAGACCATTTCGATAGTCGGTGATGAGCAGACGCGCTTCGTCGTAACGCTTCATGCCGTTCGGCTCGCCGTCGTATTGCACGACGAGTTCCCACTCGCCCGAAGGCGAAATCCTGAAAACGCGGCCGTGCGGGATGTCGGTCACGAACAGATAGCCTTCCGGATCCCACACCGGGCCTTCGAGGAAGGAATCCGTAGCGAGGCCGCCGCGATTCGCGCGTGCCCAATCGGTCTGCACATCGGGTTTGCGGAATTTGTCCGGCATACGCGTGAAGACTTCGGCTGTGCGTACTTCGGGCGAGATGAGATAGAACATGGTGGACCTTCTCGTGCGAACGTCAGGCTGCGTTGCGGGCGCGTTCGTCGATGACGGCAAGAACATTGGCGGCAGCGCCCTTGCCCATGTTCACGTATGCGGCATCGCTCACGCCGCCGATGTGCGGCGACAGGATCGCGTTTGCGATCTGCTGGAACGGATGCGGATTCGTCATCGGTTCGACGTCGAAGCTGTCGAGACCGGCCGAGCGCAACTGGCCGCTTGCGAGTGCGTCGGCGAGCGCGGCTTCGTCGATCAGACCGCCACGCGCCGTGTTGACGAGAATCGCACCGCGCTTGAAACGCGCGAACGTGTCGCGGTTGAGCATCTGCCGGTTCTCGGCCGTCAGTGGACAATGCAACGAGATGACGTCCGATGCGGCGTACAGGTCGTCGAGTGCGACGAGCTTTACGCCAGCTGGCACTTCTTTCGCGTACGGATCAAACGCAAGCACGTTCATGCCGAACGCAGCGCCGATCGCCGCCACGCGTCGGCCGATCGCGCCCAATCCGACCAGGCCGAGCGTGCTTCCATCCAGTTCAACGGACTTGTGCGTGGATTTATCCCAGTGACCCGCGCGCATGCGCGCATCCAGTTGCGGCACCGATTTGGCACACGCGAGAATCAACGCCCAGGCGTGCTCGGCCACGGCCGCGGCGTTGGCGCCGACGGCTGCGCGCACCGCGATACCGCGCGCGGCCGCGGCTGCCTGATCGATCACGTCGATGCCGCTGCCGTGCTTCGAAATAACCTGCAGGTTTTCGGCGGCATCCATGATGCGGGCGTTGACCTTGCCGTATCGAACGATGATCGCGACCGGCTTGTGCGCGGCGCACAGCGCGACGATGTCGTCTTCCGTAGGCTGCTTGCCCGCGAACACGACCTCGAACTGGGTGAGCATGTCGAGCGCTTGCGGCGCGAGATCCGCGGCTGTCACGAGGACGACGGGTTTATGCGAAGCCGTTTGCATCACAGTGCCTCGCCTTCCGCCAGCATGCCGACCGCGCGCAGTTCCTTCTCGATCCATCCCGGCCGCACGTCACCCTTGTGGATCGCCGCAATACGCGCCGTCTCCATGTCGAGCTTTTTCTGCGCGAGTTCGATGATGCGCGCGACATCGTTGCGCGGAATGACGACCACGCCGTCCGTGTCGCCGACGATCAGATCGCCGGGGTTGATGGCCGTGTCGCCGGCCGAAATCGGCGCGTTCACGAGGCCCGCGACGCTTTTGGTTGGGCCGCAGGGATTGAGACCCGCCGCGAAGATCGGATAGTCGCCGTTGGCAAGCTCGTGCGCGTCGCGCACGGCGCCGTCGATGATGATCCCGGCGATGCCGCTTGCCTTCGCCTGGGTCGCCATGATCTCGCCGATCAGCGCGCAGGAAAGATCGCCCTTCCCGTCGACGACGATCACGTCGCCCGGCTTCGCGATCGAAAGCGCGGCGTGGATGGCGAGGTTGTCGCCGGGACGAACTTCGACCGTAACGGCGGGACCTGCGACTTTCATTTTCGGAGACAGCGGCTTGACCCGGCCATGTAGCGTGCCGCGACGGCCCGCAACGTCGGCGAGGATGGCAGCCTGATATCGGGCGGCTGCCTCAACCAGTTCCGGCGACACGCGTTCAACGTTGCGATTGATGGCGGAAGTACCTGCGGACGCAGTGCTCATGGATTTCACCTCAGTTCGAGAGTTTTACT
Organism: Paraburkholderia caribensis; assembly: GCF_002902945.1. Classification (NCBI taxonomy): domain Bacteria; kingdom Pseudomonadati; phylum Pseudomonadota; class Betaproteobacteria; order Burkholderiales; family Burkholderiaceae; genus Paraburkholderia; species Paraburkholderia caribensis. The sequence continues at coordinate 2,621,555 of NZ_CP026102.1, forward strand.
GTGTACAACCATAGTGTACGGTGTGAAATCACTATAGCCATCGGGAACACGTGCGGCCACTAGCGTTTACCCTTTTACGGTGTAAACCACCGTTTTACTGTGTACAATGATGCCGAACGAACGACGGGAGGCGGGGATGGGAAATGAGGGAGTTGTGGCAGTCGAAAAAGCGCTATCGCTGCTGGATTGCTTCAAGCCGGGGGCTGAGTCGCAGTCGCTCGCGATGCTGTCGCAAGCGTCCGGTATGCACAAGACGACGGTTTATCGACTGATGAACTCGCTGGAGCGAATGGGTTATGTCGTGCGCGCGCAATCCGGCAACTACTCGCTCGGGCATCGCGTGCTTTACCTGGGCAAGCTGTACGAGCAGTCGTTCCATCTATCCACAGTCGTGGAACCGGCGCTGCATGCGCTGGCGGCGCTGACGAAAGAAAGCGCATCGTACTACGTTCACGACAAAGGTCAGCGGCTTTGCCTGTTTCGCGTCGAGCCGTCCGAAGGTCTGCGCGAAACGCGGCTCGCGGGAACGACACTGCCGCTCGACGACACGGCTATCAGCCAGGTGATCCGTTTCTGGGGCCTTGGCGAGCCGATATACGACAAACCGCCTGCGCTGCCGGTCTTCACGGCGGGCGCGCGCGACGTGCACACGGCCGCATTCGCCGTTCCGGTTTTTGGCGCGGGCGACAAGTTCATGGCGGCACTCACGCTTTCGGGCCCTGCCTCCCGGCTGAGCGCCGCACACGCGTCGGGCGAACTGGACCGACCGCAACTGGACGCGGCCGCTGATTTATCGCGGAAGCTGGGGGCGAGTGCTGGATTCTGCGAGAACGTCTACCGCGCGCGCTCGCCGCTTCCGTAACGCCAGTGTTCAGTTCAACGTGTCATTCGTGGTTGGCTTTAGATGCGCTGGCAGAATGTCGCGCTGGCGCCGAGCCGACGCGACAGGTCGCATCGGGCTGGCTCCGCTATGCGCACAATGACAAATCAACTGCGGCATACGGATACCCCGTTTCCATCGCTGCCCTTCATCGCCGATAAACCACCGCCCGCTCCATCACCCGCCGCACATACTTCTGCGTTTCCGCATACGGCGGAACCGTACCGCCGAACTTACGCACCGCCCCTTCCCCCGCGTTATACGCTGCGAGCGCCAGCGGCACATCACCGAACGTCGCAAGCAGCGTATCGAGCAAGCGCGTACCTGCGACTACATTCTGGTAAGGATCAAACAAATCGCCCGCGCCTTGCTGCGCGCCGGTTTGCGGCATCAACTGCATCAACCCTCTTGCGCCCTTCGACGACACCGCAAATGGATCACCTCCCGACTCGACATCGATGACAGCCATCAGCAGCGCTCTATCGACACCACTATGCTTCGCAACATCATCAACCAGCGCCGTCCACGCGAGAACTTTCGAACGCGCGTGCCGAGCCTCCAATGGCACACCGAACTCGACGATCACCGGCTGATCCGAAACGGCAGCGACACCCGCATCCGCATCGACGCCCTTCAACCCGCCGATCATCATCTCCGCACGCCCGGCACCGTGCGCATCGCTGGCAATGCACACCACTGCCACGAGACAGATGAGGCCGCGCATCAATGTCCCGCCGTCGCATGCACTTCGTTGGCCGCATCCATGCGAAACGGCGACTGCATCCGCACAAGCGCCTCGGATTCCAGCGCGACGGGCCAACGCTGGCTCTGCCAACCATCGACAAGCGTCGTCCTGCACAAACGATCAGCCCGCTTAGGCGAGCCATACGCATCGACATTCGCCTGCGCAGGCTCACGCGAAAACACACCGTTCGCCGCAATATCGCCGATCACATTCGTCGCGTAGTACAGCACCTTGTTCGCAACGGGCACGATCAGATCAAAGCAATAGTGCACGCGCAGCTTCAGCACATTAGCGTCCTGCACATTCACATCCGATTCCGCACCGTGTTCGATGTCGCGATACATCAGCATGTCATTGGGAATTTCATCATGCGCGGCGCCTTCAGCGGGATAAACACGCGGACGCGCGAAGTCGCGCATCATCGCCGGCGTCGGACTGACGATCTCAATCGATGCCGCCTCGCCCACGGCACGCCGCGCGGCAAGCAGCGCCGACTGCACGCCCGCTGCATCGGCACTCCGCGCGTACAAGGGCGCAAGTCCACGCGCAAGTCCCGCTTGCATCGCATCCATCGATCCGTGATTAACGGACCCTTCGCGCGCGGCTTCGAGCACGGCGACATCGAGGGTCGATTTCGCCTGATACAGCAGCACGAACTGCACGGTCACGAAGCCGAAGAACAGCAACAGCGGCGCGACGACGAGAAACTCCGTCATCCCTTGCCCCGTCATCCGGCGTTTGCTCATACGCCGTCGCTTCACGTCGAAGCCCTCCATTCAAGCTTGTCGCCGACTTCGATACGCAACGCCTGCGCCGCATCCGCGCACAACTCCAGCGCCGCTCGCGCACGCCAACAAAACAGCACACGCCCACGGCCAACATTTCTATGAATCGACAGCACGCCTCCACGCCTGTCGATAAACAGCACGTCGATCGGAAAGCGCATACCGAACGTATGCACGGCATTGCACGGTTCGAGCCACAGCGCGCGATCATCATCGAGCCGGGAGCGCCCGAGCAATCCGCGCATCCGCTCGATCGACCTATCGGCGACTTCGACGACGATACGAGTCGGCTCACCGCGATGAACCAGCCGCGCATGACTCACAGCAAGCCCTCCTGCATGAACTTCATCGCAATCGGAAAACCGGATCACGTGATGTCGCTGCACACGCAGCAAGCGGGCGCGAACGGCTACGTGAGCAAGGGCCGTGAACTGACGGAAATGTTGACGGCGGCACGCACGGTGCTGCTCGGTTTCGACTGCTTTCCCGCGCAAGCGCCGCATACGGGCAAGGCGGGCGGCCTCGATGTGCTGTCGCCGCGTGAGATGGAAGTGCTGCAGTATCTCGCACGCGGCATCAGCAACAAGGAAATCGCGAGCCGCCTGTTCCTCAGCGACAAGACAGTCAGCACGTACAAGACGCGGCTGTGCGAAAAGCTGGGGCTGTCTTCGCTGGCCGCGTTGATCGAGTTTGCGACGCTGAACAAGCTGATCGATTGACGCGCCGGCATGAACCTGCGTCCGTCTGGCATCGCATCGTCGCTCGCCCGCGCGTTTGGCTGGCGCGCGCCAATCGGGGCACTTGTGCTGTTCGGCTCGCTTGCCGCGTGGCACGAACCGCTTGCGGGCGGCACGGCGGCGGTGTTGCTTCTGCTGGCGCGCAGCGTGCGCGCCGCCATACGGGGCGAAGAGGACCGGCGCGTACTGAAGCTCGATATCGAAGCTCTGGACGCGTCGCTGCGCGCGGCGCACCGTGACAACGCGGCGCACGCGGCGCAATCCGCCCGCTCGCTGGACGAAGCCACTCAGGCCGCGCGCGCGGCGGCACTCGAAGAACACCTCGCTACGTTGCGACTGGCGCGGCACCGGATCGTGCCGTGCGTACAGGCACTGTGCGAGCGTCTCGATCCCGATGCAGGCCTGGCGAACGTCGGAGCCGGTGCGCTTCGGTGCGCCGCCGAAACGCTCGCGCTCGTCGCGCAGGACTTGCTCGACGACATGCCTCCCGCCGATCGCGATATCGTCTTCGATGAAGACCCCGTCGATCTGCGCGAACTGATCGACGGGGTCGCGCTGCTCGTCGCGCCGGTCGCGGCACGCAAGCCATCGCGGCTGCAAGCGTGTATCGACCGATCGGTTGCTGCGTGCGTGCTCGCCGACCGCGCGCGGCTCGGCCAGCTCGTGCACAACCTGCTTGCCTACGCAATCGAAACGGCAGGCGCGGGCGTCGTCACGCTCGCCGCGCGCGCGGAGTCGCTGAACGCAGGCGCCCAGCGGATCGTGATCGGCATCAGCGGCGCGGCATCGGCGGCGAACGACACGCACGCGCGCGCGCATCAGGCGATGGAAGAACCTGCTGACGTGCGCGAGCATCCGGACCTCGTGCTAGCCCGCGTGATCGCGCGAAAAATGGGCGGCGACATCACGATCCTCGAAGGCAAGAGCGTTGGCGTCTGCGTCGCGCTGCATGCGCCGTTCACGATCGAGCGTCACGACTGGCCCGTGCCGGAGCACGAACGTCGCTTTGCCGTCGTCGACGTCGCTGCGTATGAAGATCGCGTGGCGATTTGCGAACTGCTGAAAAAGCTGGGCATCACGACGCTGCCGTCCGATGTGCCGCCGCCCGTGCGCATCGACTTTCGCTTTGCCGAAATCGGGCAGCCGCCGTCGCTGCATGGCGAGAAGCGCACCATCGCCGTCACGCGCGACGCTTTGCCTGGCGGCATGCGCGAACGCGGCGGCGTGACCGGGTTGTCGGTCAATCCATTGTCGTGGACGGCGCTCAGGCGCATCTGCGGCAACCGCGGCGACGCGCCTGCCGTGCGTCCCGAGCCTGTCCAGGCGCCCACCCGTCCGGCATCGGGACAACCCACGATCCTCGTCACCGACGACAACGAGGTCAATCGCAAAGTGCTCGCCCGGCAGCTCGACGTGCTCGGATATCGCTGCCTCGTCGCCAGCTCCGGCGACGAAGCACTCGAGGTGCTGAGCCGCGAAACCGTCGATCTGCTCGTCACCGACCTGCAGATGCCCGGCATGAGCGGCATAGAACTCGCCCGTCACGTTCGCGCGTCGTCTGGCGGTTCGGAATATGCCGTGCCGATGATCCTGCTGTCGGCGAACGCCGACGCGAAAATGACCGACATGGAGCGCGCATTGTTCGGCGCGACGCTCGTCAAGACGGCTGGATTGAGCGCGCTCGACTCCGCCCTCAGACGTCTGCTTCCCGCCAGGTCAGAGCATCGCGCGGCGCGTCTCGAGCGGTACGACTTCACCGTGCTCGATTCGCTCGCCGCGCAAGGCGTGGACGTCGGCGGCCTGTTGCGCGACTGGCAGCAGTCGATGGAAAACGACCTCATGCATCTGGAGGAGCGCCGCGCAGCGGGCGACGAGCAAGGCGTCCGCGGCATGCTGCATAAGCTCGCAGGCGCGCTCGGGGTGGTCGGAAATCGCGGCCTGATGAGCGCGCTGCAGCGGGCGAGCGACGCGCGGGAACCTGTCGACAGTGTGTTGTTCGACGGACTCGTCGCAAGGATGAGAACGCTGATGACGGAGCTCGATGATCACGGTTCGCGGCGAAGATTCGGACCGCGACACGGCACGCCCATAACGACAAAAAGCCCGCAGAACGCGGGCCCAAATACCGCGAGACACGATGGAGACGATCTGAGAACCGTGCGCGGTTAGCGCGGCTGGTCGATGTAGCCCCGGGGAAGGCTGCTCAGACACGCTATTGACCAGTATAGAGTGCGGATTCGTCGTGGCAGAAGAAAATGCCTGCTTCGGCGCTAGTAAGTATTAATTGCCGCAAAGCCGCCGATAGATACAGCGGCACACCGTGCGCCCGTCCGGCTGTCAGCCGAGCAGCGCGTCGAGCTTCTCGTTCAAGGCAGTGATGGCTTGCGTCACGCCCGAGAGCAACGCGACGGCCGTCAGCGCGTCATGCTCCAGCGCGGCACGCTCCAATCGCAGCGCCAGCGCGGTTTCCCGCCTGCATTGCAACATTCGCAACGAACCCGCCAGACGATGCGCGGCGTGACCCAATTCGTTCCATGATTCGCTGCGACGAGCCGCCGACATGTAGAGAAGCGTTGCGCGGTTCGTTTCAATGAGCGCGCTCGTCACGTCGCGCGCAACAGTGCGATCGCCGAGGGCGAGCGCATCGATTCGTTGTTGCAGCACACGCATGTCCGCCGCGCCGCCGAACACGCGGCGCCAGCATGCCGCCGTCATTGCCGGGCGGCGGCGATACCGCAGCGCCGCGCGAAATCGACCAGATCGACGAGCGTTGCGACGCCCACCTTGGTCATCAACCGTGTCTTGTGACTGCTGACCGTCTTGTTGCTGATGAAAAGCGCGTCGCCGATCGTCTTGTTGGACATGCCTTTGGCGAGCATTTGCAGGATCACCAGTTCCTTGTCGGAAAGCAATTCGAGTTTGCGCTCCTCGACGACGCCCTGCGCCGCCGCGCCAATGCTCGCGGACGGCGCGACGGGAAATACGCTGTAGCCCGACATGACGGCCTCGACACTGCGCATGATCTCCTTCACGTCCTGCGCCTTGCTGACGAAGCCTTGCGCACCCGCGCGCATGGCGCGGGACACGAAAGTCGACGCATCGTGGCTCGACAGGATCAGTACACGCATGGACGGATGTGCAGTTTTCAGACGTGAAAGTACATCGAGGCCATTTATGCGCGGAATATCCAGATCGAGAATGGTAAGGTCGGGCGCGAATTGGCGCGCCATTTCCATTGCGGACTGGCCGTTGTCTGCTTCAAATACTTCCTGCGTACCGAGCAATTGCAGCAGATGCGTCTTGATAACCAGCCGAAACGCTGGGTGATCGTCCACTATTAATATAGAAGCCAACTGCCGTTCTCCAGTTTCTCTTTTGATTCACGTGCTGTCGCGCTGCTCATATGGCGTGCTTATTACCACACGCGTTTCTGCGGCGATTATTCTAAGTCATTATCGACGCCTTTATTCTGTGGAATATTCTGCATTCCATATCTTTCTCGCCGCTTTTTTTCGAGTTTATTTGTTATTCAATTTCCGATAGTGCCGGCGGCATAAAAGGGGATATCCAGCGGGCGAAAACCCGCTTCTGCTGGCTAAGTGTGCGACGAGGTCTCCGTGCGCCTGACTTGCAACCTTCGGCGCGGGGCAAGTTACCCCCAATCGAGGTAAACCCGGTTGAATTTAACTAACTCGTCAATTAAGCTGGCAACCCATGAACACCAAACGTCAACCGGCCAAACCGCGCGGTCGCCGGCCCGTGGTGGAGAACTTCGACGTGCGCGAGCATCTGCTCGATACCGCCACGCGCCTTTTCTCCGAACGCGGCATCTCGGCCACCACCGTCGCGCAGATCGCCGCCGCCGCGGAAGTCACGTCCGCGCTCGTCCACTACTACTTCACGAATCGCGAGATGCTGCTCGACGCGATCGTCGAGGAGCGGCTCGCGCCGTCCGTCGGTTTTGTCTGGAGCGCCGCCGGAGAGGATTCGAGCGACGATCCGTTCGTGATGGTGGCCGAGTTCGTCAAGCGGCTGTTCGACGTGACGGGACGCATGCCGTGGCTGCCGCCGCTCTGGCTGCGCGAGGTCGTCAACGAAGGCGGGATGCTGCGCGAGCGCATGGTCACGCGCATTCCGTTCGACAACATCAAGCGGTTCGGCGCCCGTATCAAGGAAGCGCAACACGCAGGCGCAGTGAATCCGGAGCTCGATGCGCTGTTGATGTTCAACTCGCTCTTCGCGCTGGTAATGCTGCCGCAAGCGGCCGCCAGGATGTGGCAGAGCATTCGCGGCTTTCCGGCTATCGAACGTGAGACGTTGCAGCGGCACGTCACGGCCCTGCTGCTCGGCGGCATGAATCCGCCAGCGGAACGCGCCGCGCGCAGGCCGGCTGCGAAAAAAACGGCCAATGCGACGCGCCGCCCATCCACGAGGTCCAGTTCATGAAGCATTCACCTTCATCGGCGCGCGCCGTACGGATTGTTGCCGCGCTCCTTGCATGCGGCGTGCTCGGCGCGTGCTCGCATCGCGCCGACAATACGTGGCAAGGCTACGTCGAAGGCGAATTCGTGTATCTCGGCTCGTCGCAATCGGGCAAGCTGACGCAACTCGACGTCGTGCGCGGCGATCAGCTCACGGCGAATGCACCCGTTTTCGCGCTCGAATCCGTCGACGAAACGGCCGCGCTGCAACAGGCGCAACAACAGCTCGCCGCCGCCCGCGCGCAGCTGGCGGACATCCAGACAGGCAAGCGCCCGCCGGAAATCGACGTGACGAGGGCGCAGCTCGCGCAGGCCGTGGCGAACGCGCGCAAGGCCGCGCTGCAATTGACGCGCGACGAAGCGCAGTATCGCGCGGGCGGCATTCCGAAGGGACAACTCGACGACACGCGCGCCGCCGCCGATGCCGCCAATGCGCAGGTACGCGAGTTGACGCACGAAGTCCAGGTCGCGCGTCTGCCCGGCCGTTCGCAGCAACTGCTCGCGCAGACCGCGCAGGTCGAAGCAGCGCAGGCAGCCGTGGCGCAGGCGCAATGGAAGCTCGACCAGAAGCGCGTGAACGCGCCCGCCAGGGGCCGCGTCTACGACACGCTGTACCGCGTCGGCGAATGGGTGCAGGCGGGTAGCCCCGTCGTGCAGATGCTGCCGCCGCAAAACGTGAAGGTGCGCTTCTTCGTGCCCGAGACCGTGGTCGGCGCGCTCGCCCCCGGCCGCGCGCTGACGGTCCATTGCGACGGCTGCGCGTCGGCTATCGAGGCGAAGATCACCTACGTGTCGAACTCGGCGGAATACACGCCACCCGTCATTTATAGCAACGAGAGCCGCGCGAAGCTCGTCTTCATGGTCGAAGCGCATCCTTCCGTCGGCGACGCGCCGCGCCTGCATCCCGGCCAGCCTGTTTCGGTGACCTTGCGATGAGCACGCAGAACGGCGGGCACAATCCGGCGCAAGGTTCGCTTGCCATCGACGTGCACAACCTCAACAAGCATTTCGGCGACAAGCACGTCGTCAACGACGTCACGCTGCAGGTCGCGCATGGCGAGATTTTCGGCTTTCTCGGCCCGAACGGCAGCGGTAAGACGACGTCGATCCGCCTGATGTGCGGCCTGCTCACGCCCGATTCCGGCAGCGGCACGTGCCTCGGCTACGACATCGTGCGTGACAGCGCGCAGATCAAGCGCAACGTCGGCTACATGACGCAGCGCTTCTCGTACTGGGAAGACATGACGATCCGCGAGAATCTCGATTTCGTCGCGCGCATCTATCAGATGCGCGACCGCAAGGAAAAGGTGGATCGCGCGCTCGAAACGCTCGGCTTGCAGACGCGCGCCGACCAGTTGACGGGCGCGCTGTCGGGCGGCTGGAAGCAGCGGCTCGCGCTTGCCGCGTGCATGCTGCACGAGCCGAAGCTGCTGCTGCTCGACGAGCCGACTGCGGGCGTCGATCCCACGGCGCGCCGCGACTTCTGGGAAGAGCTGCACCGGCTCGCCGCGCAAGGCATTTCGGTGCTGGTCAGCACGCACTACATGGACGAAGCGGAGCGCTGCCACAAGCTCGCGTACATCGCGTACGGCAAGCTGCTGGCGCAAGGCACCGCGCAACAGGTGATCGAGTCGCAGGCGCTCGCCACATGGTCCATTCACGGCGAGCATCTGACGCAACTGTCCGAACAGTTGCGCAAGACGCCGGGCGTCGATCAGACCGTCGTATTCGGCTCCGCGCTGCACGCGAGCGGCCACGATCACCACGCGCTCGAAAAGGCGATCAGACAGGTCACGTCCGGCCTGCCCGTGCGAATCGAGCCGATCGAAACCGGCCTCGAGGACGTCTTCATCTACATGATGAGCCGCTCGGCCGACAACTACGGAAAGCCATCGTGAGTCGTCTATTCTCCGTGACGCGCTGGTGGGGCATCGTCCTCAAGGAGTTCATCCAGTTGCGGCGCGATCGCATCACGTTCGGCATGATCGTCGGTCTGCCGATTCTTCAGCTTGCGCTGTTCGGCTTCGCGATCAATACTGACCCGAAGCATCTGCGCACGGCCGTCGTCATCAGCGAGCAGAGCCAGTTCTCGCGCAGCTTCGTCGCGGCGATGAAGAACTCGGACTATTTTCATATCGTCGACACGCTGCCCGACGACAACGCGGCCCGCGAGGCGCTGGCGCGCGGCGACGTGACCTTCGTCGTGTCGATTCCCGTCGATTTTTCGCGGCGGCTCTTGCGCGGCGAACGGCCCGCGCTGCTGGTCGAAGCCGACGCCACCGATCCGACCGCGACGCAGGCACCGCTCGCCGCGCTGCCCGGCCTCGTGCAAGCGGTGGCGGACAAGGACATCACCGGGCCGCTCAAGCATCTGAACGGCGCGCCCGCCGCGTTCGAGGTGCAGATCCACAAGCTGTACAACCCCGAAGGCATCACCCAATACAACGTCGTGCCGGGCCTGATGGGCACGATCCTCACGCTGACGATGGTCATGATGACGGGCCTCGCGATGACCCGCGAACGCGAGCGCGGCACGATGGAAAACCTGCTCGCCACCCCCGTGCTGCCAATCGAGGTGATCGCGGGCAAGCTGGTGCCGTATATCGCGATCGGGCTCGTGCAGTCGTCGATCATTCTGGCGGCGGCGCGCTATGTATTCAATGTGCCGTTCGTCGGCAGTCTGATCGCGCTGTATGTCGCTGCGCTGCTCTTCATCGCGGCGAACCTGACGGTCGGCATTACGTTGTCGTCGATTGCGCAGAACCAGTTGCAGGCAATGCAGCTCACCATCTTCTACTTTCTGCCGAGCCTGCTGCTGTCGGGCTTCATGTTTCCGTTCGCGGGCATGCCCGTGTGGGCGCAATGGATCGGCAATCTGCTGCCGCTCACGTACTTCAACCGGCTCGTGCGCGGCATTCTGCTCAAAGGCAATGGCTGGGTCGAACTGTGGCCGTCGGTGTGGCCCGTCGCGATCTTCACCGCCGTCGTGTTAGCCATTGCCGTGCGCTTCTATCGGCGCACGCTGGATTAGGAGGCTCGACGATGAACCACTCCCTGCTGTTGTCCGCGCTCGCGCTGTGCGGCTGCGCCGTCGGCCCTGACTTTCACTCGCCCGCCGCACCCGATGCGCCGTCCTACACGCGGGAAGCGCTGCCCGCCGCGACGCAGGCCGCAGGCGTCACGCAAACGCTCGTCGCCGCAAGCGCCGCGCTGCCCGCATGGTGGACGCAGTTTCGCTCCGACGCGCTGAACCGTCTCGTCGACACGGCGCTGCAACACAGCCCGACACTCGACGAAGCACGCGCGAAACTCGTCGAGGCGCGCGAGAACTACATCGCGCAAGCCGGCGCGACCGAGTTTCCCGCCATCGATGCCAAGCTGTCCGGCACGCGGCAAAAGGTGAACCCCGCCGCGTTCGGCATTCCGAACGTGCCGAACCCGGGGCCGTTCACGCTGTTCAATGCGTCGGTGAGCGTGTCGTATGCGCTCGATGTTTTCGGCGGCAACCGGCGCGCGCTCGAAGCCTTGCTCGCGCAAACCGATTACCAGACCTACGAGCTCGATGCCGCGCGCCTGTCGCTGGCGGGCAATGTGGTGTCGACGGCGATCCGGCGCGCGTCGCTGCAACAGCAGCTCGCGCTGACACAGCAACTCGCGGACGCACAGGCGCATCAACTGACGATCGTCGAAGGACGCTACGCGGCGGGCGGCGTCGCGCAACTCGATGTGCGCACGCAGCGCACGCTCCTCGCGCAGACGCGCGCGCAAATTCCGCCGCTGACGACGCAACTCGCGCAAGCCGACCATCAGCTTGCAATTCTGCTCGGCATCGCGCCGTCGCAAGCCGACTTCAACGACATCACGCTCGATGCACTGCATCTGCCCGACACCGTGCCCGTCACGCTGCCGTCGACACTCGCGCGCGAGCGGCCCGACATTCGCGCATCGGAGGCGCTGTTGCATCGGGCGAGCGCGAACGTCGGCGTCGCGACGGCGAACCTGTATCCGCAGTTCAGCGTGTCGGCGGGAATCGGCTCGGAGCGCACGCGCATCGAAGATGTCGTCAACAGCCTGAACGTCTGGAACCTCGGTCTGAATCTGACGCAGCCGATCTTTCACGGCGGCGAACTGCGCGCGAAGAAGCGCGCTGCGCAGGCTGCCTATGATGCGGCGTTCGCGTCGTATCGGCAGACGGTATTGCAGGCGCTTCAGCAAGTCGCCGATACGCTGCACGCATTGAATGATGACGCGCGCGAATTGCAGGCTCGCGATGACGCGGCGTCGGAAGCGCAAGCAAGCGTGACGATCGCGCAAGCGCAGTATGCGGCGGGCGGCGTCAGTCAGTTCAGCCTGATCGATACGCAGCGCGAGGCGTTGCAGACCGCGCTCGACAGGACGCGCGCGCAGGCCGATCGTCTCGTGGATACGGCGGCGCTATTTCAGGCGCTGGGTGGGATGGCACCGGGGACGTCGGCCGATCAGACAGCGAAGCGGTAGTCGCGGAAACGAACAACCCGGCCGTAGCCGGGTTGTTCGTCGCGCGTCGAAGCCGGGTCAAGCGCGCCTGAAAAGCCGGATGACGAACAGCAGGATCACAGCGCCGACGAACGCCGTGATTGTCGAGCCGATCCATCCGCTGCCAGGCGAGACATGCAGCACGCCCGACAGCCAGCCGCCGATAAACGCGCCCGCAATGCCGACGACGATATCGAGCAGCACCCCGTAGCCGCTGCCCGACACCAGCACGCTAGCAAGCCAGCCCGCGATACAGCCGATGATCAGCCAGGCGATGATTCCGTGTTCCATAGTTTTCTCAGGTCTTCACTGTGAATTAAGAGGGCTGTAGTTTTAACGCAGTGGGCGACTTGAGTTGTCAAGGTTTGTCAAAGGTGGGAGCGGGCGAGTACGGAAACTATGCAGCGGCATCCTCACCATCCAGATACAGCACCATGTTCTCTTCGTCGAAGAAGCGGCCATTCACGCACATCGCGCGGCGTTCGGTGCCATAGCCCGTAAAGCCGCTCGTCACATAGAGCTGCCGCGCGCGATGGTTTTCGGTATTGACGCGAAGATGAACCTGCCGCAGCTGCATATTGCGCGCATGCGTCAACGCAGCCCCGAGCAACTCGCGCGCGACGCCCACATTCCGATACAGAGGATGAACGAACACGCCCCACAGCATGCCCTTGTGCCGCAACTGCGCGTATGGTTCCTGTTTGAGACCGGCGATTCCAATCAGCATGTGCTGATCAAACACGCCAAACACGATCTGTTCAGGCGTCGGCCGTATTTGTGCGGCAACGATGTCGAGCGGGCGTGCGCGCTCCTCGTCGAGAGTCGGCCAGATTGCAGACGGGGAATCGTCGATGGCCTTGAGCCGCAGTTTCGCAAACACAGCGGCGTCGTTTTCGTTCAAAGGCCGAAGTGTTAGAGCCTCGCAAAGCATTGCTTCATGTTTCCAGAAAGTTTCCAGAAAGCGAGCTATACAGGAACTTTCAGGTTAACTAATGAAGCCGTGACAATTTATGACAGATGCGCGCAATAAAACGTCATCGCGCGAACGGTCACAGGGCAGATAAACGTGTGACCGCAACGAGATAGCGCAAACAAACCCGCCTACGCCGCCACCGCCCGCGCCGCATTCCTTCCACGCAGCCATTCGAGCGCGAGCAGCAGGCAAGTCGAGAACACGATAAGAATCGTCGCCAGCGCGGCAATGGTCGGGCTGATGTTCTCGCGAATGCCCGTGAACATCTGCCGGGGCAAAGTGGTCTGATCGGCGCCCGCGAGAAACAGCGTGACGACCACTTCGTCGAACGACGTCGCGAATGCGAACAGCGCACCCGAGATCACGCCCGGCGCGATCACCGGCAACGTGATGCTGAAAAACGTCTTCACAGGGTTCGCGCCGAGCGACAGGCTGGCTCGCACGAGGTTGTAATTGAAGCCCTGCAACGTAGCCGCCACCGTCGTCACGACGAACGGCACGCCCAGCGACGCATGCGCCATGATCAGGCCGATATACGTGTTGGCCAGTCCGAGCGGCGCAAAAAACAGATACATGCCGACACCGACCACGACGACGGGCACGATCATCGGCGAGATCAGGATCGCCATTAGCAGCGCTTTGCCCTTGAAGTTCGCCTTCGTCAGACCGTTCGCCGCGAGCGTGCCGAGCACCGTCGCCAGCACGGTCGCCGACGGTGCGACGATAAAGCTGTTCTTCGCAGCCATCCGCCATTCGTCGGAGGCAATCAGGTTCTGATACCAGCGCAACGACCAGCCGGGAATCGGATAGACGAGAAACGTGCTCGACGAAAACGACAGCGGCACGATCGCGAGCACGGGCAGGATCAGATACAGCAGCGTCAGCACGGCAAGTCCGCGCAGCGTGAAGTACCACACGCGCTCGATCATCGACGTGTGCGGCGCGAACATGGGTTTGGCAAATTTCATCGCGTCACTCCTCAACCGAGGCTCACGTTCGAACGCGTGAAGCGTCCGTAGATCACATACAGCACGAGCGTCGCCGCGAGCAGCAGCCCGCCGAGCGCGCACGCCATGCCCCAGTTGATCGTCACGTTGGTGAAGTACGCGACGTAGTAGCTGACCATCTGGTCGTTCGGTCCGCCGAGCAGCGCCGGCGTGATGTAGTAACCGATCGCAAGAATGAATACGAGCAGCGCGCCCGCGCCGATGCCCGGATAAGTCTGCGGCACATACACGCGCCAGAACGCCGCGAACGGATGCGAGCCGAGCGAAACGGCCGCGCGCTGGTAGGTCGGCGGAATCGACTTCATCACGCTGTAAAGCGGCAGGATCATGAACGGCAGCAGAATGTGCGTCATCGAGATATACACGCCGACGCGATTGAACAGCAAAGCCAGCGGATCGTGTATCAGCCCCGAGCCGATCAGCGCCTTGTTGACGAGACCTTCGCTCTGCAAAATCACGATCCACGCGGCGACGCGTACGAGGACCGACGTCCAGAACGGAATCAGCACGAGGATCATCACGAGATTCGCGCGCCGTTCGTTCAACGTCGAAATCCAGTATGCGAGCGGATAGCCGAGCAGCAGCGCAAAGACCGTTACCGCGAAACCGATCACGAACGTGCGGCTGAACACGGCGAGATAGATCTGCTGTTCGGGATCGGTCGGAATGATGTGGCCGAATGCGTCCTGCTTGTGATCGAGCGAGGCGAGCAGATAAAACGGCGAAACCGTGCTGCCGTTCTTCGCGATCGCCTGCCAGTACTTCGCATCGCCCCAACGTTCGTCGATTTCGAGAATCTTTGCCTTCACCTGGGCGGGCGGCAGCGCGTGACCCGCATCGTCGTTGAGCGGCATTGCGCGCGCCGTCTTCGCGACGAGCGAGCGATAGCCGGGAATCTCCGTATTCAGGCGCCGTGCAAGCGCGCCCATGGCTTCGCCGTCGGCGACGGCGGTGAGATCCGTGGCGAGCGCGGCGTACGCGGCGTCTGTCGGCGCCGACTTGCGATCCCAGTCGCGCAGGGCCGTGACCGTATGCGGCAGCGCCGTCGCGATCTCCGGGTTCTGCACCGCGCGCGTCAACAGCGCGCCGATCGGCACGACGAAAATCATCAGCAGAAACAGCGCGAGCGGCGCAATCAGCAGCAGCGCCATCGCGCGCTTCTTCGCTTCGGCGGCCTTCAGCTCGCGCTTGAGTTTGTTGGTCGACTCGGGGGCCGGGTCGGCGGCGATCGTGATCGTCGTCACGGGTTTCTCCTGCGTCAATGCAGCCTTGCTACAGCGATGCGGCTTCCCGGTGCGGAAACCGCATCGCATTCACCTCACACTTACTTCGACGCCCACGACGAGAAGCGTTGCTCCAGCTCGTCGCCGTGATCGGTCCAGAACGTCAGGTTCTGCAGCACTGCGTTCTTGCCGTTGGCGGGGGAGTTCGGCAGGTTGGCGAGCGTCTTCGCATCGAGCGACTTGATCGCCGATTCATTCACCGGGCCGTACGCGATGTGCTTCGCGTATTCCTGCTGCGGCTTCGACGAGATCGTGTACGCGATGTACTTCTCGGCCAGCGCCTTGTTCGGCGTGCCCTTCGGCATTGCCCAGTAGTCGAGGTCGTAGATGCTGCCGTTCCACACGACCTTCAGGTTCTTGCCTTCCTTCTGCGCGGCATCGATACGGCCGTTATACGCCGTCGACATCACCACGTCGCCCGCGACGAGGAATTGCGGCGGCTGTGCGCCCGCTTCCCACCACTGGATATTCGGCTTCAGCTCGTCGAGTTTCTTGAACGCGCGGTCCTGGCCTTCCTTCGTGCCGAGCACCTTGTAGACGTCCTTCGGCGCGACGCCGTCGGCCATCAGCGCGAATTCCAGGTTGTAGCGCGCGCCCTTGCGCATGCCGCGCTTGCCCGGGAATTTCTTCGTGTCCCAGAAGTCGGCCCAGCTGGCGGGCGCCGTCTTGAGCTTGTCGGCGTTGTATGCCATCGCCGTCGACCACACGAAAATACCGACGCCGCACGTTTGCGGCGCTTCGGGAATCAGATCCGACTTCTTGCCGAGCTTCGACCAGTCGAGCTTTTCGTACAGGCCTTCGTCGCAGCCTCGGCCGAGGTCGCCCGATTCGACTTCGACGACATCCCAGTTCACATGCTTTGCTTCGACCATCGCCTTCACTTTGGCCTGCTCGCCGTTGTATTCGACAGCCGTCACTTTCGAGCCGCTTTGCGCCTCGAACGGCTGGTTGAATGCGGCCTTCTGCGCGTCGCCATTCGCGCCGCCGAAGTTCACGACCGTCAGTTCCGCCGCGTTCGCCTGAGCAACGGCGCTGAGCGCGAGGACGACAGCGCCGACAGCCACGGCACAGCGCGATTGCACGATCTTCTTCATGATGGTTCCTCTTTGGTGTGATGAACTGCTTACGACGTGGACGTTGTTGTGTTTCTGCTCACGCGAACACGCGCAGATGCTCCGGCGCGAATTCGAGTGCGACGGGCGCGCCCGGCGCGAAGCCTTCGAGTGCTTCCGTGCCGAGCGGCACCTTCACGAAGCACTCGTCCTGTTGCGGCAAACCACAGCGCATGCGCACGTGATCGCCGAAATAGATGAGCCCGCGCGCTTCGCCCGCCACCGCATTCGCGCCGGGCCGCGCGCCGCCTGCCGCGCCCGCCGCGAGCTTCATCCGCTCCGGCCGGATGCACGCGACGCCTTGCGCGCCCGCTTGCGCACCACCGATATTCCGCCCGACCAGGCGCGTGCCGTCGATCAGGTGAAACTCGCAGTAATCGCCGTCGACATTCGCGATCGTGCCGCGCAGCCGGTTGCTGTCGCCGATGAAGTTCGCGACGAACTCGTTGCACGGCGCCTCGTAGAGGCTGTCGACGGTATCGAGCTGCTGCACGATGCCCTTGTCGAATACCGCGACGCGGTCTGACATGGTCAGCGCTTCGCCCTGATCGTGCGTCACGTAGACGAAGGTGACGCCGAGCTTTTCGTGCAGCGATTTGAGTTCGTATTGCATGTGCTCGCGCAACTGCTTGTCGAGCGCGCCAAGCGGCTCGTCCATCAGCACGAGCTTGGGTTCGAACACGAGCGCGCGCGCCAGCGCGATGCGCTGCTGCTGGCCGCCCGACAGTTGCGCCGGGTAGCGCTTCGCAAAGCCTTCCATGCGCACCATCTTCAGCGCGTTGTTGACCTTGTGCGCGCGTTCGTCGGCGGGGAGCTTGCGCACCGTCAGCGGATACGCGACGTTCTGCTCGACCGTGAGATGCGGAAACAGCGCGTAGTTCTGAAACACCATGCCGATGTTGCGCTTGTGCGGCGGCACGTTGTTGAGCAGTTGTCCATCGAGCCAGATCTCGCCGCCCGTCGGAAATTCGAAGCCTGCGAGCATCATCAGGCAAGTCGTCTTGCCGGAGCCGGAAGGCCCGAGCAGCGTGAGGAATTCGCCTTGATAGATGTCGAGATCGAGTTGCTTGACGACCAGCATTTCGCCGTCATACGTCTTGCGCACACCCCGAAAGCTGACGATTACGTCTTCGGTTTTCATCGCGTGGGTCTCCATGCTTTGAATGCATCTCTAGGGGTTTCTACGCACATTTGGTTCCACCCGTTTCGAAGATTTGCATCGATTGCGTGATCCACTATAGCCCGTTACGGTTCTACAATAGGGAACCATTTCATAATTCCGGATAGAACCACTTGGATACGGTGATCCTGTCGGACTGGCTCGCCGCGCGGCTCGACCGGACGGCTGGCGAACCCGTCTATCGACAAGTACTCGGGCTGATGCAGCAGGCCATTCTGACGGGCCAGTTGCTGCCCGGCGCCAAGCTGCCCAGTTCGCGCACGCTCGCGTCGGACCTCGGCATTGCGCGCAACACGGTGCTGCACGTCTACGACCAGCTCACGGCGGAAGGCTATGTGCTATCGACCACGGGCAGCGGCACCTATGTCGCCGACACGCGGCCGGACACGGCCGCCGTCAACGCACGCAAGGCGCCACCCGCCGCGAGTGGCCCTATCGGCGCGATCGGCGGCGCAGGGCCAGGCGCGAATGTCGCGCCGCCCGCCGTGCCCGCGCGCGGCAGCCTGTCGACGCGCGGCGCGCGTCTGATTTGCCAGGCGGGCGTATCGGCGCGGCAGTGGGGCGCGTTCATGCCCGGCGTGCCGGATGTCGCCGAGTTTCCGGCGCGCACATGGAGCCGCCTGCAGGCCAAGCTCTGGAAGGAAGCGAATCCCGATCTGCTGACGTACGCGCCGGGCGGCGGCTATCGACCGCTGCGGCGTGCGCTCTCGGACTATCTGCGCGTCGCGCGTTCGGTGAAGTGCACGCCGGATCAGATCATCATCACAACGGGCATTCATCAGTCGATCGACCTCGCCGTGCGGCTGCTGACGGACGTCGGCGACCGCGCTTGGGTCGAGGAGCCCTGCTATTGGGGCGCGCGCAGCGTGCTGCAGTCGTCGGGGCTGACGCTCGCGCCCGTGCCCGTCGATGAAGAAGGCCTGAATCCGCGCGAATCCGACCTGCAGGCGCCGCCGCGCATCGCGCTCGTCACGCCGTCGCATCAGTATCCGCTCGGCATGGTGATGAGCCTCGCGCGCCGCCGCACGCTGCTCGAATACGCGCGCCAACATGGCGTGTGGATCATCGAGGACGACTACGACAGCGAGTTCCGCTACGGCAGCCGGCCGCTCGCATCGCTGCAAGGGCTCGACGACGCGGGCCAGGTGATCTATGTGGGCAGTCTCGGAAAGATGCTGTTTCCGGGTTTGCGGATCGGCTACATGATCGCGCCGGAGCATCTCGTCGATACGTTTCGCACGGGCGTGGCCGAGTTGTATCGCGAAGGACAACTGATGCAGCAGGCCGTGCTGACCGAGTTCATCATGGACGGCTATCTGACCTCGCACGTGCGGCGCATGCGCGCGTTGTACGGCGAGCGCCGCCAGATTCTGATCGACGCGATCACCGCGCGTTTCGGCGATGCGCTGCCCGTGATGGGCGACGAAGCGGGCCTGCACCTGGTGCTCGGCCTGCCCGATCATGCAAACGACCGCGAAGTGACGGCCGCTTCGTACGACGCGGGCGTGATCGTGCGGCCGCTCGCCGCGTACTACAACAGCGAGACGCCGGCGCGGCGCGGCCTGCTGCTCGGCTACGCATGCGTGCCGAACGAGCGCATCGGGCCGGCGTTCGATACGCTTGCGAACGTGATCGAAAGGACTGCGTTGAAGACGACGGCCGCGCCTACGCGGGCGGCTTAGCGCCACACTTCGCGCGGCGCGTCGAAGGCGTTGCTAGCCGTTCGTCGTCAGATGCATCGGGCGATGCGCGATGCGCTCCGCTTCGGGCTTCTCCACCCGCTCGATCGACACCTTCGCCACGCCCGCGCGATGCATGCCGAGCGCCGACGCGGCGAGATACGACAGATCGATCACGCGACCGCGCGCGTAGGGTCCACGGTCGTTGATGCGCACTACCACCGACTTCGAACTCGCCAGCGACGTCACGCGCACATACGATCCAAGCGGCAGCGTCCGGTGCGCGGCCGTCATCGCGTACATGTCGTAGTGCTCGCCGTTTGCCGTGCGACGACCGTGAAAGCCCCGGCCGTACCACGACGCGAGCCCCAGTTGCGTGAAGCGCGACGTGTGCCCTTTCACGCTCGCCGCATGCACCAGATGCGCAGCATGCGCGGCGCGGTTGGGACCGCGGTCGGCACTGCGGTTTGCACTGCGGTTGGCCAGATTTGCGCGGCCTTTTGGATCGACATGCACGTCGTGCTCCGGATCGTGAAGCGGCTCCGTTCGTGCGCCATGCTGCGCGTTTTTCGCCTTGGGACGCGACTTCGGATCGAGCGGCTTATGCTTCCCGGCAGCCGCCGATGCCGACGCGGGCAGCGCGCTCGCCAGCAGAAAGAGCGAAACGGACGCGCCGAGGCGTCGTAGCAGCGGGTTCTTTTTCAAGTGATGGCTCGTCTTCGACATGGCATCGGGCGATACGCTTCGGCAGCCGTCACGCGGAACCCGAACCGGTCCGCGGGACGGCGCACGACGCGCGCCGCCGCGCGACCGGGTCAGCCCGAAAGTTTCGGCAGGTAGTTTTGCGGATCGACTGCCTTCGTGCCGTCGCGCAGTTCGAAGATCAGATACGGATGGGGATCGTTGGGCGCGCCCATTTCGGCGATCGGCTGGCCTTGCCTGACCGTGTCGCCTTCCTTGACGAGCAGCTTCGCGTTGTTACCGTAAGCGCTGATGAAACGTTTGTCGTGCTTGACGATGACGAGCAGCCCGTACGCCTTGATCTCGGAGCCCGCGTAGATCACGCGGCCGGTGCTCGCTGCCCGGATCGTCTCGCCGGCTGTGCCGTTGATGTGGATCGCCTTCGACTGGCCGTCTCCGGCGTTCGACGTCACTTGCCCCGAGGCGGGCCAGATGAAGCGCGCCTGCTGCGAGGATGCGGCAGACGGCGCGACGTTACCGGCGGCGGCCGGGGATTGCGGCACGCCCGTTTGCACGGGCCCGGACACGGCAGCAGCATCGGGCGCCACACGGAGCACCTGGCCGACGCTCACCGGGTAGGCGTCCGGGAGGCGGTTCCAGCGGGCAAGCTGGGCGGGATCACGCCCGAACGCAGCCGCGACGCTCGCCAGCGTATCGCCTGGATTCACGCGATAGAAGCCCGCCGCGACAGGCGCGGGCGGCTCGATCGAGGGCGGGCGCGCATCAGGCGAACTGGTGAAGAGGTCGCCCCACGGCATGCTTGCACAACCGGCGAGCGCCAACGCGACGCTCGCGATCAATAGCCGTTGCGTCAGTTCGCGGCACAGTTTGAAGAGGTTCATCGGAATACGATCGAAAGGATGGCATCGGATGTGCAAACGGGCTGCATATCGCAGCCCGCTCGCACAAGAGTTGGCATCCTAAACGAACGTCGCCGCAATACGTTGACCCCGCGTGCGATCGCTCAGTCATCCTTGACGATTGTTAACGCGCCCGCCCGCAAAAGCGGCAAACTCGTGAAGAACCGTCAGCGCATTATTTCAGGCCGAAATCCACCCGCGTCGTCGCGCCCTTGTCGTCGATACCCGAAGCATCGAGCTTCGGCGCCACGATGAAAACGCGGCTGTTGTCGATCTTGCCTTCGAAGTACTGCTGCACCGCCTGCGCGCGGCGCTGCGCGAGATCGCGCAAGCTGGCGTCCGTGACGGGCGCATGCTCGGCGAGCGCGGCCTTCATCTCGTCGTCGGGCAGTGTCTTCGTCAGGCCGACGATGTTGCGCGGCTTCTTGAAGTCCGAATCCTTGTAGGCCTTAGTCAGATACTTGTCGTATTCCTTGTCGTCGACCTTGATCGTCATCGGGTCGACGCTTTCGCCGTTGCCCACCATGTCCTTGAGCTTCTGCTGACGCACGAGCCGGTCGACATAGGCGGTGCGCAGCGCCGGCTGATCGACGGCGGGATCGACGCGGCCGATGATGTCGAGGCGGATCGACGGCTTGTCGGTCAGCGCCTTCACGATCATGTCGAGCTTCTTCTGCGACGTGTCGGACAGCGTCGCGGAACCCGCATCGAACTCGACGTAGCCGAGTTCCTCGCCGCTGCCGCCGAACGCATGCGCGAGCAGCGAGAACGGTGCCGTGACCGCCTTCTGCAGCAGATTCAGCACGGCGCGCCAGATCAGCCCGCCCACGCTGAATTCCGGATTCGCCAGCGAGCCCGACACGGGAATGTCCACGTCGATTTCGCCGCGCGAGTTCTTCAGCAGCGAAATGGCGAGCTTCACGGGCAGCTTCGTCGCGGTGTCGTTGTCGACGTGATCGCCGAACGTCAGCTGGTCGATGAAGATGTGGTTGTTCGCCGTCAACTGGTCGTTCGCCAGCTGATAGTGCAGATCGACATTCAGTTTGCCCTTCGTGATCGGATAGCCCGCGTACTTCGCCGAGTACGGCGTCAGGTTGGTCAGCTCGATGCCGTGCGCCGTGGCCGTCAGATCGAGCGCGGGCTTGGCGATCAGCGGATTCACCGAGCCACGGATCGTGATCGGGCCGTTGGCGGCGAGCTTGGCGGACACGTCGACGGGCGCCGACTGCCTGGACTCCGTGCCGAATGCGCCGACCGTGCCCTGGATCGCGATCAGGTTGGCCGTGTAGTTCGGCTTGATGAAGTTGTCGGTGTAGGTGACGCGGCCGTTCTGCAGCACGAGCTGGCCGAAATGCAGACGCACCGGGCTTTGCGGCGGCGTGGCCGCCGTCACCGACGTGTTCGCGCCGGACGCGGCGGAAGCCGGCACGGCCGCCTGCGCTTCGGAAGCGGCGGACATGCCGAGCGGGATCGGCTCCTTGCCCTTGGCGCTCTGGTCGCGCGTGAGCGACTGCGGCGCGCCCGTTTCGTGCGCGACCACGTCCTTCAGGTTCAGCTTGCCTTGTGCGTCGAGCAGCACGCGCCCATAGAAGTTCGCGAACGTGACCTTGGCGGCATCGACGTCCGTGCCGTGCTCGTCGTAATTCGCCTTGATGCCCGTCAGCGCCAGCGAGCGCCAGCCGGCAAACGGGTCCGAGGTCGCCTTGTCGAGCATGCGGACGTCGACGAGCGCCGCGTCGCCGCGATACGTCGCGCGCAGGCCCTTCGCCTTGTCGCCCTGCGCGAGCGTTACATCGCCGCTCGCGTTCAGCAGCGCGCTCGCAATGGTCGCGTTCAGCTGGCTGCCGAAGTACGGCTCGAACGCCGCCGCGTCCAGCCGGTTAGCGTCGATCTTCATCGCGAGCTTGAGCGGCGTCGCCGTCACGTCGCCCTTCACGCCGAGCGTGCCCTTGCCGTTGACGGTGGCCTGCAGTTCGACGGGCAGCGCGCGGCTCAGGTCGTCGCTGATCTTCTGCACTTTAAGTTGCAGGGGCTTCACGGCGAGTTTGACGGGGCGCGCGGTCGTGTTGTCGGCGAAGGTCGCCGCGCCGTCCTTCAGGTTCAGTTCGCCGATGCTGTAATGCCACGCCGGCCCTTCTTGCGTCGCCTTCTTCGCCGCATGGATCACGGTGCGCTCGCTCGCCTGCTGCTGCGGCGGGCCAGCGAGCGCGGCCAGATCGATCGTGCCGTCCTTCAGGCGCTGCGCGTCGACGGACAGGCCCGTCACGTCGACCGTGCCGAGTTCCGCCTTGCGCGCGGCGAGGTCGACGCGCTTGATGCCCGCCTTGCCGTCCGCGATCGATATGACCGGCTGCTTCGCGTTCCCGGTCGCCAGCTTTAGCGATTGCAGATCGACCTGGCTTTCGCCGATCTGCAGGTCGACGGGCTCCTTCGTCCAGTTGGCCGTCAGGCTGGACTGCACGCTCAGCGTGCCGTCTAGCACCTTGGCCGCCGTCACGGTGTCGAGATAAGGCTGCAATACGGGCAGCTGCGCCGACTTCAGGTCGATCTTCGCGTCGGCCGTCTTCGCGGCGAGCGACAGGTTGCCCGACACGGCAATCGCGCTTTGCGGCTGGTTCTTGACGTTGGTCTTGAGCGTGTAGCGCGCGGGGGTCTTGCCGAGCGTCGAGAAATCCGCCAGCCCGACCGCGAGATTGTTCAGCCCTGCCGATACGGGCCGCGACGCCGCGGCGTCCTGGACTTCGACGGTGCCGTTCGACAGCTCGAATTGCTTGATCTGCAGATCGAGCGGCGGCGCGGCCTTGGCTGCTTCAGCCGCGGCGCCGGACGCGGGCGCGGGCGCGCTGGCCACGGTAGCGGGCGCGCTGGCCGCCGCAGCGGGTGCGCTGGGCGCGGGAGCGAACGTACGCTGCACGCTCAGCACGCCGCTCTTGTCGCGCGCCAGATGCACGGTCGGCGCGTCGAGGCGAATGTCGTCGAAACGATAGACGTTCTTCAGCGGCTCCAGCGTCTGGGCGGCCACATGCAGTGAGCGCGCGGCGAAGAACGGCGCCTTGTGCTCGTCGAGCACGTCGATGTCGGCGAGATCCGTGGTGCCCGTGATGCGCAGCGTGGGTGCGTCGCCCGTCATCACGAAGCTTACTTTCAGGTCGCTCGACAGCTTGCCCGCCTGCACCGTGACGGGCAGCTTCGCGGGCGAGTACGACAGCAGCTTCGGCACGTCGAGCCCGTCGAAGCGCAGCGACACTTCCGATTCGCGCGACGCCGCGAACGGCTTGGTGCGCCCGTCGATGGCGAGCGGACTGCCGTCGATACGCGCGCGCAGCAGCGGCTCGACGAAGATGTCGGTTTTCGACGGCAGCGTGGCGATGAACGGAATGCCGAGGCGCCATTCATCGACGATATGCGTGACGCCGAGCAGCCGGTCGTCGAACGTGATCTTGCCGTTTTCGATGCGGATATTGGAGATCGAGAACTGCGCCGGCTTGCTGTCGGGTTTGGACGGCTGCTTCGAGAACTTCTCGATCAGGTCGCTGAAGTTGAAGCGCTGCGCATCGTAGCGAACGATTGTGAAGCGCGGCGAATCCAGATGTACTTCATCGACAATGGGCGCGAGCCGGAAAATCGAACTCCAGGAAGTCCTTACGACCAGCCGTTCGATATCGACGAAATCGCCCTTGCCGCCCCGGTCGCCGATATGCACGCGGTCAGCTTCGAAATTGAGTGTGTAGGGGTTGAGCGCGATGCGGCCGATGCTGGCCGGCCGGTCCAGTTGCTCGCTCAACTGCTGTTCGGCGATATGCCGGATCAGCGGCGGCGCGGCGAAAAAGCCGAGCAGTCCGAACAGGACCAGCACGACGAATATGACGAGAACGATGCGTCTTGCTCGCCGGCCTTGTGCGACTTCGCGGACGGTCTGAAAGGATGAGGCGAGTGATGCTTTGGTCGGGCTTGCCATGCTTGGTCGCGGGTAGGGCGGCGCAGAACGTGCCGCGATGACGAATATCCAGCTTGGCCGAAGTATACGTCGTGTACTTCGGCCAAACCATCAAATGTCATGAGAATGACGACCGTTGCAGGCAAATAAACGTTAGAAAGTGTAAGTGGCCCGAGGTGAGTGCGCGGTCGTGTCCAGCCGTCATGCGGCGGACACGTGCTGCGCTTATTGACGCACGACGGCGGGCGGCTGCCAGGTGCCGTCGCTGGCTTCGGGCTTTGGCGCGTAGAGGCGCAGCACGAGCTGGAAATCGCCGCGCGGCGCGGGCAGCCAGTTGGACGCCTTGCGCGGTTTCGCCGACGACACCGTCACGTCGATCGAGCCGTCGCGGTTGCGCCGCACGCCCGCCTTGTCGCCGACGGATGCGCGTGCCGGCGAGCTGTCGCCGAGCGCGCCGTCCTTCGTGTACGCGGTGATCGACCAGAAGCCGCGCACGGGCGGCACCTGATTCGGCTCGAAGTGCACCACGTAGCGGTTGGCGCCGTTCAACGCGTGGCCGTCGCTGTCGAGCGCGACGTTACCGCGCACTTCGTCGTCCTTCGTGCCGATGCCCGGCTGCGCGTACGACGCATACGCGCGCAGCGCGTAGTCGGGACCGTAGTTGCCGACGCCGTCGCCGAACCAGCTCCAGCCGTTGGCCGTCAGCATGTTGGTGGGCGGCGTCGCGACGCGCGCGCGGCCGTCTGCGAGACCACCGGCGATCGCGTCGCTGGCCGACCGGGGCAGTTCGACGGCTTCGTCGGGCTTCACGCCGAGGTCGGCGAGAAACTTCAGCGCGTGCGGGTCGGCGGGAGACGGCGGGTTGTCGGGCAGCAGCCGCGCGACGCGGTCGAAATAGCCTTTCGCGTCGAGCGCGGCGACCTGCTCGGCGGGCGTGCCGGAGACGCTTGCGTCGGGGGGCATGGTGCGCGGCGCGACGGACGCCGCCGAGGCATCGCCCGTATAGACGGACAGCGGCACCACGCGAATGCCGCGCTGCAACTTGCGCACGGCCGTCAGGTCGCGCGCGCCGTTCGACTGGATGCGCACGTCGAGCCAGACATTGCGCGTCGGCGCGTCGATACGCTTCACGCCCTTGGGCAGATCGCCCTTCCAGTCGGGCTTTGCGAAGGCCACGGTCTGCGCCTTGATGCCCGACACGCGTGAAGCGCCCTGCTGTTCTGCCGACCACAGCACGTTGGTCCACATATCGAGCGCACGCGCATCCATATAGCGGCCCGCCGACGTTGGCAGCGACACGATTACGGGTTCGTCGCCGACGTCGAGCCACGCGGTCGAATCGAGGGTATCGATGCCGGGCGTGGGCGGATTATGCGCGCCGACGGGCGGCAGCGCGGACGCGTGACGCAGCGTATTGACGGGTGCCTGACCGGGACCCGTGCCGACGGCGGCGTCGCGCGCCGCGCCCATCAGCACGAGCGGATAGGCAAACACATAGGAGTCGGCGACCTCGTCCTTGATCCAGCCCGTGGGTTTGGGCGTCACGATGGGAGTGGACGCGCAACCGGTGAGAAAAGCGATGCCCGCGAGCGCCGTGCAGGCGAGTTGAAACGAAAACGTTTCTCGGCGATTTTTTATCATTCGATGAACCGCGGTCCTGGATGTCACATGCCTGAGCCAGGACGAGCCCGGTCCGCCGCCGAGCCCCCGCCCGCGCTGGACTTGCCGAATTGTCCTGACATTCCTTTTCTGACAACGCGTTTTAACTTATCCGCGTCGCGGGGGCAAGTTAATGTGAGTGTTCGTCGCGGTTTTGAGGTGCTGTCTTCGGGTTGGGTGTTGTTTGTTGGTTTTTTTGTGTTTTTGTTTGATTGTTTTGTGGTGGGGGGCGTGAGGGCGCGGGCTACGCCGGTCGGGGTTTTTTGCTTTTGCGCTGGCATTCGTGATTTGCCTTTTTGCTGGCATGCGTGAATTGCCTTTTCGCGGGCATCCGCGATTTGCCTTTTCGCGGGCATCCGCGATTCGTTAGCTCGCTTCACGCGTCGCCCCTGTGCGGGGCGGCACCTACTTTTCTTTGCCGCCGCAAAGAAAAGTAGGCAAAAGAAAGCGGCTCACACCGCCAATTCTTGACGTTTACCCACGGGCCCCCAACGTCCCCACCCTTCACACACCAGCGCCTTGGTTGGTGCCCGTTGCCAACGCTTCGAACAAACGCCTCACCCGCTTCAATTACCCCTACCCGGGCCAGCGGCAGCGAATGGTATGGGCCGCCCAGGTGGCAAACTGTGTGTAGGTTGTCGCGTCGTATAGCTTGGCGCTCTTACCGGGTGGGACGCGTGCGCTATCGGTCTGGAGTGTAGCGTGTGGAGCACCGAGGGCCGACACACAGTTTGCCACCTGGGCGGCGGCGGACTGTCTGGCAAGGCGTGCTGCGACGCGGACGCATGAAGCGGGTGAGGCGTCCGGAGAGAGCGTTGGCAACGCAGGTGAACAGGTGCGCTGCCGTGTGAAGCGTGGGGACGTTGGGGGCCCGTGGGCAAACGTCAAAGGCTTGCGGTGTGAGCCGCTTTCTTTTGCCTACTTTTCTTTGCGGCGGCAAAGAAAAGTAGGTGCCGCCCCGCACAGGGGCGACGCTTGAAGCGAGCTAACAATTCGCGGATGCCATCGAAAGCAAAAGCAATTCGCGGATGCCAGCGAAAACGCAAAGACAAAAGGAAAAAAGAAAAAAGCAAAAGCAAAAAATCCCCTTGACCTTCCCATCATGGGAACCCCGATACTGCCTCCAACGATACGCAATAGCGCAAAAAACGGGAGCCTCCCAGCCATGACCGAACTCGCACCACCCCGCACCGGCGACACATCCCGCCCGTCGGCATCGTCGGAACTCGACATTCAGGGCATGACATGCGCGTCCTGCGCGCTGCGCGTCGAGAAAGCGCTCGCAAAAGTACCGGGCGTCGCGCGCGCAAGCGTGAATCTTGCCACCGAAAAAGCAACCGTCGATGCCGACGCATCCGTCACCACCGATACCCTCGTCAACGCCGTCCGCAAGGCAGGCTACGACGCACAGCCGCTGAACGGCGCGCCGCCACCCGACAGCAACGCCCAGTCGACAGCCGAACTCGCCATCGGCGGCATGACCTGCGCGGCCTGCTCCGGACGCGTCGAAAAAGCGCTCGCGCGGATTCCCGGAGTGACCTCCGCGTCCGTCAATCTCGCCACCGAAAAAGCAACCGTCACCACCAACGGCGCAGTCGGCGTCGATCAGTTGATCGCGGCCGTCACGAAGGCCGGCTATCACGCGACGCCCCTCTCCACCGACGACGCAACCCCCGCCGCCACCGAAGACAAGGACGCCGCCGCCCGCGCCGCCGTGCGCCGCGAACTCGGCGCGGTCGTGATCTGCGCGCTGCTGACGCTGCCGCTCATCCTGCCGATGCTCGCGGAACCGCTCGGCCTGCACGCGATGCTGTCCGCCACGCCGCAACTCGCGCTCGCCACCATCGTCCAGTTCGTGTTCGGCGCGCGCTTCTACCGCGCCGCATGGAAAGCCGTGCGCGCGGGCGCGGGCAATATGGATCTGCTGGTCGCGCTCGGTACGTCGGCGGCTTATGGCGTGAGCGTCTACCAGATGGCGCTGCATCCCGGCGACACCATGCATCTGTACTTCGAAGCGTCGGCTGTCGTGATTACGCTGGTGCGCTTCGGCAAGTGGCTCGAAGCGCGCGCCAGGCGCCAGACCACCGACGCGATCCGTGCGCTCAATGCGCTGCGTCCCGACCGCGCGCGCATCGTGGTCGGCAAGGAAGAGCACGAGGTGCCGCTCGCGCAAGTGCGCACCGGCATGCTCGTCGCGGTGCGGCCGGGCGAGCGCGTGCCCGTCGACGGCACGGTGCTGCAAGGCCGCACGCATATCGACGAATCGCTGATCACGGGCGAAAGCCTGCCCGTGCCGAAGCAGCAGGACGACCGCGTGACGGCGGGGTCGATCAACGGCGAAGGCGCGATCATCGTGAAGACGACGGCCATCGGCGCCGAGACCACGCTCGCCCGCATCATCCGGCTAGTCGAAACGGCGCAGGCGGAGAAAGCCCCGATCCAGCGGCTGGTCGACCGCGTCAGCGAAATTTTCGTTCCCGTCATTCTGGCTGTCGCGCTCGTCACGCTGGCCGGCTGGCTGATCGCCGGACACAGCGCCGAAACGGCGATTCTCAACGCGGTCGCCGTGCTGGTGATCGCCTGCCCGTGCGCGCTCGGCCTCGCGACGCCGACCGCGATCATGGCGGGCACAGGTGTGGCCGCGCGTCACGGCGTGCTGATCAAGGACGCGCAGGCGCTCGAAATCGCGCATCAGGTCCGCGTCGTGGCGTTCGACAAGACGGGCACCCTGACAGTCGGCCAGCCATCCGTAACGGCGTTCCAGGCGGCGGATGGCGTGGACCGCCAACACGCGCTGGCGCTCGCGGCGGCCGTGCAGCGGCATAGCGAGCATCCGCTCGCGAAAGCCGTCCTGAAAGCCTTCGAAGCGGAGGGCAACGGCGCCACGCCGCCCGCCGCCGGCGACGCGCGCGCGGTCGCGGGGCGCGGCGTGGAAGCGGATATCGACGGCGAGACGTTCGCCATCGGCAGCAGCCGCTGGCTGGGCGAACTGGGCGTCGTGCCGTCGCCCGCCCTCGCCCGCCGCGCGCAGCAACTCGAAGCGCAAGGCAACACGGTGTCGTGGCTGATCGGGCGCGGCAAGACGGGCGCGCAAATGAGCGTGGAAGCGGGCACGCCAGCGGGTCGACAGGCCCAGGCGCTCGCGCTGATCGCCTTCGGCGACACACTCAAGCCGGGCGCGCGCGCCGCGATCGAACGGCTGTCGCGCATGGGCGTGACGAGCGCGCTGGTGACGGGCGACAACGAAGGCAGCGCGAACAGCGTCGCCGCCGCGCTGGGCATCGACGAAGTGCACGCGCAGGTCCTGCCGTCCGACAAGGCGCGCGTCGTGCACGACCTGAAGATCCGCACGTCAAGCGTGGTCGCGATGGCGGGCGACGGCATCAACGACGCCCCCGCCCTCGCCGCCGCCGACATCGGCATCGCGATGGCGACGGGCACCGACGTCGCGATGCACGCGGCCGGCATCACGCTGATGCGGGGCGACCCGGCGCTGGTCGCCGATGCAATCGACATCTCGCGCCGCACGTGGCGCAAGATCCAGCAGAACCTGTTCTGGGCGTTCGTGTACAACCTGATCGGCATTCCGCTCGCCGCGTTCGGGCTGCTGAACCCGATGATCGCGGGTGCGGCAATGGCGTTCTCGAGCGTGAGTGTCGTGACGAACGCGTTGCTACTACGAACCTGGCGTTCTTCGCATTGATCTGAGTCAACACTCTAGCTTTCAAAATTAAAGGAAAACGTTTGGCGTGCCGTTAACAGGTTTCAGGCTGCCGTTTCGGTGTCGCGTGCCTTGGCGCGCGACACAACGGAGCAGCTTCAATCCCGTTACCTGCAGACCCTCATGGACATCCTTTCATTGCGCCGCGCCAGCGTGGGCGCCAGGCTCGCCATGCTCTCGTGCGCGCTGGTGGCCGTCATTTTTGCCGCCTTCACGTTCGCCTTGACCCGCACGGCGGGCACGCTGATCAGCGATCAGGTGCTGTCGCGCATCACCGAGAAAGACCGGTCGATTGCCGCGATGATCTCGCTGTTCGACAAGGCGCTCACAGCCGAAGTGGGCCGTTCGATGACGCTGTTCGCGAGTTTCCTGCCGCCCGGCTACGCGCTCGACGAGACGCAGAAGATCGACATTGCCGGCACGCCGACGCCCGTCTTCAAGGCGGGCGACAAAGTGCTGAACAACGACTTCTCGATTCCCGACCAGTTTCTTGCGCAAAGCGGCGCCATCGCGACGATCTTCGCGCGCACGGGCGACGACTTCGTGCGCGTGACGACCTCGCTGAAAAAGCAGGACGGCTCGCGCGCGATCGGCACGCTGCTCGACCGCAAGGGCCCCGCCTACGGCCCCGTCGCGGGCAACAAGACCTTCACGGGACTCGCGACGCTGTTCGGCAAGCGCTATATCACGCAGTACCGGCCGATCACCGATGCCAGCGGCAAGGTAATCGGCGCGCTGTTCGTCGGTGTCGACGTGGATGCGCAGATCAAGTCGGTCGAAGACGGCATCCGTCAGCTGAAGATCGGCGACACGGGCTATTACTTCGTGTTGAATGCGTCGAACGGCGCGGAGCGCGGCAAGCTGCTGGTGCATCCGGCCGCTGCCGGTCAGGCAGGCGACGAGAGCGCCGCGCCGTACAAGCGCATGCTCGACGAAAAGGAAGGGCAGATCGAATACTCGAGCGCGGAAGCGGCGCTGGGCGAGACGGGTGCGCGAGACAAGTTCGTGTCGTTCGTCACCGTGCCGGAATGGGGCTGGCTGGTAGGCGGCGTCGCGAAGCGCGACGAAGTGATGGCCGACGTGATCGCCACGCGCAACCGCTTCATCCTGATTGGTTTCGTGCTGGTCGGGTTGTTCGCCGTCGTGTTCCTGATCGCCGTGCGCCGGCTGGTGTCGCGCCCGCTCGACGAAGCGGCGAAGGCTTCGGAGCGCTTTGCATCGGGCGATCTGAGCGTGCGCGTTTCGGCGAGCCACGAACGGCGAGCCGATGAAATCGGCCGCCTGATGCAGGCCATCGACGGCATCGGCGAGGGGCTTGCGCGGATCGTCACACAGGTGCGCAGCGCGTCGGCGGATATGACGGAAGGCACCGCGAAGATCGCTGCGGGCAGCGGCGAGATCGCGTCGCGGATCGGCACGCAGGCCGCGAGCCTCGAAGAGACGGCGGCGAGCATGCAGCAGATCACGTCGACGGTACAGCAGAACGCCGGTCACGCGGCACAGGCGAACACGCTGGTATCGGGCGCATCGGAAGCAGCTCTCGACGGCGGCCGCGCGGTCGAGCGGGTCGTCTCGACGATGGGCGAGATCAGCCAGTCGTCGAAGAAGATCGCCGATATCACGACGGTCATCGAGGGCATCGCGTTCCAGACCAATATCCTCGCGTTGAACGCTGCCGTCGAAGCGGCGCGCGCGGGCGAGCACGGCAAGGGGTTCGCGGTGGTTGCATCGGAGGTGCGTGCGCTTGCGCAGCGCAGCGCGGCGGCGGCCAAGGAGATCGAAGGCGTGATTGCCGAATCGACGGCGACGGTGTCGAGTGGCTTCCGCATTGCCGAGGAAGCGAGCACGACGATGCGCTCGATCGTCGAGCGGGTTGGGCAGGTGCAGACGATTATTGGCGAAATCAGCGTTGCTTCGAAGGAGCAGTCGAGCGGGATCGAGCAGGTGAATACGGCCGTCACGCAGATTGGGGAAGTGACGCAGCAGAATGCCGCGCTCGTTAGTGATGCCGAGCAGGCAGCTGCTGATCTGAGCGCGCAGGCTGACAAGCTGGCAGAGGTTGTTTCTGTGTTTAAGTTGGGCGGGCAGGATTAGGTTTTTTTTGGTCTGCGACGCTGGGTGGGGTGGTTGATTTTGCGCTTGCATCCGCGGATTGCTTTTGCTTTTGCTTTCGCTTTCGCTTTCGCCTTCGCTTTCGCTTTCGCGGGCATCCGCGAATTGTTAGCGCGCTTCTCGCGTCGCCCCTGTGCGGGGCGGCACCTACTTTTCTTTGCCGCCGCAAAGAAAAGTAGGCAAAAGAAAGCGGCTCACACCGCCAGCCTTTGACGTTTGCCCACGGGCCCCCAACGTCCCCACACTTCACACCCCAGTGCCCTAGTCGGTGCGCGTTGCCAGCGCGCCGAATAAGCGCCTCACCCGCTTCGAATACCCGTACCCGGGCAAGCGCCAGCGAATGGTATGTGCCGCCCAGGTGGCAAACTGTGTGTAGGTTTTCCCGACGTACACGTTAGCGCTCTTACAGGGTGGAGCGCGTGCTCAATCGGTCTGGAGTGAAGCATGTGGAGCACCGAGGGCCGACACACAGTTTGCCACCTGGGCGGCCGTGGACTGTCTGGTGAGGCATGCTGAAACGCGGGTGCGTGAAGCGGGTGAGGCGCTCAGCAAGAGCGCTGGCAACGACCATCAATTAGCAAGTTGCCGTGTGAAGCGTGGGGACGTTGGGGGCCCGTGGATAAGAACATGGGCTGGCGGTGTGAGCCGCTTTCTTTTGCCTACTTTTCTTTGCGGCGGCAAAGAAAAGTAGGTGCCGCCCCGCACAGGGGCGACGCGTGAAGCACGCTAACAATTCGCGGATGCCCGCGAAAGCAAAAGCAAAAGCAAAAGCAAAAGCAAATCACGGCCGCCAGCGTAAAGCAAAAAACCAAACCCAAAAACCAAACCAAAAAAACCTAAAACTCAACATCAAGCTCGTCGATCTCATCGACTTCCAGTTGCGCTTCAGCAATCCACATCTGCATCTCAGGCATCGCCAAAATCCTCTGCCCATACGCAACGATATCCGGATCGAGCTGCACATCATAGGTAACAAATCGCGTAACAACAGGCGCATACATCGCATCCGCAGCGCTGCGCTCGCCAAACAGATACGGCCCGCCATACTCCCCCAAACACTCGCGCCAGATCGTCACGATCCGATCAATATCGGACTGCGCCCGCGCCCACACCTTAAACCCCGGAAAGTGCGCTTTCAGATTCATCGGCAACGCCGAGCGCAACGACCCGAACCCCGAATGCATCTCACCGCATATCGCCCGGCAATGCGCGCGCGCCTTACGATCCCTGGGCAACAGCCCAGCCTCGGGCCGCACTTCGTTCAGATATTCGGCGATAGCCAACGTGTCCCATACCTTGATCCCGTCATGCACGAGACACGGCACGAGAATTGAAGGCGACAGCAGCAGCAACTCAGCCCGCGCAGCGGGATCATCAACAGGCATCACGATCTCGTCGAACGGCAAGCCGCTGAACTTCGCCAGCAACCAGCCGCGCAGAGACCACGAGGAATAGTTGCGGCTGCTGATCGTCAGCGTGCTGGTAGCCGTCGTGTCAGCCGTCGGATTTGGCATGTCTCGCTCCACAGAAGATCATCGCGGCGCTTTCGCAGCATCGCGATGCACGATGCCGGGCATATTCGCACCAATTCGCGGCATAACCGGCACCTTACGGAATGGCGCGCAAGGGCTATGCCAATGCATCGCGGCAGCAGGGCTATTCCGCCGCCGCCGCGTTCGGCTCTATTGGCATATGACTTGCCTGTCATTGGCCCAGGTTCTCATCTCTTGCGAAAGCCATGAATCCGCTCGCTTATCCGGCGTACCAGGCGTTCGCCAACTTCATGCTGCCCTTGCGCCACGGCGCATCGCTCGTGCAGGGCGCCCTCGA
The DNA here is from genome assembly GCF_002902945.1 of Paraburkholderia caribensis. Lineage (NCBI taxonomy): Bacteria > Pseudomonadati > Pseudomonadota > Betaproteobacteria > Burkholderiales > Burkholderiaceae > Paraburkholderia > Paraburkholderia caribensis. The sequence continues at coordinate 2,655,792 of NZ_CP026102.1, forward strand.
CGCGTGGCCCGAGTATGCCGCCACGCCACCCGGCCGGACGCTGCGCGCATCGGCCGAATTGCTGACGCTCGCGGGCCTCACCCACGTGCGGCCGCCTTTCGGTATCGGCAGCGTCGAGGTCGAAGGGCAAGCCGTCGATGTGATCGAAGAAGTCGCGCAGTCGACACCCTTCTGTTCACTGCTGCATTTCCGCAAGCACGCGTCGTTCGACGTGCCGCAGCCGCGCGTGCTGGTGATCGCGCCGATGTCGGGCCACTTCGCTACGCTGCTGCGCGGCACGGTCCGCACGATGCTCGCCGAGCACGATGTCTACATCACCGACTGGCACAACCCGCGCGATGTGCCGCTTTCGGCGGGTCGCTTCGGCTTCGACGAGTTCGTGCAGCACGTGATCGACTTCACGGACACGATCGGCCAGGGCACGCATCTGCTCGCCGTCTGTCAGCCAACCGTCGCCGCGCTCGCCGCCGTCGCGCTGATGGCCGCCGACGACCATCCCGCACAGCCCGCCAGCATGACGCTGATGGCCGGCCCGATCGACACGCGCGTCAACCCCACGCGCGTGAACGAGCTCGCGAAGAGCAAGCCGATCGAATGGTTCGAACGGAATCTGATCAGCGCAGTGCCGTTCGGATTTCAGGGCGCGTTCCGGCGTGTCTATCCGGGTTTCGTGCAACTGAACGCGTTCATGTCGATGAATCTCGAACGGCACCTGGAGTCGTTCGAAACGATGTATCACGAGCGCTCGAAGGGCGACCCGGAAAAGGCGGAAGCGATCCGCGCCTTCTACGAAGAATACTTCGCGACGATGGACCTGACGGCGGACTTCTACCTCGAAACCGTCGATACCGTGTTTCAGCGGCACGCATTGCCGCTGCACGAACTGGAAGTGCGAGGGCGGCGCGTGGAGCCGTCGAAGATTCGCCGCACCGCGCTCTTCACCGTGGAAGGCGAGCGCGACGACATCTGCGCCGTCGGCCAGACGCTCGCGGCGCAGGATCTGTGCGACAGGTTACGGCCGTATCTGAAGACGCATCATGTGCAGACGGGCGTTGGGCACTATGGCGTGTTCAACGGGCAGCGCTGGGAACGGCAGATTTATCCGCGCATCCGCGCCGTGATTCACGACAACGAGCCGCGTGCCGTGCCCGTCGTCACGCGCGGCGCGCAGGCGTCGCTGACGCTCGCGCCGGCGGCGGCTTCGAGCGCGACGGTGCCGGCAGGCACGACGCCCGCCGCCACGGAAGCGGCCGACGTCGATCTGGCTTCCGATGAGCCCGCCACCGAATGAGCTTGGTGGCGCGCCTCAGTCAAGGCATCACGACGTCGGACGAAACATCTGGAACATCTCGCCGATCTGCGCATAGTCGGCACGATAGCCCGCGCGCATGATCGGCTGCGCGGCGTGCGTGTCGAACAGGCCATCCTTCAGATACGCGTTCTGGATGTGCACGCCGACCACCTGTCCGAGCGCGAGCCAGTTGCCCATCGGCTTGCCGCTCAGATCGTGCAGCTGCACGATTTGCAGCAATTTGCATTCGAGCGCAGCCGGCGATTCGCCGACATGCGGCACCGACACGTTGCGCCCCGCCACGGGCGTGAGCCCGGACAACTGGAATTCGTCGACGTTCGCCGCAACGGGCGCGGATGTGCGGTTCATCTGCTCGGCGAGCGGACGCGTCGCCAGATTCCAGACGAACTCGCGCGTCTCTTCGATATTGCGGATGCTGTCCTTGCGGCCTTCGCTGGCAAAGCCGATGATCGACGGGAATGTCGAAAATGCGCCGAAGAAGCTGTACGGCGCGAGATTCAATTGACCGCTCGCCGCACGCGTCGAGACCCAGCCGATCAGCCTCGGCGCGACGATCGCCTTGAACGGGTCGTGAGGCAGGCCGTGGCCGCTGGCAGGATCGTAGAAATAGACGTCGGACATGTATCGCTCTCGTTGTGATTGACCGTGCGCGTTCGCGCCGTTCAGTTCTGACCGTTTCCCTGGATCACGCGCTTGCGGCCCGCCTTGACCTTCGCGGTCTGCGCATCGTCCCAGTCGTAAAAGCCCGCGCCGCTGCGCACGCCGACGCGCCCCGCCTGCACGTGCTCGCGCAGCAGATCGAGCACGTCTTCGTCTTTGGCAAGCGCCGGCATCAGGTGCGTGCTGATATCGACGAAGGTATCGAGGCCGCCCATGTCCGCACCTTCGAACGGCCCGACGATGCCCCAGCGCTTGCCGAGCGAGGCCTTCATCACGCGGTCGACGACATCCGGCGTCGCCGCGCCCGAGCGCACGATGTTCAGCGCTTCGCGCAGCACCGCGAATTGCAGCCGGTTGCCCACGAAGCCCGGAATCGCTTTCGACAGCACGACGGGTTCCATGCCGATCGCGTGCATCAACGTGACTGTCGTGTCGATTGCGTGCTGCGCGGTGTCGCGGCCCGGCACGACTTCGACGAGCGGAATCATGTGCGGCGGATTCCAGAAGTGCGCGATCAAAAAGCGTTCCGGCGCGCGCAGCGGCGCGGTCAACTGCTCGGGCGGAAAGCCGCTCGTGTTGCTGGCGAGGATCGCGTCGTCGCGCAGCACTCCGTTCAACTGCGCGTAGAGGCGATGCTTCAGGTCGAGCACTTCGGGAATCGCCTCGATCACGATATGCGCGTCCGCCATGGCGTCGAGCGTGGCGCTCGTTTCAATGCGCGACAGCGCGTCGTCTTTTGCCTGTCCGTCGATGCGCCCTGCGTCGATCAGTTCGTCGAGCACGGCGCCCGCTTTGAGCGCGACGCTTTCGAGCCGCGCCGCATCGACGTCGTGGACGATCGTCCTGTGTCCGTGCAGCGCGCTTTGCGTCGCAATGCCGACGCCCATCAATCCCGTTCCCACTACGCCTACGACTGGCTTGCTCAACCCCATTCCCCGTCTGATGTGTTGTCCATTCAAGCTCACAAGCATAGCGCAGCGGGCATTTTTCCGACGCCGGATACGACAGGGCCGGCGCGCTCTTGCGAGCGGCCGGCCCTGCGGTTGCGTCCTTCACTGTCCTTCGCACAGCGTTGGCGGCGTGAAGCGTGACGTCAAACCGTATTAATAACGCGGCGGCGGCGGACGATGGTCGCGGTCATGGTACGGGCCGCGATCGTGCGGATGGTGACGCATCCATTCGTCATGCGCCCAATAGCGGTGGCCGTCATAGTAACGGTCGCCGTGCCAGCCAATGTTGACGTGCACGCCCACCGGCATCATGTGCGGCTGCTCATAAACAGGCGGCGTGTGGACGGGCGCGTATTGCGCAAAGGCGCTGCCTGCGCCAAGCAGTGCGCCGCCAGCGATCAGCGCGGCGACGATCGAACGCGAAGTCTTCTTGATGGCATTCATGGCTATTCTCCCTTTCGAGTTTCGTTGCGAGCGACGGCTGGATCGACCGGGACGGTCTCGAGATTCGCCGTTCGCTTGAGACCCACTTTAGCCGCGCAGACCATTGACAGACGTGAGGACTTGTAAGCGCACATTTCATACGACACAGGCGGCAGGTGCGGGCTCGTAAGAGGATTTGCCGTGTTTTCGGAAGGATGTGCGGGGTTTGGCTATGCGCGATGGATCAGCGCCCGCGGAACCGCTGTTACATTCATTTCGGCGTGGAAATAATAGGCCGGTGATTACGACGGTCCGCGCAACGATGGGAGCGTCGTTGTTCGAGGCTTATGGTTTTTCAGGGGCGGAAAAACAAAAGCCCGGCAAGGCCGGGCTTTTCAGATTCGCCGCGTCTGGATGGCGGCGAGATGCGCAGTGCAACGTCTTTTTAAGGGCGCCTACCGATTAGTCGGTAAGACGGACGCCGAACAAGGTTGCTTGCGACTTGCGAACACGCTCCGCTTCGCGGTGACGTGCTTCGTACGAATAATCCGAATCCAGAGGCAAGTGAGGCGACGCGAAGAGGTCGCTAACCTTTTGGAACAGCGCGAAAAGATAGTTCATGGCGACTCCCGGTTGGTTGGTGGTGCAGGGTTTTCCCTTAGATAGAAGTATAGGGTTTTCCCTAGAATAAAGCTAGTGCAATGCAGCAATTTTTTGATGTGGTTGTTTGCCGCATGGCGTCTCAGGCGATATTGCATCGCACCACGCCCGCAGCATAAGGCTTCCAGACTCGTCCCTTTTTCTTGCAGAACCGATGCGTGGATACAACGGCGGGCGACCATGTCGGCGGCGCCGTTTGCGGCAGACGGTTAGTTGCGCTTCGCGCGACCTCCCGTCGGAGCGGTAGCGCTCGGACGGCGGCTCAAGGCAGGAATCGGAGAAAGCGCGCCACGCACAGGGCGCGCCCGGCGTGCGAAGACTAGTGAGTGTGCGCTGACTTGCGCTTCTGGGCGTGCTGCGCATGCGCCACATGCGTTTCGGCGGGTCTGGCTGCCGCCGGAGCGACGGGTGCGGGAGCCGCTGGCGCCGTCGGAGCCTGGGAGGCGACAGGAAGGCTCGTGGTCGACGAATCCGTGTCGAGCAGCGTCGCTAGCGTCGCCTGCTGGTTCAGCAGCATCTGTTCGATGCGCTGTTCGTGCGCGGTCGACTGATGCGAGAGGCGAAACAGCAGCAACGTCTGCGCGATGCCAATCGCGATCGTCATCAGCAAGGCGCAGACGACGATCGTCAGCATCCATTTCATGCGCCGCGTGTGGTCGTCGGCGGCACGGCGCTGGTCAGCGATCACGCCATAGAGCGCATCGACGGTATCGGCGAACGCGGTGGCGCGGGCATGGTCCAGTTCGGGCGTGGCGCGCGGCGCATGCGTCTGCGATGGCGGAACGTACGACGCGGCTCGCGCGGGCTGTTCGTTCGAGACCGCCGCGCTCGCATCATGCGCGGATACGTTGGACGGGGCCTCCGGTGCTGTTTTGCTATCTGAGTGCGTGACGCGCTGCGCCAAACCGCCCGCCGCGGGCGATCGCTCGCTTTGGGTATCGACGGCGGCGTCGGGAAGCGCGGCATGTGCCGCGGGCGAAATCTGACGCAGCGCCGTGACGCTGCGCACCACGCTCGCCGCCGCCAGCGACGCAGCCTGTGGCGGCGCATCGGAAGCCGCGTCGGCAGCCGGTTTCGCCGCCGCCGGCGCAACTTCGCTTTCGACCGAAGCAGCCAGCGCTCGTCCGTCAGCGAGACTTTCGGCGGCAGCCGGCTCCGGCGCGCCCGCTTCCGTGTCGATCAGCATCTGGCCGTCATGCAGCCCGGCACCCGCTGCCAGATCCTTCGGCTGCGCCGCGCCACGCATCGCGCGCGCGGCAGTTTTCCCTTCCGCACCCGCCGCAAAGCCTACGCCATCCGGCGCGCCGACCGCCGCCAACACGACATCGGGTAATTCGAAGCCCTGCAGCGTGCCTTGCCGCACGTCGATGCTCATTGCCTGCTGCTCGGCGCGCGCGGTGTCGTCGGGGAAGAGGTCGAGCGTGCTGCCGTCGCGCGCGGCATCGCTCAGTTGCGCGAGACGCTGCGCCGAGCGCGCGGCGCGCGCAAGCTTCTTTTCGGTTTCGGGGGAGACAGTGGACGTGCGCCGATTCTGCGAACGGGCGCGCGACGGGCGGGAAATCGTGGATTCTGCGGAATCTGCCATGTAGGAAAAGCGGGAACGCAGCGTTCGTCGCCATTCATGGCGCCCGTCAGCGCTGCTGTCGGTATTTTTCTAGAGCCTGCATTGTCTCATGCAAAGAGGGTCACAGAAGTGGATCGCAGCCTTTTTGGGACGGCATTTCGCGCGCCGCGCCGGAAGATCATGGGCAGATCACGCTCACGCCGGCTCGCCATTGTCGCGAAACTCCTTGACGCCCTGGATGGCGCGCAACTGACCGCAGATCGCCGCATACTCCGTCGATGAGACGCGGTGCAGCGTGATCGTCACTTCGTCCAATTGCGCGTCGTCGTCGCTCTGCTGCATGATGAACTGCTTGACGCGCGGGCTCGCCGGACCGAGAGCCTCGTGCAGCGTATGAAACGTCATCGAGCCGCGCTCGACCAGCAGCGACAGCTGGCGGCGCTGCTTGACCGTGATGAAGCGCTTTTCGATCGGTTTGATCCCGGCCAGGATGATCAGAATGATGATCGTCGCGGCGATCGACGCCGTGTACAATCCGCCGCCGACGGCCAGCCCGATCGCGGCGACGGACCACAGGCTCGCGGCTGTCGTCAGGCCGCGGATGATCTCGCCGCGCAGCAGGATCGACCCGGCGCCGAGAAAGCCGATACCGGACACGACCTGCGCGGCGATCCGCGACGGGTCGAGCACGACGTGCTGGTTGCCGAGCACATCCGCGAAGCCGAACGCCGACACGATCATGATGAGCGTCGAGCCGACGCACACCAGCATATGCGTGCGCAGCCCGGCCGCCCACGAAAGCCGCTCGCGCTCGAAGCCGATCACGCTGCCGAGTGCCGCCGCGAGCACGAGCCGGGAAATGAGTTCGAAATTGCCGATCATGTTGTTCTCCTTGTGATGTCGCCGGTTGCCTGTGTCTTTGTCTTTGCCCTCGCCCTTGCCGTTGTCTTACGGCGCGTGCGCCCTGATGCCCGGTGCGCGCCGATTGGCTTATGCTGCAGCATCGGCGGGTACGGCTTCGCCTTCCATTCCTATTTCGATCTTCCGCACCATGAATGCAACAACATCGACGCCTGAGCTCGCGGCCGCGCTACGCGAGCATTTCGCGCGCGTCATCCTGCCGATCTGGCGAGGCCCGGGTTTCAACGCCGCGCTCGGACTGCCCTACGAAGCCGTCGCCGCCGACGGCCGCACGCCGCTGCCCGTCACCCGTTACCGCGCAATGGCGTGTGCGCGGCAGTTGTTCGTTTTCGCGCTGGCAGGCGAGATGCAGCATGCGCAGCGTCTGTTCGAATCGCTGACCCGTATCTTTCAGGACAGCACGCATGGCGGATGGTTCTATAGCGTGGACGCACAAGGCGTGCCGCTCGACACCACCAAGGACTTGTACACCCACGCGTTCGTGGTGTTCGCATGTGCCGAATACGGCGCGCGTTCGGGCAACCGCGATGCGCTGGACATTGTGCATCGCGCGTCGTCGCTGATCGAGGACCGCTTTGCTGCCCGTGACGGCCTGTTGCACGCCGCGCTCGATGCCGGCTTCTCGGGTACGGACGACATGCCGCTGCAAAACCCGCTGATGCATCTGACGGAGGCATGGCTCGCGGCGCGCGCCGCTACACAGGACGCCGCGTTCGATACGGCGCTCGCGAAGCTCGGTGACGCCATTGCGCGTGCTTTCGTGCATCAGCCGACGGGGTGTATTGCCGAATTGCCCGTCGGTAGTGCGGATAACCGGCTTGAGCCGGGGCATCAGTTCGAATGGTTCTGGCTCGTGCGGCAGGCGGGCGATGTGCTGGCCGGGTCGGGTTTGCGCGAGGCGCTCGCGCGTGCGTTTTTGTTCGCGCACGAAAGGGGTGTCGATGCGGCGACGGGCGGCGTGCACGCGGCGCTCGATGAAGCGGGCGGGGTCAAGGATTCAACGCAGCGGATCTGGGCGCAGACGGAGTATCTGCGTGCACTTGCCGTGCATCATGATGATGATGTGCGGGCAGTGTTGCCGCAGCAGATTGGGCGGTTCCAGCCGCGGTTTTTGAATGCGCAGGGCTGGGTGGAATGCAGGACGCAAACGGGTGAGGTTTCGCGGGCGGAGATGCCTTCGACGACGCCGTATCATCTTGCTACTGCTTATGCGGCGTTGCCTGGGGTTTGATTTTTTTTGTTTCGGGTTCGCGGGGTGGGGGGCGGTTTGCTCGGGGTTTGCGCTGGCATCCGCCGTTCGTTAGCGTGCTTCATTCGTCGCCGTTTGGTTTTGGTCTTTGCGTTGGCATCCGCGAATTGTTAGCGTGCTTCACGCGTCGCCGTTTGGTTTTGGTCTTTGCGTTGGCATCCGCGAATTGTTAGCGTGCTTCACGCGTCGCCGTTTGGTTTTGGTCTTTGCGTTGGCATCCGCGAATTGTTAGCGTGCTTCACACGTCGCCCCTGTGCGGGGCGGCACCTACTTTTCTTTGCCGCCGCAAAGAAAAGTAGGCAAAAGAAAGCGGCTCACACCGCCAGCACTAATACTTGCCTGAGGGCCCCCAAAGGTTCTTACGCTTCACACGGCAATCACGTGCCGCACGTTCGTTGCCAGCGCGTCGAGCAATCGCCTCACCCACTTCATGCGCCCGTACAAGGGCCAGCGGCAGCCAATGGCATGCGCCGCCAAGGTGGCAAACTGTGTGTAGGGTGTCGCGCCGCAAAGCTTGGCGCTCTTACCAGAAACACCAATCCTGCTACACAGTCCGGAGTGATGCGCGTATGGCGCGAAAGGCGACACACAGTTTGCCACCTGGGCGGCCGTGGACTGTCTGGCGCGGCGTGCTGCGACGGGGGAGCGTGAAGCGGGTGAGGCGTACAGCGAGAGCGTTGGCAACGCACGCAAACCGGTGCGTTGCCGTGTGAAGTGTGGGGACGTTGGGGGCCCGTGGGCAGACGTCAAGAACTGGCGGTTTGAGCCGCTTTCTTTTGCCTACTTTTCTTTGCGGCGGCAAAGAAAAGTAGGTGCCGCCCCGCACAGGGGCGACGCATGCGGGCCACAAACAAATCGCGGATGCCAGCGCAAAACCCAGGCGAACCAGAACCGCCCCCGCCGCGAAGACGCAAACACGTTCCCAAGAGCAAGAGCAAAAAGCAAAAAGCAAAAGCAAAAAGCAAAAACAGAAAACCCGCGTTCAAACAAAAGCTTCCCCGCCGAGCCCCGGCGCCCCCTGCCGCCTCCGATCCGCGACCAACACCACATCAGAAATCTCAAACGCAGCCACCGCATCCTTCATCTGCCGCGTTTGCTGATGCAGCGAAGAAGCCGCCGCCGCAGCCTCCTCCACGAGTGCCGCGTTTTGCTGCGTCATCTCATCCATCTGCACGACGGCCTGATTGACCTGCTCAATACCCGTGCTCTGCTCCAGCGATGAAGCGCTGATCTCGGCCATCATCTGCGTGACCCGCGAAATCGACTCCGATACATTGCGCATCGCTTCGCCCGCGCGCTCGACCAGCACCGACCCACCCTGAATCTCCGCGACCGACTCGCTGATCAGTTGCTTGATCTCCTTCGCCGACTGCGCGCTGCGCTGCGCGAGACCGCGCACTTCACCCGCGACAACTGCAAAACCGCGTCCCTGCTCGCCCGCGCGCGCGGCCTCGACGGCCGCATTCAACGCAAGAATGTTGGTCTGGAACGCGATCCCGTCGATCACTGTGATGATCTCCGCAATACGGTCCGAGCTTTGCGCAATGCCGTGCATCTTCGCGACAACCTGATTGACCACGTCACTGCCGTGCGAGGTCGCATCGAGCGCCGTCTCCGCCAGCGCATTCGCTTCGCGTGCGTGGTCGGCGTTCTGGCGCACGGTCGCCGTCAACTCTTCCATGCTCGACGCCGTCTCTTCGAGCGATGCAGCCTGATTCTCTGTGCGCGCCGACAGATCGGCATTGCCCGTGGCGATTTCGTCGGCGCCGATATAGATCGAATCGGCGGCTTCACGCACGGTCTTCACGGTACGCGCGACGCTCGCCTGCATCACCGACAGGCCCAGGAACAAGCGCCCGATCTCATTCGTGCCGCGCGCTTCGATCGGCTGGTTCAGGCGGCCTTGCGCGATTCGCTCGAAGTGCCGTCCCGCTTCTTCCAGCGGACCCACGACGCCGCGCCGCAACGCCACATATACGCCCGCCGTGCCCGCCAGCAGTAGCGCCAGAATGACGAGGCCAACCGAGCGGAACAGCGTCTGACGTGCGTCGATCGAATCCATCGACGCGCGGCCCGTCGCGTCGCCGAATTGCGTGAAGTTGTGCAGCTCGGTCAGATACGCGTCCTGCATGCCTTGGGTCGGCTGGTCGAGGAACGCCTGAATATTGCCCGCGTCGAGGTATTGCGCGAGCTCGCCGAGCGCAGTGTGAATCTTCTGGTACTTCTCGTTGAGTGCGGCGGCGCGCGCGTTGTTTTCGTCGTTGAGTTTCGGGGCGGTCATGAAGACCGCGAACGACCGGTCCGCGGCAGCGAGCTGCTCGCGCGCGTGCTGGACGATATCGGTCGGTTCCGCGCCGCCGCGCACCATCCGCGTGCCGGCGCGCGACAGGTTGATGCGTGCGTCCATCAGACGCTGCGTCGTCTCATTGACGGCATTCACCTGATGCAGCGCGACGTTCGCGAGATCGTTGACGTCGTCGTGCGTGCGGGTCATCGACCAGAACCCGAGCCCTTCCGTCACCAGCTGGAAAATACAGAAAGCGGCCAGAACACTTAACAAGCCTGAAGCGACTTTGATCTTGCTGAACATCGAAACACCTGAATTGCTGAGAAGGACGGGAGTGCATCCGGGTTTACGGCAATGTCAGGCGAAGCCTTGAGTGCTCGTCGGCAAAATTCCTGGCGCGTGAGTATTTCGGAAGCTTACGCGGTGCGATTACGTCGATTTACACAATAATTGCAGCGCCATTCTGCGAATTCCCTTGACGCGCTGCATTTACGCTTCCTAGAGTGGGGACATCGCCATGCGGGTTATGCCCGAAGGAACGACGATGACAGACCTACTCGACCGGGCGCGCGGCGCGCTGCACGCCCAGCCATTCAGCGTGCTGCTCGGCACCGAACTGATGTATGTCGGTGCGAACGAGCTGACGCTGTGCCTGCCGATCCGCGACGAATTGCGGCAGCAGCATGGTTTCGTGCACGGCGGTGTGATCAGTTATCTCGTCGATAACGCGCTCACTTTTGCTGGTGCGCTGGCGCTTGGGCCTCGCGTTGTGACGGGCGAGTACAAGATCAACTATCTGCGGCCCGCGATGGCGGGCGTGCTGATGGCACGCGCGGAAGTGGTGTATGTGGGGCGGCAGCAGGCTACCTGTCAGTGCGATGTGTTCGTCACCGATGGCGATAAGGAAAGGCTCGTCGCTGTCGCGCAGGGGACGATCAATCGTATCGGGGATGGGACGGAGGCTGGGGCTCCGTATGAAGGGGATCGGCATATGCGGGAGTGATGTTTTTTTTGTCTTCGACGCTCGGGTGTTTGGCGTTTTTCTCTTATCTGCGATGCTGTTTGGGTTGCCTCTGCGATGGTCGATGCGGATGCGTGCGTAATGTCTCGAACGTGATTTGTTAGCGGGCTTCAGGCTTCACCGGTCGGGGTTTTTGGCCTTTGCTTTCGCTGGCATCCGCGATTTGCTTTTGCTTTCGCTGGCATCCGCGATGCGTTATCTAGCTTCACGCGTCGCCCCTGTGCGGGGCGGCACCTACTTTTCTTTGCCGCCGCAAAGAAAAGTAGGCAAAAGAAAGCGGCTCACACCGCCAGCCTTTGACGTTTGCCCACGGGCCCCCAACGGCCCCACGCTTCACACCCCAGTGGCCCTGGTCGGTGCCCGTTGCCAGCGCGCCGAATCGGCGCCTCACCCACTTCAAACACCCGTACGTGGGCAAGCGCCAGCGAATGGCATATGCCGCCCAGGTGGCAAACTGTGTGTAGGTTGTCGCGTCGTATAGCTTGGCGCTCTTACCGGGTGGGACGCGTGCGCTATTGGTCTGGAGTGAAGCATGTGGAGCACCGAGGGCCTACACACAGTTTGCCACCTGGGCGGCGGCGAACTGTCTGGCGCGGCATGCTGAAACGCGGGCGTGAAGCGGGTGAGGCGCTCAGCAAGAGCGCTGGCAACGAGCAAGAATGATGTGATTGCCGTGTGAAGTGTAAGACCCTTTGGGGGCCCTCAGGCAAGAACATGGGCTGGCGGTGTGAGCCGCTTTCTTTTGCCTACTTTTCTTTGCGGCGGCAAAGAAAAGTAGGTGCCGCCCCGCACAGGGGCGACGCGTGAAGCTAGATAACGCATCGCGGATGCCCGCGCAAAGGACCAGCGCAAAGGCCCAATACACCGACCGGCGACGCCTGAAGGGCGATAACAAAACGCGGATGCCAGCAAAAGCAAAAGCAAAAGCCAAAAACCCCGACCAGCAACTCCTCAATCACTCCGCCGCATAAGTCTTCTGCTGCTGCTCGCCGAGCCCCTCAATCCCGAGCTTCACAGTCTGCCCCGGCTTCAAATAAACAGCCTCGGGCTTCACGCCCATCCCAACCCCTGGCGGCGTGCCCGTAGAAATCACATCCCCCGGCTGCAAGCTCATACACTGCGACAGATAAGAAACAAGCTTCGCAACACCAAACACCATGGTCCTGGTGCTGCCATTCTGATAACGATGCCCATCCACCTCGAGCCAAAGCTTCAGATTCTGCGGATCCGCAACCTCATCGCGCGTAACAACCCAAGGCCCGATCGGCCCAAACGTATCGAACCCCTTGCCCTTGTCCCACTGCCCAGCGCGCTCGATCTGCCACTCGCGCTCGGACACGTCGTTGATCACGCAATAACCCGCCACATAGTCGAGCGCGTTCGCCTCGTCGACATACTTCGCCTCCTTGCCGATCACCACGCCCAGTTCCACTTCCCAATCGGTCTTCTTCGAGCCGCGCGGAATTTCAATCCCGTCGTTCGGCCCAACGATCGCGCTAGTCCACTTGTTGAAGACAACAGGCTCGCTCGGCACAGGCAGATTCGACTCGGCAGCATGGTCCGCATAGTTCAGCCCGATACACACGAACTTGCCGATCTTGCCGACACACGGCCCAATGCGCGGATTGCCTTCGACAACCGGCAGCGACGCCGGATCGATCGCCCGCAATCCGTCAAGCGCAGCATCCGTCAACGTGCTGCCGTCAATATCGCCCACCACTTTCGACAGATCGCGAATCTTGCCTTGCGCATCCAGCAAGCCCGGCTTTTCCTGGCCCTTCGGTCCATAACGAAGCAGTTTCATCGCTGCAGTTTCCTCTGTTCAGTGATTCCGTGGTTCATAAACGTGGTCAGCGCCTCATGCACGCGCTGCGTGGCTCAGTTCGACCAGCCGCCGTCGATCACATGCGCCTGGCCCGTCGTGAACCCCGATTCGTCCGACGCCAGATACAACGCCAGCGCCGCAATCTCCTCCGGCTTCCCGACACGGCCCATCGGCTGGCGCGCGACGAACGCGGCGTGCACCGCTTCGACCGTCGCGCCCTGCGCCTTCGCCTGCTCGGCGATCCGCTGTTCGAGCGAAGGCGAGTGTACCGTGCCCGGACAGATCGCGTTGCAGCGTACACCGCGCGTAACGAAATCGGCAGCGACAGCCTTCGTCAAACCGATCACAGCCGCTTTCGATGCGCCATACACAAACCGGTTCGGCACGCCCTTCACACTCGACGCCGCCGACGACATGTTGATGATCGACCCGCCGCCCTTCTCCAGCATCGCGGGCAAAAACGCGCGGATCATCCGGTACATCGCCTTCGCGTTGAGATCGAAGGCGAAGTCCCAGTCTTCCTCGCTCGCTTCGAGAATCGAGCCCGCATGCACGTAGCCGGCGCAATTGAACAGCACGTCGATAGGACCGAGCTCCTGCGCCAGCGCCTTGATCGCCGCGCCGTCGAGCACATCGAGCTGGCGCGCTTCGACGGGCTTGTCCTTGAGCGCGTCGATGCGGATGTCGGTGGCGATGACGCGCGCGCCTTCACGCGCGAAAAGCTCGGCCGTCGCAAGGCCGATGCCCTGTCCAGCTGCCGTGATCAAAGCCGTCTTGCCGGCCAGTCTTTGTACCATTTAAGGCTCCCGTTGGATTGGCGTTTGAGTCATACCGGGTATTGCAACGGCTGCTCACCGGCGCGAATGTGGAATTCCCGTTGAACCGTCACAGCCGGTAGAACGCCGCTGCATTGCCGCCGAACACCGCATCGCGTTCGGCATCGGAGCGCGACGCGAGCAGCTCTGTCGCAATGGAATGCCACAGCAGATAGTCACCGTTCAGATTCAGCACCGGCCAGTCGCTGCCCCACATCAGGCGCTTCGGCCCGAACGCGGCAAGCAGATGATCGACGTATGGACGCAACGTCGCTTCCGTCCAGCCTTGCGCGGCTTCCGTCGCGAGGCCCGACAGCTTGCAATGCACATGCGGCAGTTGCGCCAGCCGGGTGATGCCCTCGGCCCACGCGTGCCAGCCCGCGCTGCCGTCGCGGATCGGCGGCTTCGCGCCGTGATCGATCACCACGCGCAATTGCGCAAAGCGCTCGATGAACGTCACCAATGCATCGACGTGACGCGTGAAGATCAGCGCATCGAATGCGAGGTCGTGGGCGATCAACGCATCGACGGCGGGCTTCAGTGCGGGATTGGCGATCCAGTTGTCGTCGGGCAGGTCTTGCAGCATCGGCCGCACGCCTTTGAACTTCGGATCGCGCGCGAGTTCGGCGATCAATGCGGGCGCGTTGGCATCGAGCATCGGCACCCAGCCGACAACGCCCGCAATCGACGTGTCATTGCGCGCGAGATCGAGCAGATAGCGCGTCTCGTCGACCGTCGGCGCGGCCTGCACGACGACCGTGCGCGACACGCCCGCGCGTTCACGCAGCGGCGCGAGATCGCCGGGACCGAATGTACGGTAGAGCGGCGCGAGATCGGGCGTGAGCCAGCCGTAGTCGCCGCGCTCGGGGTTCCAGTAATGCTGGTGTGCGTCGATTTGCATGATGTTGATCGAACCGCTAGTCCTTCGGCACGGGCGCGCGTGGATCGAGCAAGCCTTCGTCGCGCAGTGCCTGCCAGAGTTCGGCGGGAATCGGCTTGTCGAACGAAGCCACATTCTCGCGCAGTTCGCCCGCATTGCGCGCGCCCGTCAGCACGGTTGCGACGGCAGGATGCGCATACGGGAACTGCAACGCGGCGGCAGCCAGCGGCACGCCATGCGCCTTGCACACCGCTTCCAGACGCGCGACGCGCTCGATCACCTGCTTCGGCGCCTCGCCATAGTTGAACTTCAGATCGCCTTCGACGCCACGCGCGAGTATCCCCGAATTGAACGCGCCGCCCAGCAGAATGCTGACGTTGCGCTGTTCGCATTCGGGCAGCAGGTCGTCGAGCGTCGCCTGTTCGAGCAGCGTGTAGCGGCCCGCGAGCAACGCGCAATCAATGTCGAATTCGCGCACCGCGTCGAGTATCGCCGCGCTTTCGTTGACGCCGAGACCGACGGCTTTCACAGCGCCTTGCGAACGCAGATCGTCGAGCGCGCGAAAGCCGCCGCCTTGCGTGAGCTGCTGCCAGTAATGCGCGTTGCGCTCGCCATGTGTGACGACGCCGATATCGTGCACGAGCAGAATGTCGATATCGACGATGCCCATGCGCTGCTGGCTGTCTTCGAACGAACGCAGAATGCCGTCGTGCGTGTAGTCGTAGATCGCTTCGAACGGCAGCGGGTTTTGCCAGCCTTCGCTGCCGTCATACGGATGCTTGCGCGGCACGAAGTGACGGCCCACCTTGGTGGACAGCACGAACTCGCTGCGCGGATAGCGCCGCAGCGCGTCGCCCAGGCGATGCTCCGCTTTGGTGTGCCCATAGTGCGGCGCCGTGTCGAAGAAACGCACGCCCGCGTCCCATGCGGCCTGAACCGCGCCGAACGCTTCTTCATCGGACAGGTCGCGATACAGTCCGCCGAGCGGCGCCGTACCCAGCCCGAGACCCGTGACTTCGAGTGCGCGCCCGCCAATGCGGCGCCGCTTGCGCACGTTTGAACTCGCCGCATCCGTCATCGTCTCGCTCTCCATGTTTTCAATTTGGCTCACCGCAGCGCTCACTGCGCGGCCACGCTGACCACCCGATGCGGCAGCGCCGCATTCGACGGCAGGCACGCCGGCCCGACGGGCTCGAACGTCTTGTACGTAAGGATAAACTCCTGATGCCCGAGCGACTCCGATTTCGACGCCGCGCCCTGCGCCACGGCGAGCGTGACGTCGAACACTTCGCGGCCCACTTCGTCGAGCGTCGCGCGGCCTTCAAGGATACGCCCTGCGTCGACATCCATGTCGCCGGACAGGTTGCGGTAAGTATGCGGATTCGCGCAGACCTTGATGACGGGCGAAATCGCCGAGCCGACCACGGAGCCGCGCCCCGTCGTAAACAAGATCACATGCGCGCCGCACGCGATCAGTTCCGCGATCTCGGCGTTGTCGCTGATGTTCGGAAAGCCGAAGCGCGGCTCGCCGTCCGGCACGACGTCGAGCAGATAGAGGCCGCCCGTGGGCGGCACATCGCCGGGCTTCACGATGCCGACGATCGGCGACGCGCCGCTCTTCGCATACGCGCCGAGCGACTTCTCTTCCTGCGTCGTCAGTCCGCCGTCCGCGTTGCCGACAGCGAAGCTGCCGTGGCCGAGTATCGAGTAATAGCGCGCGGCCTTCGCGACGCATGCAACGATTTCATCGCCGAGATCGTCGCGCGCCGCGCGGCTTTTCATATGAAACTCGCAGCCGACCAGTTCGCCCGTCTCCTCGAAGATGCAGGTCGCGTCGTGCTCGATGAAGTGATCGAATGCGCGGCCCACGGCGGGGTTCGCCGTGATGCCGCTCGTGCCGTCCGAGCCGCCGCAGATCGTGCCGATCACGAGTTCAGACAGCGCCATGGGCACTTTCTTCTGCTTCGCGAGTTCGCCGCGCGCTTCGCGCACCCAGTCGACGCCATATTGAATCGTGCTGCGCGTGCCGCCTTTTTCCTGGATCGTCAGCACGTGCACCGGGCGGCCGCTCGCGCGCACCACATCGACGAGGTAGTGCTTATTCATGCTCTCGCAACCCAGCGACACGAACAGCACCGCGCCGACATTCGGATGCGTCGTCAGCCGCTCCATCATCTTTTCGGCGTAGCTGTTCGGATAGCAGCCGGGAAAGCCGATCAGATGGACGGGCGCTTCCTGCCCGGCGGAAGGATCGTCGAACGCATCGAACGAAGGGCGGAACTGCGCAACGATCTCGCGCGCCACGTGATGCGCGCATTCGACCAGATAGGCGACGGCGACCACGTTGCGGATGCCCTTGCGTCCATCGCTGCGCAGATACCCTTGCAGTACGGGCGGCACGGCTGATTGCGCGGTATTTGCTACTGAAATGTCGGTCATGTTCTATGGGCCCGCGTCAGTGATGGACGAATGCGTGGCCTGCGTCGTGCGTATAAGTGGGCAGGTAATCGCTTTCGAGGTTGTGCGTATGCAGATGCTCGCCGCGCGCGACATCCGTCGTCACGTGGCCGATCACCGCGCCGTAACGCAGCACCTTCTCTTCGCTGCGCAGCGCACGGCGCGCGACCTTGTGGCCGAGCTCGATCGTTTTCGCGAGCGTCACATGCTCACCTTCGATCTCGATCTGCGTGCCGGCTTCGAGCCGTGCGCCAGCGATCAGGCAGTTGTCTTCGGGACTCAGCAGAATCAGGCGTTGATCGGTCATATCAGTTTTGTCCTTCGCCGCTGGCAAGGCGCGCCACCATCAGCGAGCCGAGAATGATCGCGCCGTAGATCGCCTGAATCCAGAACGACGGCACCTGCGCGAGCGTCAACAGGTTCTGCACGACACCGAGCAGCAGCACGCCGGACAGCGCGCCGATCATCGTGCCCTTGCCGCCATCGAGCGAAATGCCGCCGATCACGGCCGCTGCGAACACGGTGAAGATCATGCCGTTACCCTGGTTCGCGTTGATCGCGCCGACATAGCCCGTGACGACGAGGCCGCCAATCGAAGCGAGCACGCTGCCGAGCACGAATACGCCCCACGTGATGCGCTCGACACGAATGCCCGCGGCGCGCGCCGCTTCCGGATTGCCGCCGATCGCATACAGCGCGCGGCCCAGCCGGTGATAACGCAGCATGAACGCGGCGATGCCGAACGCCGCAGCCGCCAGCCACACCGACAAGGGCAAGCCGAGCACGATCGTGGTCGCGAGTTCGAAGAACGACGGCGGCATGTCGAACAGCGTGCCGCCCTTCGTCGCGCCGACCAGCATGCCGCGCAGCACGATCAGCATCGCGAGCGTGACGATGAAGGCGTTCAGGCGCAGCCGCACGACCAGAAAGCCGTTGATGAAGCCGATCAGCGCGCCGACCACGAGGATCGCGAGCAGGCCCGCCGCGGCCGGCCATTCGAACCCGAAGCCCGCCGACGCCGCGGGCATCACGAGCATCGCGCCGACAGCGGGCGCGATGCCGACCGTCGATTCCAGCGAAAGATCGAACTTGCCCGTCAGCACGATCAGCGATTCGGCGAGCACGACGAGCGCCAATGCCGCCGACGCGCCCAGCACGCTGATCAGATTCGCCTTCGTCAGAAAGCTCGGGCTGACGAAAGCGCCGATCACGATCAGCAACGCGAGCGCGGGCACCAGTGCGAGATCGCGCAGACGCGCGATCTCGATGCGAGGACGCGCGGCGCTCGCGCCCATTCCTTGAGCCGATTGAGCCGACGCAAACGCAGGCACACTATTCTTCATGGAGACTGACTCCTTCAACGGATGCGATCAGGTCGTGGTCTGCCCAACCTGCCGGAAACTCGGCCGCGATGCGGCCACGGAACATGACGAGCACGCGGTCGCAGACACGCAGATCGTCGAGTTCGCCCGATGCGACGATCACCGACTTGCCCGCTTCGCGCACGCGATCGACAACGGACAGCAGCGCTTCTTTCGATTTCACGTCGACGCCCGCCGTCGGATCGATCAGCACGAGCACGTCGGGATCGGTTGCCAATGCGCGGGCCATCACGACCTTCTGCTGATTGCCGCCTGACAGCCCCGACACCGCTTGCTCCGGCCCCTGCGTGGCGATGCCGAGCGCGTCGATCATCTTCTTGCCGAATGCGTTCTTCTTCGCGGGCGGCGCGATGCCGAACTTGCCGAGCATGCGCGCAATGGTCATCGACGCGTTTTCCGCTACCGATTGCGTGAGCACCAGCCCTTCGTGATGACGGTCCTTCGGCACGCAGCCGATGCCGCGCTTCAATGCTGCGGGCACGTCGCCGGGCGGCAACGCTTCGCCGTCGACGCGAACGCCGCCGCGCTGCGGCTTGCGCAACCCGGCTATTGCTTCGGCGACGCTCGTGCGTCCGCTGCTCGTCGCGCCCGTGAGTCCCACGACTTCGCCGCGCTTCACGGCAAACGTGACGTCTTCGTAGTCCGCGCCCGTGAGCGCTTCGACCTGCAACGCGATGACTGTATCGGCGGGCAATGGCGAGCGCGAAGCCGCGTCGGTGACATTGAGGCCGCCGCGCTCGCCCGTCATCGCTTCGATCAACTGCTCGCGCGGCAACGCCGACACAGGCGCGCTGACGATATGCCGCGCATCGCGCAGCACGGTGACGGCCTGGCAAATCTCGTACACCTCCTGCAAGTGATGCGAGATGAACAGGAACGTCACGCCTTCGCGCTGCAACTCCTCGATGCGCCGGAAGAGCCGCTTGATTTCATCGCCGTCGAGCTGAGCCGTTGGTTCATCGAGAATGATGAAGCGGGCGCCGTACGACAGCGCCCGCGCGATCTCGACGAGCTGCCGCGCTTCGACGGTGAGATCGCCCGCCCGTGCGTCTTCGCGCACATCGATCTTCCAGTGATCGAGCAGCGCGCGCGCATCGCGGCGCATCGCGCGCCAGTCGATCACGCCGTTGCGCGTCTGCTGCCGGTTGATGAACAGATTCTCCGCGACGGACAGCTCGCGGATGATCGTCGAATGCTGATAGACGCACGCGACGCGCTCGCGCCACGCGTCGCGGTCGGCGATGGGCGGCGCAAGCTCGCCGCCGAATCGAACTTCGCCCGTGTCGGATTTGCGCAGGCCGGTGAGAATCGACACCAGCGTCGATTTCCCCGCGCCGTTGCGCCCGACGAGCGCATGCGACTCGCCGGGCAGCACGCGCATGCTGACGTCCCTCAGCGCCGCGTGGCTGCCGAAGCGCTTGCCTACCCCAAGCGCCTCGACGACCGCGCGCGTGGATGCGTTCGCGTCGTGGGTCATTTGCTCGCTCACTTAAGTGCTCACTTGAGCGTGTTGCCCCAGAAGTTCTTGTCGTCGACATTCGCCTTCGTCACGAGCGGCGCGGGCAGCTGGTCTTCGAGCACTCCCGGCTGCAGCTGCACGATGTTGCTGCCGTGATCGGTCGGACCCGGCTTGAACGTCTGCCCGGCGAGCGCGGCCTTCATGTAGTACAGACCGTACTTCGCGTAGAGATCGGCGGGCTGCGAAATGGTCGCGTCGATTTCGCCCTTGCGGATCGCGTCGAACTCTTGCGGAATACCGTCGTTGCTGACGATCACGACGTGCTTCGCATCGCCTGCGGGAAACAGCATCTGCTTGCGGCGCAACGTCTGCAAAGTCGGCGACAGATAGACGCCGCCCGCCTGCATGTAGATCGCCTTCACATCGGGATTCGCGGTCAACAGGCTATCCAGCGAACTCGCCGCGACATCGCCCTTCCAGCCCGCCGGAATCTCCAGCAGCGACAGCGCCGGGTAGCTCTTCAGGCACGCGCGGAAGGCTTCCGAACGGTCGCGTCCGTTGACGGACGCCAGATCGCCCATGATCTGCACGACCTTGCCGGACTTCACATGCTCGCCGATGTACTTGCACGCATTCGTGCCGTACGCACGGTTGTCGGCGCGCACGACCATCGCGACCTTGCCTTGCGTCGGCGCGACGTCGACGGCGACCACGGCGACGTTCTTCGCCGATGCCGAATCGAGTGCGCGGCTGATCGCCGCCGAATCGATCGGCCCGACGACGATGCCCTTGGCGCCGAGATTCACCATGTTGTTCATGTCGGTGATCTGCTGCGCGGGGTCGTTGTTCGAATTGACGGGCGCGAGGATGTCGATGCCCATTTCCTTCGCGTACTTCGGCAAATAGTTGTTGTACGACTGCCAGAACGGCGACGTGAGAAGCGGCAGGCCGAGACCGACCTTGGCCGTGTCGGCCTGCGCGGCCGCGCTGAACGTGATGCCTGCGATGCACGTCGCGGCCACGGCGGCCGTCAACGCGTTCTGAACGAAACGGCGAGCCGCGCGCGGCTCCCTGGCGAAACCCATGCTTGTCTCCTGTGTCGATGGGAGCGGCTTTCAAGCCTGCTTCCGTCTGCGTTGTGGGAAGAGGAACCGGCGAACCGGGTACATCCACCTTTCACTTTCTTATGGGCATTGGTGCATTCATTCACCAATGAACGTATTATTCATATACGAATATTGACAAGTCAACGTGCCGTGCGTGGGTGTTTTCCCTGGAGCTGTGCGCCCTGTGTGCCCGTCCTCTGACAGCCGATAATCAAATGCGAACGTCAAACACGAACCGACTGCCGACGATGGATGTAGAAGACAAGGACGACGCAGACCGATATCGCGCGCCTGCGCTGGACAAGGGTCTGGACATACTCGAACTGCTTGCCGAGCAGAAGAGCGGCTTGACGCGTGCCGAGATCACGAAGCTGCTGGGGCGGAATGCGAGCGAGATGTACCGGATGCTGGAGCGGCTGGTGGCGCGTCAATACGTGGTGCGATCGGCGGGGGGCGACCGGTATTCGCTGAGTCTGAAGTTGTATGCGCTTGCGCATCGGCATCCGCCGATGAACCGGTTGATTTCCGAGGCTTTACCGTTGATGCAGCGCTTTGCTGCCGATGCTGAGCAGTCGTGTCATCTTGCTGTCTACGACCGTGGCAATCTGCTGGTGATTGCGCAGGTGGATGGACCTGGCACGTGGGGTATTTCGGTGCGGCTCGGGTCGCGGGTGGGGCTGATCGATACGAGTTCGGGGCGCACGATGCTGGCTTTTCAGACGCCTGAGCAGCGGGCGCATATGCTCGCCGAGCACACCAAGGTCAAAGGCGAGGTGACGATCGATCATGGCGCGCTCGAAGGCGCGTGCGAGGCTATTCGCGCGGCTGGGTTTTCGCAGAAGGACAGTCAGCAGATTTTTGGTGTCACCGATTTGACTTTTCCTGTGCTGACGGCGTCAGGGCAGGCGATTGCTGCGATGACTTGTCCTTTTCTTAAGCGGATTGATGAGTATGTGGCGCCTTCGCTGGATCAGGTTACGCAGATGTTGCGGGAGATTGTGCAGGGGTTGTCGATGTTTGCGGGGCCTGAGGTGAGGTAGCGGTTTTTTGTTGTTGTGGTTTTTTGGCGCAGCCTGATTGGGGTTTGCGCTGGCATCGGCGTTTTGCTTTTGCTTTTGCTTTTGCTTTTGCTTTTGCTTTTGCTTTTGCTTTTGCTTTTGCTTTTGCTTTTGCTTTCGCGGGCATCCGCGAATTGTTAGCGTGCTTCACGCGTCGCCCCTGTGCGGGGCGGCACCTACTTTTCTTTGCCGCCGCAAAGAAAAGTAGGCAAAAGAAAGCGGCTCACACCGCCAGCCCATGTTCTTATCCACGGGCCCCCAACGTCCCCATCCTTCACACGGCAATCACGTCATTCGTGTTCGTTGCCAGCGCTCTTGCTAAGCGCCTCACCCGCTTCACGCTCCCGCGTTTCAGCATGCCTCACCAGACAGTCCACGGCCGCCCAGGTGGCAAACTGTGTGTAGGTTTTCCCGACGTACACGTTAGCGCTCTTACAGGGTGGAGCGCGTGCTCAATCGGTCTGGAGTGAAGCATGTGGAGCACCGAGGCCCTACACACAGTTTGCCACCTGGGCGGCACGTACCATTCGCTGCCGCTGGCTCATGTATGGGTGTTTGAAGTGGGTGAGGCGCTCATTCAGCGCGTTGGCAACGCACACGGACAAGGGCGTTGCCGTGTGAAGGGTGGGGACGTTGGGGGCCCGTGGGAAAACGTCAAGAATTGGCGGTGTGAGCCGCTTTCTTTTGCCTACTTTTCTTTGCGGCGGCAAAGAAAAGTAGGTGCCGCCCCGCACAGGGGCGACGCGTGAAGCTAGATAACGCATCGCGGATGCCAGCGAAAGCAAAAGCAATTCGCGGATGGGACCTATCCGTCATTTTGTGGGCGAGGCATATCATGAGAGGTAAAAGTCATGGATATGCCAATGAAGAAGAAACGCACGGTGGCGTCTCAGGCAGCGGCCCGAGGGCCGCTGCCTGAACTGCCCAAAGCGCTGCTGGACGAGCTGGTCAAGGGGCCGATGACGCCGACCGAGGTGCAGGATCTGATGCTGGCGTTTAACAAGGCGATTATCGAACGCGCGATGGGTGCGGAGATGAATCTGCATCTGGGGTATCCACCGGGCGAATCGAAACCCGCTGGCCAGGCCAACGAGCGCAACGGCGCCAGCCGCAAGACGGTCATCACCGATCGTGGCGTCGTCCGGGTCGAGTTGCCGCGCGACCGCGACGGCAGCTTCGAGCCGATCCTGATCCCCAAACACGAGCGCCGCTTCACCGGCTTTGACGAGCGCATCATCGCGATGTACGCGCGTGGCATGAGCGTGCGCGAGATCCAGGCCTTTCTGGCCGAGAGCTACGGCACCGAGGTGTCGCCCGATTTCATCAGTTCGGTCACCGACGAGGTGATGGCCGAAACGCTGGCCTGGCAGAACCGTCCGCTCGAGACGATGTATCCGGTGGTCTTCTTCGACGCGTTGCGGGTCAAGATCCGCGATGACGGTGTGGTCAGCAACAAGGCGGTGTATCTGGCTCTGGGCATTCAGGCGGACGGCCAGCGCGATGTGCTGGGCCTGTGGATTGAGCAGACCGAGGGCGCGAAGTTCTGGCTCAAGGTGTTCAACGAACTCAAGAACCGCGGCTGCCAGGACATCCTGATTGCGGTCGTTGACGGCCTGAAGGGGCTGACCGACGCGATCGGCGCAGCTTACCCGAAGACGGCGGTGCAGACCTGCATCGTGCATCTGATCCGCAACAGCCTGGAATACGCTGGCTGGAAGGACCGCAAGGCTGTCGCCCAGGCGCTGCGTCCGATCTACGCAGCTGCCAGCGAAGAGGCAGCGAAGCAGGCTCTGCAGGCCTTTGCTGATGGGCCATGGGGCGCGAAATACCCGACTATCGTGCAGTCCTGGCAGCGCGCCTGGGAGCACGTCACGCCGTTCTTCGTGTTTCCACCCGAGATCCGGCGGGTCGTGTACACCACGAACGCCATTGAGAGTCTGAACATGCAGTTGCGCAAGATCATCAAGACCCGCGGTCACTTCCCCAATGACGAGGCTGCAATCAAGCTACTCTGGCTGGCATTGCGCAACGTCCTGGCCAAAAACGTGCGCTCAGCCTTCGACTGGAAGTCAGCCATGAACCAGTTTGCTATTCTGTTTGGCGATCGATTTACGCAGGCGCGCGGCTAACGATTCCTTTAACCGCCTCGCCCACAAAAATGCGGACAGGCTCCGCGGATGCCAGCAAAACCAAAAGCAACCCAAGCCGCCCGCGCCACGAAGGCAAAACGCAACCGGAAGACCAAAATCCCAAACGCGATCCTCCCACCCCCAATGCGATAGAATGTCGCCCCTTCCCAAACCGCAAAAAATCCCTTTGCGCCCACGCGCAAACCCAAACCGAAACCTTTATGGCCAAACTTCTGTCCGACCTCGAATTCCAGCGTTTTTCCGAACTCCAGCAGAAGCAGGCAAGCTTCACCATCACCAGCGAAGAAGCCGACGAACTCCGTGAAATCGTCTCCCGCGCGCAGCAAAAACGCGACGACCGCGCCGCGGCAATGAAGCAGATCGAAACCTTCATCGCGCAATTCGACATCACGCCCGACGAACTCTTCTCGGCCGATCAGATCGGCGATGCCGCCCGCAACTTCGGCCTGATTCCCGCAGCAAAGAAAGAACGCATGCTGCCGCCGACAGTCACGTTCAACGGCAAGCCATATCAATGGACCCGCGCGCTGCCCGACGAAGTCCGCGTGCCGCTGTTCGAAGCCTTCGCGGCAGGACAATCGGTGAAACCGTTCATCGCCACACCGAAGGATGCAGTGCGCTGCGCAGCGACGATCGCGCGCCTCGAACGCGAAACGGGCGCGACTTACGCCCCCGAGTGGCTCGAAGAACTCTCCGTGTCGCGCGAACAGGTGGACGCGGCAGCGATGAAGCTCGCAGCTTAAATACTCGCTCAGCGACGCGTGTTCGCAGAGGCAGAGGCAGAGCCCGCAGCCGAGCCAGAACACGCAGGCGACGCGCCGAACCCCACGGCGCCTGTCTCGTCCGGCTGATCGAGCGCCATCCTGAAGCCGACCACGCCCGGGTCTTCCGTACGCGTCGTCGTGAAGCCGACTGCCGTCGCCAGCCCGATCATCGCCGAGTTCTCGCGCAACGCCTCGCCGATAATCCAGTGCGTGCCGCGCGAGCGCGCATACGCGATGATGCGCTCCATCAACAGACGCCCCAGCCCCTTGCCCTTCTGATCCGAACGCACGGCCATCGCGAACTCGGCCGTTTCGTTGTCCGGGTCGGCGACGGCGCGCACGACGCCCAGCGTGTGCGTCGAACCGTCGTCGTTCTGTGTCGTCGCGATCAACGCCATTTCGCGGTCGTAGTCGATCTGCGTCATCCGCGCGAGCTGCGAATGATCGAAGCTGCCGACCGCGCCGAAAAAGCGCAGGCGCAGATCGTCGGGCGTCATCGATTCGACGAACTCCCGATGCGCCGCTTCGTCTTCCGGGCGAATGGGCCGCACCGTAATACGCTGGCCGCGCCAGTCGAGCGTCTCTTCATAGCGCCGCGGATACGGCATGATCGCGAAACGCGTCCGGTTCGCCGACAGCCACAGGCGCGGCGCGACGATCGCCGCGCCGTTTCTCATCACGCGCAGCACGAGCTTCAGCGAAACGATCTCGCGTATCTCCGACACCGCCTGCGAGATCGACGTCAGCGTAGTCAGAACCGGCTCGGGCGCGACTTCGCGCGAATACGCCGAGTTCGACAGGATGTCGCCCGACAGCACAGGGTTCAGCGGCGGCAGGCCGAACACGCACATCGGCCGCGCTTCGTCGTGCTCGGACGGCGCGGTGAAACAGAACACCGGGCCGAAGTTGGCGTCGTCGCGCAGCTCCACCGTGATATCGACGACGGCGTTCTCACGCGCCTCGTCGGGCACGGTGCGCAGCCCGAAGTGCGCGAGCAGCCCCGCGGCGGCGTCGCCTTCGAGCTGCGTCACGCCCGACGAGAGCGCGGCGCATGCCTGCGCCTGTGCGGCGTCGATCGCTTCGGGCACGCGCGCGGGCTGACCTTCGGGCGTCTGCATCAACAGCTCGCGCACGAGGCGATACTCGACGAGACGCTCGAACGCGCGCGCCAGCCGCTGCGGCGTGGTGTGAACAGGAATGCCGTGTTCGTGCAACGCGTCGCGCGTCTCGCGCTTCACGCCGCCGAAAAAGCACGCCAGCAGCCCGCGATACGCGTAGCGCTGATTCGCGATCAACGCCTGCGCCACTTCCTCGACGGGCGCGCCGTGCGTCGACGCGTGCACGACGAACGCCGTCCCCGTCGAACGCTGATCGGCGAGCACCTTCAGCGCCGTGCCGAAATGCTCGGCGCGCGCGTCGCTGCCGAGCAGCAGCGGATTGCCGGGCACGGCGCGCGGCAACGCTTGGGCAAGCGCATCGACGGCGCCTGGCGGGCATGGCGCGAGCGTATCGCCGGCGGCCTTGAACGCGTCGGTGGCGAGCGTCGCGACGCCGCGGTCGCTCGTGATCAGCGTTGCCGTCGCGCCCGCCGCCACGCGACCCACGCCCAGCGTTTCGATTTCATCGAGCAGATCGTCGAGCGCATCGACGCGCACCATGCCGGCGCGGCGGAATGCGGCCGTGTAGAGCGCATCGTCGGGATCGCTGCGGCCCGAGCGCAATGCCAGCACCGGCTTGTTGCGCGCCGCCGCCCGCGCCGCCGACATGAACTTGCGCGCCGCCTTCACGGAGTCCACTTCGAGCAGGATCGCGCGGGTGCCGGGGTCGCTCGCGAGATAGTCGAGTACGTCGCCAGCATCGACGTCGGCTTCGTCGCCGAGCGCCACCGCATGCGAAAAGCCCAGGCCGCGCGCATGCGCCCAGCCGAGCACCGCGTTCGTCAACGCATTCGACTGCGACACCCACGCGACGCCGCCCGAGCGCACCGTCACGGAAGGCGCGCCGAGATGCGCCTTGAGCGCGGGCGTGACGACGCCGAGGCTGCCCGGCCCGACGACGCGCAACAGATGCGGCCGCGCGGCGGCGAGCGTGTGGCGCACGTCGGCGCGGTCGTCGTCGCAGCGCGCCTCGCCGACGATGATCGCCGCGCGCGTGCCGTGCCCGCCGAGCGTGTGGACGATGGCGGGCCACGTCGTCGGCGGCGTGCAGATGATCGCAACCGTGGGCGCTTCGGGCAGATCGCCCGCGTTGCCGACGCAGGCGTGGCCGTCGAGCATGTCGTACTTCGGATTGACGGCCCAGACGGGGCCGTCGAAGCCGCCTTCTATCAGCCGCTTCCAGACCATCGCGCCCGTGCTGCCCTCGCGATTCGAGGCGCCGATCACGGCGACGGATTTCGGGCGAAACAACGCGTCGAGATTGCGTACGGTCACGGGTGCTCCGCGAATGAGTGGGTGCGCGGCCAAAGCACGCACGATTCCATCAGGATAGGCGATGAGCGTCGCGCTGTGGGACGGGTTGGTCGAAGGCGGCTGGGTTCATTCGACGTTTGCGCGTGCCACAGACTTGACCGGGGACGTGCGGACCGAACCGCCGGGCAGGCGCGCCATCCGTCCGCCCGCTGCCGCCCCGCGCACCATGTAGAATCGCCTCCGCGGCTCGCGGCGCGGCTTTCCGTCGTGCCACTGTTGCGCATCGGTCAAGAAAGCGCATGCGGGTGTAACAGAGAAGAACGATGAGACTGAAGGAAGGTTTATGCGGCGTCTGCCCTCGCTGATCGCGTTGCGCTTTTTCGAAGAGACGGCGCGGCACATGAGTTTCAACCGCGCTGCCGTTGCGCTGTGCGTCACGCAGGGCGCCGTCAGCCGGCAGATCAAGATTCTCGAAGAATCGCTTGGGGCGAAGCTCTTCGAGCGCGATCACAAAGGCATCCGTCTGACGAAGGCCGGACAGCAGTTGCTGCCGTGCGTGTCCGAAGCGTTCGACACGCTCGAGCGCGGCACGCGCCAGGTCACGACGGCCAAAGGGCGCCGGCGCCTCGTGCTGTCGGTGCCGCCCACGTTCGCCACCCAATGGTTTTCGCCGCGCCTCGGCTCGCTCGCCATCGAGTTGCCGGACGTCGAACTGTCCGTGCGCACCGGGCCCACCGACGACTGCCACTGCAACATCCGCTTCGGCCGCGACGCGCTGCCCGACGCGCATTCCGAGCTATTGATGATCGAGCGGCATACGCTGGTCGGCGCGCCGCGCCTTGGCGGCGAGCCGCTGGACAAACTGCTGGAAACGCTGCCCGCGCTGCACGTACTGCACAACGACGCACGCCTGAACCTGTGGCCCGACTGGCTCGAAAAAGCGGGCCTGCCCGCGCATTACGCCGACAACGGCATCGAGTTCTCGACGCTCGAACAGGCGATCCACGCGGCGCGCAAAGGCGTGGGCCTCGCTATCGTCGATCGCAACATGATCGTCGAGGAACTGGGCGAAGGCAGCCTCGCGCCGATGTCGGATATCGAGGTGAGCGGGCCTTATGGGTACTGGCTGGATATCGCCGAGCGGCACGCGACGCTCGAACATGTGCAGGCGTTTGCGAGCTGGATGCGGGAGCAGGTGCTGGGCATGGCATGACGGTGCGAACAGATCATGTATCGTCGGCACTCGCCTTGCCGCCGATCAATGCGCTGATACCGGTCACCCGATAGATTGCGCGGTTTCACAGGCGGCGTAATCGTGCGATGGCCTCATTGCGTTTCGTCGACGCTTGCCCGTCGGCGAAACCAAACGGAATCCCTGAACCGGCACCTGGGCCGGCATATGGGCCATCGCCGCCGCGCTCAACCTTGAACGCTGCCGGCGCCACGGGCCATGTATGAATCACATTCCTTCGAAACGTCGCCGCGAGCGCGTACTTGCCTTCAGAAATGCACTGCTTGCACTGATCCTGACGACGCCGGGCATACCGGCGGCAAACGCCGCGTGCACCTTCGCGGACGGTGTATCGACGCAAACTTACACGTTCGACATTCCCACGATCAACGTGCCACGCGATGCCGCCGTCGGCTCTGTCGTGTATACGTCGCCGCGTCAGCAGGCTCAACCCGCAACGGGAAGCTACGCAACCTGCGTCTTCCAGGTCAGCTATAGCTACGGCGTGACGGGTGCGCCACTCGTCGCGAACATGTCCAACACCTATGCGACAAGCGTCCCTGGAATCGGTATCCGCTTCTTTGATTCGAAAGGACCCGGCGGCGGGCAGCAGTATTGGGGGCCAAACAACACGGGGAGCTATACCGGCAGCGGCAGTGAGACGCACAGCGCCAACGGGGGCGACTACTACGGCATCGAGCTTGTCGTGACGGGCGCCATCGGGCCCGGCACGATCACCCCGACGGCCAGTGGCGTGTATTCGCTCGGCGGACTGACAATCTCGGTCTTGCAGACCACGAGCGGCCAGATCGTCGCGCAAACTTGCCAGGTCATTACCGACCCAAACATCGACCTGCCGGACATTGCGGCGAGTGCGCTGTCGTCGACCGGGTCTACGGCAGGCCGCACGCGCTTCGACATCACGCTGGCCAACTGTCCGCCGCAACTCCATGCGATCCAGTACCGGCTTGATGCGCCGGGCGGCGTGATCAATGCGGCTGCAGGTACTTTTTCAGTGAGTGAAACGTCGACTGTGAAGGGCGTCGACCTGATGGTCACGGATGATTCCGATAACCCGTTCGCTCTTGGGACAGCACACACGCTCAGTCAATACAATCCATCGACAGGCGGCACTTACCCGATCGGCTTCAATCTCAAGTATTACCGCACAGGCGCCGTCTCGGCCGGGATGTTGCAAGGGCAGCTTACCTATACGGTCTCGTATCAGTGATGCCGTGGGTGTTGCGTATGCGCAAACCGGCGCGCATTTGAAAGGACGGGCCGGGCGGCCCGTCCTTCGCTTTACATCGCCTTCCGGAACGGCGCGCCCGAATGTTCGCGCAGTTCGTTGAACACGATCTTCGGCCACGCCTTTTGCGCGACTTCGATCTCGGAGATGTGCGACGCGAGATAGGTCGGCGCATCGGCGGCATCGTAGGCGATACGTTGCGCGTATGAATCGCAGAAGCGGCGCAATTCGGCTGCGTCGTCGCATGTCACCCAGCGCGACATCCGGTAGCGCGCCGGCGCCATCCGCACATCGACCTTGTATTCTGTCGACAGTCGGTGCGACACCACTTCGAACTGCAGCTGCCCAACCGCGCCGAGAATGGTCAGCCCGCCCATGACCGGCTTGAACACCTGAATCGCGCCTTCTTCGCCGAGTTGCTTCAGCGCTTCGCCAAGTTGCTTGGAGCGCATCGGATCGACCACTTCGACCGTCTGGAAAATTTCCGGCGCGAAGAACGGCAGGCCGACGAACTGCAGCATTTCGCCTTCCGTCAGCGTATCGCCGAGACTCAGCGTGCCGTGATTCGGAATACCGATGATGTCGCCCGCGTACGCTTCGCTGACCGTCTCGCGGCGCTGCGACAGGAACGTCACGACGTTGTTCGCACGGAACGTCTTGTTGTTGCGCGTGACCTTCAGCGCCATGCCGCGCTCGAAACGTCCCGAACACACGCGGATAAACGCGACGCGGTCGCGGTGCGCCAGATCCATGTTCGCCTGCACCTTGAAGACGACGCCCGTGAACTTCGGCTCGTCCGGCTGCACCGGGCGCTGCACCGTCAGACGCGCGGACGGCGGCGGCGCGAGATCGACCAGCGCATCGAGAATTTCCTTCACGCCGAAGTTGTTGATCGCCGAGCCGAACAGCACGGGCGACTGCTGGCCCGCGAGGAACTCGTCGCGATCGAACGAGGGCGTTGCGCCCGTAATCAGATCGATCTCTTCTTTCGCGCGTACCCAGGCGTGGCCGAAGCGGCGCTCGCCTTCCGCGTCGTCCGGCGCGCGCAGCGTTTCGACCGCGCCGCCGAGCGTGTCCTGCCCCGCGCGGAACACGCGCACCTGATCGTTCTGGATGTCGTAGACGCCCTGGAAGTCCTTGCCCATGCCGATCGGCCAGGTGAACGGCACCGCCGATACACCAAGATGCTGTTCGATTTCGTCGAGCAGATCGAGCGGCTCGCGCACTTCGCGGTCGAGCTTGTTGATGAACGTGACGATCGGCGTCTTGCGGCTGCGGCACACTTCGAGCAGCTTGAGCGTCTGCGCTTCAACGCCGTTCGCGCCGTCGATCACCATCACGGCGGCATCGACGGCCGTCAGCACGCGGTAGGTGTCTTCCGAGAAGTCCTCGTGGCCCGGCGTGTCGAGCAGATTGATCACGCAGTCGCCGTACTCGAACTGCATCACCGAACTGGCGACGGAAATGCCGCGCTGCTTTTCGATTTCCATCCAGTCGGACGTCGCGTAGCGGTTGCTCTTGCGGCCCTTCACGGTGCCCGCGATCTGGATCGCGCCCGAGAACAGCAGCAGCTTTTCCGTAAGCGTGGTTTTACCCGCGTCCGGGTGGGAAATGACCGCGAACGTGCGGCGGCGTTTGAGTTCGGAGACTGACATTGGCAATTAGGGTCATGGCGCACGCCCTTGTGGCGGGCGGCGATACGGCAATCGGGCCCGGCAATGGGCCGGCTGCCGCCCGCTGGAATCGAGGCGAAGCGGCGATGATACACGTACCGGGATAACCCATTATTTTAGCTGGTGTCGCGGGTCGGGGTCGCTTCCGGTGGTGAAACCCCACTGGAGCGGGTGAAGGCGCGCGCAACTGTTCGCCACGCATAAAAAAGCCCGAGGCGTCTCGGCAGATGCTTCGGGCCTTGTTGTCAGACGATGCTCCAATGCACCGGCCCGCAAGCGCGACCGTTACTGATACGACATGGTAAACGTGGCCTTCGCGTTAGCCGTTCCTGGATTCACGACGCCCGTCCGGATGTAGCTCGCCTTGAGCGGCACCGAAAACGCGCCGCCCGAAGTCGGTGACGACGACACCATAATCTGGTTCGTATTTCCAGCAGCCGACGAATCCGGTCCGTAAAGAATCGGGACATTCGCGTATGAAAGCTGATAGCCGATGCCCTTCGCGGTCGAGTCCGCCGTCAACGAAAGGGTATTGCTCCCGTTCGACGGCGTTGTGGCATCCGTCACGGTTACGGCGACGCGTACACCCGGGTCGCAGTTCAGCGAGAGACTGAATGGCGTGGTGCCTGTCGTCGCGCCAACGGACGGAAGATCTTTCGTATTTGCCTGCGGCATCGTTACCAGAACGGCCGACTGCGTCACCGAACAGGCGATGCTGCTGAAGCTTCCGCTGGCCGCCCCTGTAAACGCGTTGCCCCACGCGTCTGTACCGCTCTGATTGTTCTTGTAATTCGCGATCGACAGCGCGGGAATCGTAGTGAGCGCGCCCGGCACAACGGCGCCCGTCTTGATGAACTGCGCCGAGATCGTCACGTTAAAGTCGTAACCGGGCGTCGTGTTCCCGGGCAACTGATGACATATCACCTGTAGACTCGCGTTGGACACCATCGCCGGCAAACTGTTGCACGTAGTCGCAGGTCCGTTCGATATCGTGAAACGGACACCGATGCCCGACACATTAGTCGGATAGACGTCGTTGTAGCCCGGCACGAGCGTGGTCGGCGCTGCCTTGAAATACAGGTAGATGTCGCGGTCGCAACATGGGTCGCCTTGACAGTGGAAGCTCAAGGTGTTCGAGTAGGCAGGCGTCGCGCTGCCGACGGGCGCGTCGCGCCCGAACGAAACGGCGCCGACGGCAGGCGGATCGCTGGTCTGTCCAGTGACGTTGCACGAGATCGGAGTAGCATGCGCGCCCGGCGCCGCGGTGAATGCCAGGACCAACACCGCCAGCGTCAGCAGACCACGCATCCGATGTCCGAACATGGCGAATACTGCACATTGTTTCATCTTGTTCTCCATTTTTTGATGTTGGTTCGCTGCCTGCTTCTTTTATAGAACGCTCGCATGCAAAGCGGAAACCGCAGCGCGCCGACTTATCTGTTTCAGTTGACAGCTTTGTCAACCACTGCGTCGCGTTCCGCCGACGCAGTCAGCGCATCGTTCACGCAATGGCTTTCAATCGACAGATAAGCCAGACCCGCCGTGTCGCCTTTCACGGGAAGCGAGTACTGGACGCGGCACACGTCCCGCACGTTCTCGCCCAGCTTCACCACGAGCACGCCCTTGTCGTCGAGCCCACGCGCGAAAATGCGGCTGTCCTGCGCAACCACCCCGACACTGCGCCCGTCTGCGTCCGTCACTTCCGCCCCGAACGGCAGCGCCTCGCCACCCATGCGAGGCGCGCGAACCAACGCTGCGCGGCCAGTGTTGGTCTTGAACTTCAGCATCGCGATGGAGCCCAGTCGCGGCGCGACGCGCTCCGACGTTGACACAAACTCCACATCGCTCGACGAACCTTTCGGGTCGATATCCACCGTGTTCATTCCGTACGCCGTGAGGAAGGGCACGACCGCGTAGCCGCGCGAGTCCACCTTCACACCCGACGCGCTCGACACCATCGCGCCTTCCGCACCCTTCGCCTCGACAATCCCGAACGTATCGCCGACCGTCTGTGAGAACGTCACACCGCCCGGATGCGCGACGATCGAGCCGCTCACGCCCGCCGAGACCTGCGTCGCGCTGGAGCCCGCGCTCGCCGAGGCCGTCACCTGCGAATAAGGCGCGCGCCACGTGCCGCTGACGCCGCCGTTCACATTCGCACCCGACGACGAACCCTGCCCCGCCGTCGCATACGCGTTGTACGAATACTGGTTGCGCTCGCCCGCCGAGCCGCCCAGGCTCGTTTGCGCCGTCGCCGCGCCGTTGCCCATGTTCAGATTGGTCGAGAGCATCGGGGCATGCTGCGTGTGGCCAAGCGGAATCGTCGTGCTGAGCATGATCTCGTTGGACAGCGTGCCGTCAGCGCTGCGCGTGCGGCCCGCAGTAACACTATAGGTGCCGTACTTGAAGCCGTTCGAGTAACCCGCCTGGTAGAACACGTCGCGCCCGGGACGGTTCCAGTAATGCTGCGACGAAACCGTCGCGAATACCGAGCCGCGGTCTTTCAGGTTCTGGTTGACCGTCAGTTGCAGACGGCCGCGCGCCTGGTCGGCCGCGTTGGCATCGCCGCCATGCAGCGCGGCGTCGCGTGTACGCGCGGCTTCGGCAAGACCCATATAGCCAGCGTCCGAGTAACGATATGCGCCCAGCGCGATGTTGGTATCGGTTGCGTCGACGAACTTGCTATAGCCGACGTGCAGACTTTGCCCTTGCTGCGTCCCCGCGCCGGGCACTTGCGTGCGCGCTGTCGTGACGTCGCCCGCGACGGCGCCGAATTTAGTGTTGAACGCCGCGCCCAGATTCGCCGCGACATAACCGTTCGATACGATGCCGCCGCCGTACAGCGTGACGAGATTCGTCAGCCCGCGCTGCACCGTGAACTGCGTGAAGCCAGGCTTCGTTTGCAGCGAATCGTCGCGCAGTACGCCTGCCGTTACCGCAAAACGCGTCGTGCCCGCGCGCAGCGACTGCGCGACTGCTGCATACGGCACCGTGAAACTGCGGCTACGTCCATCGGCTTCCGTCACGGTCACGTCGAGATTGCCGCCGTAGCCGGTTGCGTACAGATCCCTGATTTCGAACGGACCGGGCGACACGCTCGTTTCGTAAATCACCTGGCCATTCTGGCGCACCGTCACGCGCGCGTTCGATTCCGCCGTGCCGCGCACCACAGGCGCGTAACCGCGCAGCGATTCGGGCAGCATGCGGTCGTCGGTCGCGATCTGCGCGCCGCGGAACGCGACGCTGTCGAACACGTCGCCTGTCGTTTGCGCGTCGCCGAGCGTCGCCTGCGAGCGCAGTTTGGTGACGTCGTGCTGCACGTAAGTGGCGATGTTGTCGAACTGCGCCGACTGACCCGTCGCCGACGTCATCGACGATTGATGCCGGAAGTGCCAGCCGCCGATATTCACGCCGCTGTTCAGGCCGAGATAGGCTTGCGTCGAATGCACGCCGCCGCTGTCCGAACGATACATGTTCGCGTTGTAGCTGAGGAAGCCTGCATTCACGCCCTTGTCCCACAGCTCCGGCGCGACGTAGCCGCGCGCCAGATTGTGCATGTATTTTTGCGGAATCGTGATGGCGAGCTTTTGTTCGCCGAAGTCGAAGTCGACGGTTGCATCAGGAATGATCGCGCTTACATCAATGCATTCGTCAGCGGCAGGCGCGGATGCCTTCGCATCGTCGCTTGCCAGCTTCGAGAAATCGACGCCGTAGCGCTCAAGCATCTTGCGCGTCAGACATGCGCGCGCGTTCTCGCCTTCATGCGTCGCGACGAAGCGCACGGCGTCGCGCGCGACGGGGTTGTCGTTGACCACGATGTCGACCGTGTAGGCACCCGGCGACACGACGTTGCCGCGCCCAAGGCGCGCGACGTCGACCCGTTGCGAGTCGATCTGCAGAAACGTCGTATCGAACTCGACCGCGCCGCCTGCTTCCGCCGCACACGCGATGCCCGCATTCATCAAGCCTGCCATCGCAAATACGGACAGCACGACGGCCGTGACGGGATTCAGGATGAACGAACCGGCTGCTGCACTTGCCGGGCGTTGCGATTGGCGTTGGCGTGAGGGTTTCATGATCCGATAACTTCGATTCAGAAGAACTCTGGCCTGTCGATCAGGCATGAATCGATGTTATGGATTTACGAGATAGGAGTACCTCAGACGACTCCTAATTTTGAGATGCCCAAGATCCGCGCGCACAAAGGATCAGCGCGTATCTGATCGCCTCGCGCGAACGTCTTTTTGAGATTTCAAGCAGATCAAGGCCGCCAGCGAAACCGGCGCCTCGGGGTGATGGCGAAACGTGTTAAGGCGCAATGTCCGCGTCGCCTTCGATTGCGCCGCCGAAGTCGTTGATCGCGACGTAGTGCACCTTGCCGGACTTCACGCCGTTCATCTGCGGCACGGAAATGATCTCCTTGCCGCGCGGCGCGACCATGCCGCCGCGTTCGTTTTTGTATGTAGCGCCGCTCGACGACACGCTGATCTCGCTGAACGAAACGTGATACGCCGTCGGGTTCGACACCGCGAGCGCCTGGCCCTTACCTTCCGGAGCCGGTACGACCTTCCAGTCGAGCTGGCGCGGCGCCTCGTCCGGCGTTCCCTGCAGCTTCGGCGGCCGCACGAACACCTTGATGCGCGTGCGATAGGCGAATTGCAGCGTATTGGCGTCAGGCCTGGCGTCGGCTTTGGGCGGCACGTCCAGCACGTTGAGCCAGTACACGGACTCGCGGTCCTGCGGCAGTGCTTCCCCGCTGTACATGACGCGCAGTGTCTGCGACTTGCCCGCATCCATGCGGAAGATGGGCGGCGTGATGACGAACGGCGCCTTGCTGTCGCCCGGCTTCGCGTCGACGTTGCCGTCGTCCATCCAGACCTGCACCAGCGAAGGCGCGCGGCTGTCGTTGTTCAGCTTGACAGTCACTTCGCGCTGATCCAGCGGATACACGACCCGCGTGCCGCCAATCGTCACGCTCGCCTGAGCCGCGCCCGCGAACAACGCACATGCCACGCCCGCACCAGCCAGCAACCGACCTATCGTTTTCATCGCTTCACCTTTTACTGCGCGTTATCGAAACAATCTTTCTGAAGAGGGTGTTTGCTGCAACAAACACCCTCTTCGGTCCCGCTTACTGGTACTGCATTGTGTACTGGACCGACGTGCTGACGCTACCCGGCTGCGCCTTGCCCGTGGCGTAGTACTGCGCGAAGTAATTCAGCATCGCCGCGCCGCCGGTGATGACCGCGCCGTTGGTCGCCGCGTCGTTGTTCGCGTTGGTCAGGATGTTGATCGGCTGCATCGTCGCGTTCAGCAGGCGCACTTCGACGTTCTGCGCCGGGGAAGCGGATGCCTTGTTCAGCAGATAACCGCTGCTTTGATCGACGTTCGAGCCGTTTTCGAAGCGCGCGACAGCCTTCGTCGCCGTGCCCGAGCAGCCACTCAGCGAAAACCTGATATCGCCGAGGTTCGACGTGCCGGCCGTGGCGCCAGCCGCGGCCAGCGAACCGGCCTGGACGGTCGGCAGGGTGACCGACACATCCGCGGGCGAACCCGCCGCGACACCGTTGATCGAGCAGGTCGTGTCCGACACTGCGCCGTTGATGGTGATCGTGCCGTCGGCGGCGTGTGCTCTCATCGATTGAAGACTGACGATGCCCATTGCGACGATGACGACTGCGGGGATGAGGCGCTTTTGCATTTGAATGCTCCTAAATTTCTGATGGACGAATCAAGGCTGATCTGGAAAATCCGGCGGCACTTTCGCGTTGACGAGATCGCACCGCTTACGCTGATCGATGCTGTCCGGCCTGCTACTTTGTTCGGCCGCGTCGTCGTTCAGCACAGAAACAATCTTAAAATTGGCTCGCCAACGAAGATTTAAGACGATTCTCAAATTTTTGAGATTGTCGCGCGGCCAACGAATACCCTGAAACGCCATTCGGAACACCGGCTCCACGGTCTAGCGCAGTTTTTTTGCGATACAAGAAACATTTTCGAGATTGGGTCTAAGTCCCAGAAACGTCGTCCGCACATCTCAAAAGTCGCAGTGCAAAAGAAAAAAGCCCGAAGCGCTCGCGAAGAACGCTTCGGGCTTCCCCGGGCCTGCGCTCCGACAACCGAGCGCCGCTACGACTAGCCGATCGTCACTGATACGACATCGTGAAGGTCGCCAGCGCCTTGACGCTGCCCGGCGTTACCGCGTCCGTCCGCACATAGCGGGCGCTCATCGGCACCTGAAGCGTTCCGTCCGGCGAATCGCCGATCAGCCACTGGTTCTGGTTCCCCGGCGCAGCCGAATCCGCGCCGAAGAACACGGAAGCGCCGACGCTGTTCAGTATCTGAATCCTGATGCCCCGCGCGGTCGAGTCGTTCGTCAAATTCAGCAAATTGGTCCGGTTATCCGGGCTGACGCTGTCGGTCAACGTGATCAACACCTTCGCGCCCCTCGCGCACTCGAGCGACAACTGGAACGGTTGCGCAGGCGTGACTGAGCCAATGCCGACCGAAAATGCCCGCGCGTTGGCGGTTTGAAGCGAAACGTACACATTGGGCTCTTTCACCGAGCACGTCGCATGAACGAACTGGCCGGTCGCCGCCCCCGTGAACAAAGGATCCTTAACCCATGAGGTGGTTTGATCGCTTTCTGTAAACAGGATCGTCACGGGTGGGATGGATGAAAGCGCCGTCGTGCCAGGCGGCAACGTCCCCGTAACAACCAGCGTCGGTGAGACGGTGATATTCGCGTTCTGGTAAGGACCGTCCAGAGGTCCACTGAAGTAACAGCCCACCCGCGCCTGACCATTGGTCATCACGACGCGTGTCGCGTTGCATCGCGCCGAATCGAAGGTATAGCGGATGCCGATTCCGGCGGTACCCGTCTGGTAAACGTCGGAGAATCCTGGCGCGAGCTGCGTCGTCGCGAAATTGGCGTAGTTAGTCGCCTCAGTTCCAGGGTTCACGCGGTTCACAAAGCGGCAGCTCATCTGGAACGTGATGGGTGGAACGCTAGCTATCGTCTGACCGACCTCTGCCCTGAAAGGCACCGAAATGGTCCCCACCCAAAGCGGCAGGTTGACATTTCCGAGTCCGCATGAAATGTTCGCCTGCGCGGGAGCCGATGTCGCACACATCAGCACGAACAGCGCAAGGCGCAGCACCCGGCGCAGCGGCGCAACATCGCGCTGGATAATCCGGCCGACAACATGCGGCGATGTCGGCTGTAAAATTCTCGCGTCAAACATGGCATGGGCCTCCCTGTTCGGTGATCGGCGTGGCATAAGCCGCCGAAGCAGCCAGCAGCACGGCCATCAGCACGGCCATCTGGAGCGATCGCCTGAAACACCGTGCGCCGCTACGTTTAACCATCGTCGCCAGTTTCATCTCGTCCTTCTCCTGATATGCAAAGCCTCTGGTCGAGGCTATTTCGCCGGCGCAGTCACCAGCGGTTTTGCCGCCGCACGCGCAACGGGCAGACAATGCGCGTCTATCAATGCAAAGCCGATTTCCGCCTTGCCGCTTTCCTTGCGCGGCGGCAGCGTGTAATCGATGCTGCATTGCTGGCTGGTCTTGATGCCCCACTTCACCGTCAGCTTTCCTTGCTCGTACAGATCGCGCGCGAAGATGCGGCTGTCCTGCCCGACGACGCCCACGCTCTTGCCTGTCTCGTCGCTGACCTCCGCGCCGAACGGCAGCGCCTTGCCACCCACGCGCGGTGCGCGAATCAGCGCGGCGCGGCCGGTGTCGGTCCGGTACTTGAACAGCACGACGGATCCAAGACGCGGCGCCGCGCTCTCCGAGGTCGACTCGAATTCGACATCCATCGACGCGCCCTTCGGATCGATATCCACCGTGTTCATCGCATACGGTGTGAGGTAAGGCACGATCGCGTAGCCGTCGCCGTCGATCTTCGCGCCCGTCGCCCCCGGCAAACGCGCGCCTTGCGCGCCCTGCGCCTCGACGATGCCGAAGGTCTCGCCGACCGTCTGCGAGAACGTGACGCCGCCGCGATGCGCGACGATCGAGCCGCTCGCGCCCGCCGACACCTGCGACGTATGCGAGCCGCCGCTCGCCGACGCCGTCAACTGCGCGTAGGGTCCGCGGTACGTGCCGCTCGCACCGCCGTTGCCGCTGACGCCCGTCGCCGATGCGTTGTTCATCGTGCCGTAGACGTTGTACGAGTATTGATTGCCGTCGCCTGCGGAGCCGCTCATGCTTGCCTGCAGGCTCGACGTGTCGCCGTTGCGGTTGTAGGTCGAGGAAAGCATCGGCGCGTGCCGCGACTTGCCGAGCGGAATCGTCGTGGTCAGCATGATCTGGTTCGACGGCTCGCCATACGCGTTCTGGGTGCGCCCCAACGTCACGCTATAAGTGCCGAACCGGTAACTGTTCGAGTACCCGGCCTGATAGAAGGTGTCGCGTCCACCGCGATTCCAGTAGTCCTGCGCCGTGACGTTGACGAATAGCGAGCCGTATTGCGCCAGCCTCTGGCTGATCGACAGCTGGAACTGGCCGCGCGTGCGGTCGGCAGGATTGCCCACCGATCCACGCTCGACGTAATCGCGCAGCCGCGCGGCGTCGGTGAGATTGAGATAGCCGGAGCTCGAATAGCGATAGGCGCCGAGCGCAAAGTTGGTGTCCGTCGCATCGACGAACTTGCTGTAGCTGATATGCAGGCTGTTGCCTTGCATCGTTGCCTGGCCCGGCACCTGTGTGCGTGCCAATGTGACGTCGCCCGCGACCGCGCCCACGGGCGTATTCAGCGCGACGCCGAAGTTCGCGGCCAGATAGCCGTCTGCCGCAATGGCGCCGCCATAGAGCGTGACGAGATTCGTCAGGCCCCGCTGCAACGTCAGTTGCGCGAAAACAGGCTTGCTCTGCAGCGATGCATCGCGAAGCTGGCCGGCCGTCAAGGCGAAACGCGTCATGCCCGGCCGCAGCAATTGCGCGACCGATGCATACGGCACGGTGAAAAACTTCTGGCGGCCGTCGGCTTCCGTCACGCTCACTTCGAGGTTGCCGCCGTAGCCCGTCGGGTAGATGTCCCGGATCTCGAACGGTCCGGGCGGCACCACGGTTTCGTAGATTGTCTGGCCGTTCTGGCTGATATTGACGCGCGCATTCGATTCAGCCGTGCCGCGCACGACAGGCGCGTAGCCGCGCAGCGATTCCGGCAGCATGCGGTCGTCGGTGGCGATCTGCGCGCCGCGAAACGCGACGCTGTTGAACACGTCCCCGGTGGTAAAGGCTTCGCCCACCACGACCTGCGAGCGCAGCTTCGTTACGTCATGCTGAAGATAGGTCGCAATATCGTCGAACTGCGTGGTCTGTCCCGTCATCGCCGTGACGGACGACTGATGTCGGAAATGCCAGCCGCCCACATTTACGCCGACATTCAGTCCGACATAGCCCTGCGTCGTGTTCGTGCCGTT
Organism: Paraburkholderia caribensis; assembly: GCF_002902945.1. Classification (NCBI taxonomy): domain Bacteria; kingdom Pseudomonadati; phylum Pseudomonadota; class Betaproteobacteria; order Burkholderiales; family Burkholderiaceae; genus Paraburkholderia; species Paraburkholderia caribensis. The sequence goes on from NZ_CP026102.1 coordinate 2,696,730, forward strand.
GTTGCCCGACTGATAGACGTTCGCGTTGTAGCTGAGGAAACCGGCATTGACGCCGCTCTCCCACAACTCGGGCGGCACGTAGCCGCGCGCCTGGCTGCGCATGTACTTCTGCGGCACGGTGAGCGCGAGCTTTTGCTCGGAAAAGTCGAAATCGACGGTGGCTTGCGGCACAACGACGCTCACGTCGATACACTCGTTCGCGGCCGGCGGCGTCGCGTTCCCTTCCGTTGCGGCGACGCGCGAGAAATCGACGCCCCACTTTTCCAGCATCAATCGTGTCACGCAGGCGCGCGCGCTCTGACCTTCGCCCGTCGGCACGAAGCGTACGTTCTCACGCGCCGTGCGCGCGTCGTTGAGCCAGACGTCGACGTAATAGCTGCCAGGCGCAATCGCGTTGCCGCGCGAAAAGCGCGAAACATCGACCTTCGAGCCCGATTGAAGAAACGTCGGGTCGAAATCGACGGGATTCACCGGGTCGGCGGCCGTCGCGTGGTCGGCATACAGCCCGGCGATCATCGCGAACACGGGCGAAATCAGCGCAGCAACAGGGCGCAAGGTCCGTGGACCGGGCATCGGAACATCAGGGTGGCGAAAGCAGGTCATGTCGGGAAATCATCGCGTGCACGAAGCTCGTGGCATGCATGGCGGTCTGACGAAGCGAGGTCCTGCATGACGCGATCGCCTCCCGTAAATTTCGGCCTCAACAGAAATGCCCAGCACACGCGCGCAACGACCCGCCGTGCGCGCAGGCACACGTCTTCACGTTCGGCAGAGTAGAAATGGAACGCGGCCGACAACGGCCGCACATGGCGCTACATCGAGCGGCTCATGGACGGATGACTGCGTCGCCCTCGATCACACCGCCAAAGTCATTGATGGCGATGTAGTGAATCTGACCCGACTGAACCCCTTCCATCTTCGGAATGACAAAGGTCTCCTCACCGTGCGGCACGACCATGCCACCCGCGTCGTACTCATAGCGACGGCCGTTCGCCGTCACCGTAATCTTGCTGAACGACACGTGGTAGGCCGTCGGATTCGACAGGAGCAGTGCTTGTCCCTTGCCTTCCTCGGCCGGCAAGACTTTCCATTCGATCTGACGCGGCGCATCCTCCGGCGTACCCGGCAATGTCGGCGGACGCGCGAAGAGCTTGATTCGCGTGCGGTACGCGAGTTGCAGCGTGTTGACGTCCGGCTTTGGCACGGCCTTCGGCGGAATATCGAGCACGTTGAGCCAAAACACCGATTCCCGGTCCTGCGGCAGCACATCGCCGCTGTAGATGATGCGCAAGGTCTGCGACCGGCCCGCGTTCATGCGGAAAATAGGCGGCGTAATCACGAACGGCGTTCTGCTTTCGTCGACCTCCGCGTTGGCGTCGCCGCTGTCGAGCCAGACCTGGACCAGCGACGGATTGCGGCTGTCGTTGGTCAGCTTGACTGTCACTTCGCGCTGATCGAGCGGATAGACAACGCGCGTGCCGGCAATCGTCACGCTGGCATGCGCGGCGCCCGCAGCCATCACAGCCGCCAGCAGAACCGTCTGCCATAGCCAGCTCAGTCTTCGTTTCATTGACATGTCGCGCGTGCTCCGTGCAATGCAAAAGAATCGGGGCATGCACGCAAGCGCACGCCCCACTCCAGCTGGTTACTGATACTGCATCGTGTATTGAACCGACGTGCTCACGTTACCCGGCTGCGCTTTGCCCGTTGCGTAGTACTGCGCGAAATAGTTCAGCGTGGCCGCGCCGCCCGTGATCGTCGCGCCGTTCGTGGCGAGCGTGTTGTTGGCGCCCGTCAGGACGTTGATCGGTTGCGCATTCGCGTTCAGCAGGCGCACCTGCACGTTTTGCGCAGGGGTGGCCGATGCCTGGTTGGTCAGATAACCGCTGCTCTGATCGACGGTCGGGCCGTTCTCGAAGCGCGCGATCGCCTTCGTGGCCGCGCCCGAACAACCGCTCAGCGTGAGACGGACATCGCCGAGACTCGACGTGCCCGCCGTTGCGCCAGCGGCTGGCAGCGAGCCGGCCTGCACGGTCGGCAAAATCACCGCGACATCGGCGGCCGTACCGCTCGCCGTGCCATTGATCGAGCAGGTGGTGTCGGTGACAGAACCTGTGAACGTGATCGTGCCGTCGGCCGCCTGAGCTGCCGTGGACAGCAATGCCATCAGACCGATAACGGCCGTGGACACAATGCGTTTTTGCATGCTTATGCTCCTGAAGTAGTTACCAATAAAAAATGACGCAAACGTTTGCGTTGCAAGTCAGACGAACACCGAAGACGACTGAAACGCCTTGAATAACGAACATCAACGACCCGTGTTCCCTGGAATGACTTCAAGAGAGGAAGCCCGCATCAAGCGTCGCGAGAAATATTTGATTAACGCTCGCGGACTGCAGTGATCCCGGCGTTCAAATCTTGCCGACGTGTCGCCTTGATATGCGGCTCAAATCAGAAAACTGATTGAACAGTAAGCGTCGGTGTCGTTGAGCGTCGATAAAATTAACATCGACATATAGCGGTACTGAATGACCAAGATCAATGGTTCTATCTTTTAAGGAGCCGGTTTTGAACGGAATTGGGAAAGTCTTTTTATTGCAGATGAGAGACGTAAATAAAAATGTTTAAAACGCTCGGAAATGACATTTCAGGCTTCGTGCAAGCCGATACATGCGCTATGCAGTGCAGGCTCAAATAGAAAAGCCCGAAGCACCCTCATGGGCGCTTCGGGCTTTAACCGAAGAATGCGTTATCGGTGCGCGCTTCGTCAGGCGCCGCTCGCCTGATTCAGCGTCAGATGCTTCGTCTCAGGCGCCCACGCGATCGAAACGATCATCCCAACCAGCAGCACGGCGGACAACGCGAGCATCGTCGAATGAAAACCGAGTTGCGCGATGCCGAGCGGCAGCAGGAACGTGCCGACGGCGGAGCCCAGGCGGCTGCACGCAATCGCCAGACCGACGCCGCAGGCACGCACTTCCGTCGGAAAGCACTCGGGCGGAAACACGCCGACCAGATTCGAGAACGCCGACATCGTCAGCGTGAACACGGCGAACGCGACGATCATCCACAGCGCCGCCGATTCCGGCAGCACACTCAGCGCAAGCAACGACAGGCACGTCACCGCGAACGAGCCGATCAGGAACGCGCGGCGCGACAGCACGATCGTCAGCCAGATGCCGAGCAGTGCGCCGAGCACGAGAAAGCCGTTGAGCAGGAAATCCGCGCCCGAGCCGTTGTCGAGATGAATCGCCTTGAGGATCGACGGCAGGAAGGTGTAGATCGCGAAGTACGGAATCACGAGGCACACGAAGAACGCGCAATTGAAGATCGTGCGGCGGATCAGATCGCGCCTGAAAAGACGCGCAAAGCCACCTTGAGCAGCGTGGGCGTGATCGTCATGCGCGCCGTCGATCGTCACGTTCGGGCCGAAGTATTTCAGCACGATGGCCTGCGCTTGCGCGACGCGTCCCTTGCCGTGCAGCCAGCGCGGCGATTCCGGCGTGCCGATCCGCATGACCAGCACCGCGAGCGCGGGCACGCCCGCCGACGCCAGCAGCCAGCGCCACGCATCGGGCGACGCGTCCGCGTAACACAGGCCGAGCACGTTCGCGACCACGTAGCCAATCGTCCAGATCACGCTGAACGAACCGAGCAGCGTGCCGCGATGCTTGCGCGGCGAGAACTCCGCGAGAATCGCGTGACCGACGGCGAAATCGCCGCCCATGCCGAAGCCGATCAGCACGCGCAGCGCGCACAGCATCGCTGGCGACGACACGTAGAACTGCGCGAAAGCCGCAAGCGTGATGATCAGAAAGCTCAGCAGGAAAATGCGCTGGCGGCCCATGCGATCCGACAGCCAGCCGAACACCAGGCTGCCGACGAAAATCCCCATCAGCGCGGAACTGCCGATCATCCCTTGCCAGAACGCATCGAGCGGCATCTGCTTGTTGAGCGACGCGAGCGCATAACCGATCGTGCCGAGTGCAAAGCCTTCCGTGAAGTGCGCGCCGAACGTCAGTCCGGCGATCTTGATGTGAAACCGGTTGAGGGGAACGTCGTCGAGCGAGACGGTGTTGCTATTCGTGAATTGCGAGGTTTGAGATTGGGCCGGCGCTGAAACGCGCGAGGACGGGGATGCGGGGCCGGACGGCCGCGCAAGCAGGTCTTGATCGCTCAAGATGTCTCCTTGTTATCGCGTCCCGTGGTGCGCGCCAGGACGCGTGCTTCTTGCTTTTCCGCCGCGCGTGGCAGACGAAGCCTCGACGGCCTAGCGGCCCAGACCGCCCATCATCATGTACTTCAGTTCGACGTATTCATCCATGCCGTACTTCGAGCCTTCACGGCCGAGGCCGGACTGCTTGACGCCGCCGAACGGCGCGACTTCCGTCGAGATGATCCCTTCGTTGATGCCGACCATGCCGCTTTCCAGCGCTTCCGCGACGCGCCATGCACGCCCCAGATCGCGCGTGTAGAAGTACGCGGACAGACCGAACGGCGTGTCGTTGGCGGCCTTGATCGCTTCGTTTTCCGTCTTGAAGCGGAAGCACGCCGCCACCGGGCCGAAGGTTTCTTCTTCGGCGATCAGCATCGGTTGCGTCGCGTCGACGAGCACGGTCGGCTCGTAGAACGTGCCGCCCAGCGCGTGACGCTTGCCGCCCGTCAGCGCCTTCGCGCCATGTTGAAACGCATCGGCGACATGCGCCTCGACTTTCATCAACGCCGCTTCGTTGATCAGCGGACCTTGCTCGACGTCGCCCTTCAGCGCATCGCCGACGCGCATCTTCTTCACGGCTTCCGTCAGCGCCTGGGTAAATGCGTCGTAGATGCCGTCCTGAACATAGAAGCGGTTGACGCACACGCAGGTCTGCCCCGTGTTGCGGAACTTCGACGCCATCGCCCCCTGCACGGCTGCCTCGATATCGGCATCGTCGAACACGATGAACGGCGCGTTGCCGCCCAGTTCCAGCGACAGCTTCTTCAGCGTATCCGCCGACTGCTTCGCGAGCAGCTTGCCGACGCGCGTCGAGCCCGTGAACGACAGCTTGCGCACGACGGGCGACTCCGTCAGCACGCCGCCGATCGCGACGGCATCGCCCGACACGATGTTGAACACGCCCGCCGGAATGCCCGCGCGCTCGGCGAGCACGGCCAGCGCGAACGCGGACAGCGGCGTTTCCTCGGAAGGCTTCAGGACCATCGTGCAGCCCACCGCGATCGCGGGACCGGCTTTGCGCGTGATCATCGCGAGTGGGAAATTCCACGGCGTGATCGCCGCGACCACGCCAACCGGCTCACGCGTGACGATGATCTTCGAATCGGGCTTCGGGCTCGGAATCACATCGCCGTAGCTGCGCTTCGCTTCTTCCGCGAACCATTCGAAGAAGCTCGCCGCGTAGCCGACTTCGCCCTTCGCTTCGGCGAGCGGCTTGCCTTGCTCGCGCGTCAGCAACTCGGCGAGCGCGTCGCGATGTTCGAGCATCAGCTCGCCCCAACGCTTCACGCGTGCGCCGCGCTCTTTCGCGGTCAGCGCGCGCCAGGCGGGGAACGCACGCTCGGCGGCTCCGATGGCTTGCGCCGTTTCCTGTGCGCCGCCCTTTGCGACGTTGGCGATTACCTCGCCCGTCGCCGGATTGCGAACGGGATACGTGTTCGCGCTTTCATACCACTCGCCGTTGATGTAGTGGCCGGTGCGAAGAAATTCACTCATGCTGCTTTATCCAGATTACCTGCCACGTCGGCGAACACGCCTTGTGCCGCGCGCGTTTCGCGCGCGATGCGCTTGCCCGCCGTGTAGTCGTTGATCAGATCGCACGGCGTGTAGTTGCGCTCCAGCTCGTGCAGTTCTTCCGCTTCGAGCTTCGTGCCCAGCGCGGCGAGCGCGCTGTCGAACTGCGCCGGCGTATCCGCGCCGACCAGCATGCTCGCGATGCCTTCACGCTGCAGTACCCACGCCTGGGCGATCTGCGCCGCAGAAACGCCACGCCGCGCCGCCACGCGCGCCACCGATGCCGCGATCTCGCGCGACGCCGTGTCGCCATACATCTGCGCGGTGAAGAAGTCGGTCTGATTACGCGTCGATTGCGCGTCGCTCGTCAGAAGACCGCGCGCGAGCGGGCTGAACACCGACACGCCCACGCCCTGATCCTGGCAATACGGAATCATTTCGCGCTCTTCCTCGCGATACGCCAGGTTCAGTTGCAGTTGCATGTTGATCGGCTTGTGCCAGCCGTTGCGCTCGCACACCTGCATGATCTTGGCAAATTGCCACGTGTACATCGTCGATACGCCGATGTAGCGCGCCTTGCCCGCGCGCACGATGTCGTTCAACGCGCCCATCGTTTCTTCGACGGGCGTGTTCACGTCGAAGTAGTGCAGCATGTAGATATCGACGTAATCCATGCCCAGACGCGACAGCGAGCCGTCGATGCCGTCCATGATGTGCTTGCGCGAATGGCCGCCCGCGTTCTGGTACGTGCCCATGTCGTAGCCGACCTTGGTCGTCACGACGATCTCTTCGCGGCGCGCGAGGCGCTTGAGGATGCGGCCGACCACTTCTTCGCCGACGCCCGTCGAGTAGAAATCGGCGAGGTCGATGAAGTTCACGCCGGCTTCGAGCGCGTGACGCACGATCGGCTCGCTTTGCGCTTCATCGAAAATCCACGGCTTCCATTGCGGCGTGCCCATGTTCATCGTGCCGAGGCACAGACGCGAAACCTTCAGGCCCGACTGGCCGAGGCGGATGTATTCCATGGCTCGTATCCCTCAACGTTGCTTCGGCGTATAGAACGGGTTCGATACTTCGCGCGCGGCGGCGAACACTTCTTCCTTGTGCGGCAGACCCTTCATCGCCGCGAGAATCGCGTTCTTGCACGCGCGGTAGTTGTTCTCGAACACGGCGTCGAGATCGTCGGTCTTCGGGTTGACCCAGTTCGCCGACACGACGACCCAGTCGTTCTCCGCTTCGGGCGGCAACGTGCCGTTCTCCAGCGACTCGGCCACCGCCTTCGCGATGCCCGCCTGCGATGCGCCCCACGTCGCGTTGCCGTGGAAGTCGCCGTCGATTTGCGCCTTGTTGACGTACAGCGTCAGCGGCTTGGTCGGCACACCCGGACGCGCGATCACGACGAACGGCGCGTGACCGGCGGAAGGCGTCGACAGCGCGGTGGCGAAGGCCTGGCCCGCAGGACCGCTGCGCGGGCCGACCAGCACGTTGATGTGCGCGAGGTTCACGCCCGGGCCCTCAAATCCTTCGCCGATATACAGCTGCTTCTCAGTGGTGCTCATCTGTCCAGTTCCATCAGGTTGAGTGGGATGCGCTGATTGTGCTGGCCGACAAGCAGGACGATGAAGCGATGTTTTTTGATCCGGGGTATGAGGCGCACTCAACTCCGGGTTTCCACTGAGTGATCGCCGGTAACTGAAAAAAACGCTGAGGTGAGCGTTTTCGGGAGGCGGGAAGAGTCGCTGCGAATGAAGCGTCACCCGACGATGCGGCGCGCTCGAGAAACGCCTCAGCGACGCGTGCGCGAAGTGCGCCGCCGGTTCGTCCGGAATGCCCAAAACCCTTGCTGTATAAGGCTTTCACGGGCAGTCGCCGCAATCATGAAGTCGCGCTAGCCGCAACGCCTTCAAGCGAATAACAGACGTGCAATAGCGGGTCCGGCACGCCGCTTCGAAGGGCCGCGCCAGCTAAAGGTGAGAGTTTTCGGGATTCCCGCGACGGTGCGCCAGGCGGCTGCACTTTCGCTCACTGAACAGTTCACCGGTCAACGACCGGACCCGCTACGGGATGAGACAAACAGGAAGGAAGCGCAAGCGCACTAATCAGCTGAAGGCGACGGGCGCTTGCGCCGGTTTCATTGTTCGATAAGAAACTTGTCGCGATTCTTACCCGTGAGCCAGCCCGGCGCACGGCCACGGCCGCTCCAGGTCTCGCCCGTCTTGGGGTTGCGGTATTTCGGCGGCAGTGCGGCTTTGCGCGCCGCCGCGCGCACCTTGCTCGAGAAGCCTAGCTCCTCGGCGGTGATGCCGTAATCGGCGATCTTCTGTTTGATGTCAGCGATCGCCTGAGTCACTTCCTGTTCACGTGCTTGTTCCATCTCCTTCTGAAGCTTTTCGAGTTGGGCGGTCAGCTGTCTGTATGTGGCCATCTGGCGAAGTCTCCTTGCAAAGCTGTACGGCAACTGAGACCGTACCAGACCTAAAAAGTGCCGGGTAGCAGTGTAGTGCCATCAGAGACTCAGGAACACTGCGTACTGTCAACAAACGTGTATTCCCACTCGAGGCGGGATCGCTGAACGCACGGGTGCCGAAGGCGCCTGGCCATCCGAACGATACGATCGACAGGCCGAGGCCGACAGCTTGCTTCGACCATTGAACGTGTCCGAAGGAAGGTATACGAAGCTGACCGCGCACGCATCGAAACAACCGATCCCACTGTTACGCCATGCGAGCGTCACGAAGCGAGCCGCTTCGCCGCGATCGGTGACGGGGCTCAGCGCTTGTAACGAACCTCGAGAGCATGCAACGCGTCGCTAAGCCGCTGGACGCGCCTGATCTGTGACGGCACCAGCGCGGCCACCGACACCGATTCGATGCGGCCGCGCCAGTATGACAGTGGAATACCGTCGGCAGCGGAGATGCGCGAGATGACGTGTTCCAGATGCTCGATATCCTTTTCTATCTGCTCGTGATTCATTGCGTTCCCCGTCGTCCCTCGCAAAGGCGTCATCGGTTAGCACGAAATGTGCCGCGGGAAATCGACTGCCGCTCTCTCAATGTCGTTGCATTGCCTGCACACGCTTCCCGGAATCGGATGGACATCGCGCGTCTCTCGCCACGCAATCTCATTCGCTATCAGGAATCTATACGAGGAGATCGATGTGTTCCGTTGGGCGGCGCACGGAAGCGCCTTGCGCGATGCGCCAGCGCAACGCTTGTGGGCCGCGCGAAGCCGTGATGACGAGTCGTTGTTCAGAGCGGCCGAGAAATCGGCCGATGCATGGTTCGATCTGCGCGAATGCTGCAACGAAGACGCAGCGGCTCGGTCGATGCACGTGCATCGACCGCGACATGCAGCGCGCGATAAATCGGCGTGGCGTGCTTCAGGAAGTTATCGGGCCGCGAGCGCAGCCCGGCATGGCGAACGCCAGAAACGCAGAGCCGTTCACTTTCCGCGGCAGGCGTAGAGCAGACTGCGCACGCCGTTCTGGGTGGTCGTGCGTATCGCGTCGAACGCGCCGCCGCACATCGCTTGCGCCTGCTGCTCGCAGTTGTCGGAGCCGGCAGGGCATTGAACTAGCGTGGTGGGCCGGCCATCAGGCGCGAAGAGCGGCGGCGCGCTGCTGCACGCGGCGAGCGCGCCCGCCATCGCGACGACGACAGGAAGCGCCGCGCCGCGAACCCGATGCATGACGCGCGCCGTGGATGTTTGACTGCGTTTCATGGAAAACCCCGTTGGCCACTTGTTTTTCGACGAACGCGATTGTGCCATGGCCGCCTTGCGTTGCGTTTATCGTGTTATCGAGTCTTTGGCTTCTGCTCCGTTGCCGGTTCCGCTACCGGTTCCGTTGCCGGCTCCGTTACTGGCTGCGTGTCGGGTTCCGCAAGCGTCTTGTAGGGCATCCGTCCATGCGGGCTCGCGGCGATACGCATGAACACCTGCTCGACGTCCGGAATCGCTTCGAGCTGCTGCTGCAACGCGCGCCTGTCGAACGATGCGGGTGCGCAGCCTTCCGCATACACGAAGCGGCGCTGCACCGTGATCCACACGCTCGTGCCGTCGAATGGATGCGGGCTCGTGAAGCGCGCGCGAATCGCGCTGGCGATGTCGGCGTCGTACAGATAGGAGTTGGGCTTCGTGCATTGATGCGCAAGCCAGCAGGTCGTGCCTCGCTCCACGCGATAGTGCGCGTCGTCCTCCATCTGCGCGTGCGTCATCATTGGGCCGAGCGGCACTGGGCAATCGGCGATCGCATGCGAAAGCGCGAAGAACGGGTCGTTGTACCAGTTGCGCCGTTCGCCTGCCGGCGCCGCCGATGACGCCTCCTGCGCACGCGGCACATTGCAGGCGCCGCTCGCGATAACCAGCATGATCCAAACGATCCAGCGTGCCATGGCCGAGTCTCCTTTGGGTTGGCGTTGCTGCCAGCATCACGATCGTACTGCGCGGCGGCATCGCCCGGCGACGCTCACACCTCGATGCCATACGCAGCGATTTTCTTGTACAGCGTCGCGCGGCCCATGCCGATGCGCGCGGCCGCTTCCGTGACGCGTCCCTGGCAAGCGCGCAGCGCTTCGTCGATAAAACGTCTTTCGAACGCGGCCATCGCATCCGCCCACTGTTGCGGCTGCGCTTCGTCTGATGCACTGGCCGCCGCTGTCTGCACGGGCACGGGCACGCGCGCATCGAACGCAAGCTGTCCGCGCACGGGTCCGATGAACGGCGCAAGCGCGCGTGCATCGATGCGCTCGCTGTCCGACAGCATCACCGCGCGCTCCAGCGTGTTGCGCAGCTCGCGCACATTGCCTGGCCAGCCGTACGAGCACAACAGCCGCAACGCGTCGTCCTGCAGTTCAAAGTGACCGCCGCGCACCTGCGTCGACAGGTCTTCGAGGATCGTATAGGCGAGCGCCTCGATATCCGTTTGCCGCTCGCGCAGCGGCGGCGCATGAATGGTGAGCACGTTGAGGCGATAGAACAGGTCCGGGCGGAAGCGCCCCTCGGCGACAAGCGCGGGCAGATCGGCCGACGTCGCCGCGATGATCCGCACGTCGGCGCGCACGATCCGGTTCGACCCGAGCGGCTCGAACTCGCGGTCCTGCAGTACGCGCAGCAGCTTGCCTTGCAACGGCAACGGCATATCGCCGATCTCGTCGAGAAACAGCGTGCCGCCATCGGCCAGTTCGAACTTGCCGACGCGTCCCTTACGGTCCGCGCCCGTGTATGCACCCGCCGCCGCGCCGAAGAACTCGACTTCGAGCAGCGCATCGGGAATCGCCGCGACGTTGACGGTGACGAGCGGCTTGGTCGAGCGGGCGGACGCGCCGTGAATCGCATGCGCGAGCAGTTCCTTGCCCGTGCCCGTTTCGCCGAGCAGCAGCACGGGCGAATCGACTTGCGACGCGCGCCGCGCCTGACGCTTTACTTCGAGGCTGGCCGCACTCGTGCCGACGAAGCTCGCGAACGTGTACTTCGCGCGGCGCGCTTGCGCGAGCGACTGGCGCGTCGCGATCAGTTCCTGTTGCACGCGCGAGTAGTGAGAGAAGAGCGGCGTGAGCGCTTTCATTTCGTCGAAGAGCGCAAAGCCGACGGCGCCGACCGTCTTGCCCGCGTCGTCCTTCAACGGCAGGCGCGTGACGACGAGCGGCTCGCGGTCGGTTTCGAGAACGTCGAGCAGGATCGGCTTGCCTGTCATCACGACTTCGCGCATCAGGCTATTCGGGATCACGGCTTCGCAGTCGCGGCCGATGGCCTGTTGCGGATCGGCAAAACCAAAGCGCGCCGCGTAGCGTTTATTGATCCACACGACGCGCGCGTCGGCATCGACGATGAAGGTGCCTTCGCTGAAGTTCTCGAACGTGCGGAAGAGCGAGTCCATTGCGCGGCGCAGGACTTCGCTGTAGGTCGCGGGCAGGCCCGACCAGTCGTTCATCATTTTGTCGCTGTCTCCTGTCGATCATGGTTAGCGCTTCAGCGCTTACCAGGATCCCATGCCACGGCGGTCGATCATGGTTAGCGCTTTAGCGCTTACCAGGATCCCATGCCATGGCGGTCGATCATGGTTAGCGCTTTAGCGCTTACCAGGATCCCATGCCATGGCGGTCGATCTTGGTTGGCGCTTCAGCGCTTACCCGGATCCCATGCCAAGCTGAAAATTTTTCTATTGTCTCGATTTGTGGACCGATTATCTCACGTACGAGACCTGCAACGACCCCGCCGATTAAGGTATGCTTCGCCAATTCGAATTCGACAGACTGCAATTCGTCTCAATTTGGAGACGAATTTGTACCATCGTTCGAATCGTCGCGCGGCTCTCTTCGCCGCCCGGGCCGCAGAAGCCCGGCTGACGGGCATGGCACGGAACCTGCATTGTCGGGCGCCGGCCGCCGCGCCTCGCCGCGCGCGTCCACGTAGAACAACCAAGCATTGGAGACTCAATTGGCTTTTGTCATCGTCCTCGCCGCCCTGGCGTTCCTGATGTTCGCCGCCTATCGCGGCTACAGCGTCATTCTCGTCGCGCCGATCGCCGCGCTCGGCGCGGTGCTGCTGGTCGATCCCGCCGCTGTCGCGCCCGTGTTCTCGGGCATCTTCATGGAGAAGATGGTCGTCTTCGTGAAGCTGTACTTCCCGGTGTTCCTGCTCGGCGCGGTATTCGGCAAGGTCATCGAACTGTCGGGTTTCGCCGCGTCGATCGTGCACTCGGCGATCCGCTATATCGGCCGCTCGCGGGCGAATGCCGTGATCGTCGCCGTGTGCGCGCTGCTGACATACGGCGGCGTCTCGCTGTTCGTCGTCGTGTTCGCGGTGTATCCGTTCGCTGCGGAACTGTATCGCCAGAGCAATATTCCGAAGCGTCTGATGCCGGGTGCGATCGCGCTGGGCGCGTTCTCGTTCACGATGGATTCGCTGCCGGGCACGCCGCAGATCCAGAACATCATCCCGACAACCTTCTTCAAGACGACGGCATGGGCCGCGCCCGGCCTCGGTATCGCCGGTTCGCTGTTCATCATCGTCGTGGGCCTGTCGTTCCTCGAATGGCGCCGCCGCTCGGCGATGGCGAAGGGCGAAGGCTACGGCACGTCGCTGCTGAACGAGCCGGAGAAGATGGAAACCGACAAGCTGCCCAATCCGCTGCTGGCGATTGCGCCGCTGGTTCTGGTCGGCGTTGCGAACTTCGTGCTCACGCGCATGATTCCCGCATGGTACGGCGCGACCTACACCGTCTCGCCCGACGTGCTGCCAGGCAACCATGGTGCGCCCGTGACGGCGACGATCAAGTCGTTGGTCGCGATCTGGTCGGTGGAAGGCGCCTTGCTGCTCGGCATTCTGCTCGTCGTCGTCACGGCGTTCGGCAGCGTGAAGGAGCGTTTCGCCACGGGCACGAAGGCGGCTGTCGGCGGTGCGTTGCTCGCCTCGCTCAACACCGCGTCGGAATATGGTTTTGGCGGCGTGATCGCGGCATTGCCGGGCTTCATCGTGGTCAGCGATGCGCTGAAGAGCATTCCGAATCCGCTCGTCAATGCGGCCGTGTCGGTGAGCTCGCTGGCGGGTATCACGGGTTCCGCATCGGGCGGCATGAGCATCGCGCTGGCGGCGATGTCGGATCTGTTCATCAAGGGCGCGGAGGCTGCGCACATTCCGATGGACGTGCTGCATCGCGTAGTCGCGATGGCGAGCGGCGGTATGGATACGTTGCCGCACAACGGCGCGGTGATCACGCTGCTGGCCGTGACGGGCCTGACGCACCGCGAGTCGTATCGCGACATCTTCGCCGTGACGATCATCAAGACGCTGGCTGTGTTCTTCGTGATCGGGCTTTACTACGCGACAGGGCTGGTTTAAGTCAGCCGCTGTACCAACGCAAAGGGGGGCGCACTGCGCCCCCCTTTTTCATTGCACTCCGCTCACGCGCAATCGTTCAATCCAGCCGGCGTGCGCGGTGTCACGCACGTTCAGCTCGACACGTACGCGACATAAGGCCCAGCGCCTGCCGACGACGCAGGCTGCCCCGAAATGCCGTAGTACATATGCCGGCCGTAGAAGAACGGCATGCCGATGTCGATCGAATTGAACAGCGCAACGCCCAGATTATTGAAGGCGTAGTTGCCGGAATTGATCAGCGTCACGCCGTTGCTGACGTTGAACTTGACGGTTGCCGTAACGGAATTGGCCGCCGTGAAGACAGCCGACATTCCCGTCGGCGCCGCCGGTGTGTAGAAGCCGTTCGCTGCCTTGCTCAGCACCGTGCTCTGGAAGTACAGTCCGCTCGATCCAGAATCGAAGAAAGCAGCCTTGCTGTACGAGCGTCCTTCGAACACGGCATCCATATCGCCCGCGATAGTAGTCGGCAAGATGGTCGCGTTGGTGCCGCTCAGCGCATTGTTCGACTGCGTGTCGATGCCGAAGACGAGCGTACCCGTTCCCGTTGCAGCGCCCGTATCGGGCACTTGCGCCATCTCGACGATCACGCCGTTGTTGTCGGTCGTGAACTTCGTCACCGGGTTGGTCACCTGATTGGGGATCGTCACCTGAGCCGGCGTGCAGCTCGAACCCGTGCACACGTAGTACGCACCCGCGACGAGACTGTTCTGACACGTGGCGCCGCAATCGTTCGGCGAGGTGCCGATACCGAGAATGCCGTTCGCGCCGAGCGCTGCGGGCGTCGTCATGTTGGTGCCGACAAGGCAACCGTTGACGCCCGTCGGAATGGTCGCGGCCAGCGACGGATCGGCGATCACCTGGATCGGCACGTTCTGCGCGACTTCGCTCGACAGGCTCACGTCCGCCGTGCGCACCGTGCCCCATGTATTGCCCGAGCCGAACGACTCGCATTCCGCAACGGCTTGAGCGCCTTGCGTCTGCTGCGGCAAATTGTTCAACGTCGGAATGACGGAAGCGAACAGGCGCAGGCCGAACGATTCGGTGTCGACGAGCACGTTGTCGATAACCGAGCAGTTCAGCGCGGCGCTCGTGCCCGGCGCGCAGACCTTCACGCTCACCATGGGGAAGTTGCGCACGCTGCTGAACGACGAAACGACAATCGGCACCGTATTCGCGGAGCCGGACGACACAGGCGTCGCCGTCGGATCGGCGAACGCGGTGCTCACTGCCGCGGGCGTGTTGCTCACGGGCGTCGACGTGCCGGATGTGCTGCTGGTCGACGTGTTCGACGAACCGCCGCCTCCACCGCATCCAGCCAGCGCCACACACATGCCGCTGACGGCAAGAATCCATTTCAATGCACGCATTTTGAGTCCCTTCGCCTTATTGGATATCGTCGCTGCTCACGCCGGCGGGAAGACCCGTCGGCAACCACGCACGTCCGACGTAGGCGCCCATATGGCCGCCCGTCTGGACCACGACATCCGGGCGCTGCACCGTCGCGGGACCGAATGCGCTGCCCTGCTGCGCATGCTGTTGATTGACGGTGTCGAGGTAGCCCGCAAAGTAGCTGCCCAGCAGCGAGCTGAGATCCGGCATATGAGGGCCGTGCCAGGACACGGCGAAGACCGTGCCCGATTTCCCGACGTACTCGCGCACCAGCGTGCCGTCGGCGAGCGTCGCTTCGCTGACCGTGTAGGGCACGGCCGTTGCGCTCAGGCGCATGACAGCCTGAGTCGAGCTTGCAGTCGTTGTTGCGGTGTAGGTGGGAGACGAGCCGAGCGCCGCGTGAGCGGCAAGGCAATGGGCGAATGCGGCTGCTGCCAACAGGCATTGCAAACGTAACTTCATTCAAGTCCTCGGTTTATTTTTTCTTCGATTGAAGCCAATCCCCGTTCGCTCACGACAAGGCGAGCGATTTGTTATTTTGCTTCCATCGTATCTTTAACGACACTGCCACCACTTCGATCTTCCATTCACGCACTTTTCATTAATCCCGCATCAGCTAAAACATGGCGCAGAAGATCAAACCCTGTTAACGGTATGAGGGATTTAAACTGAAGGGAGACGCGGGAGAAAAGCGGAGTGCGCGTGCAATATGTGCGATACGCGTATTAGAAACGGGCGAAGCAATTGCAAACAGACAGCAGAATGAAATGATTAGAAAGATTAAATTAATCTTTTAGTCGCCGGGCTGTCGCCATGCAATGCGGCTTTAAAAGCGTTATTAGCAGGCAGCGAAACAACGTGAGCAACGCGCACAAACGACAACGGCGCGCTTGCCCGAAAGCAAGCGCGCCGTTTTATTCGTTCTTGTTAGAGAGCCTGAACCGACGGACCATCGTGTGTAGTCGAATCGACGACGATGTCTCCCCGATCATGTTCGACCTTCGCATTGCGATCCAGGTCGGCGCGGACCTCGCGCACGCCTGAAGCCGATACAGATTCCGTCATGGTGTCCAGGGAAGGCGTGAGATAAATAACGACAGATCGCACATAAACTCCGTTTGGCACCAAGCCGTTATTTTAACGCATGCGAATGGGGCCGCCGGCGTTTGCGCGATCGGCAGACGAACGAAACGGGACGACGCCGGGCGGCGCCGTCCTGAAGCATCGACGGTAAGTGCCTTCTCTAGTGCCGCATCGACTCCGGCAGCGACAGCAGCAACGCAGTCACATCCATATCCTCGTCGAGTTCCGGCCAGATCAGTTGCTGCTTGTCGATCGAAATGGCGAAGTGTTCACGCTCCGCTTCCGTCGCCGCAGCGAGCGTGGGAAACCAGTTGAGTGGAAACTCGACGGCGCGGCCGTCGGACAGATCGAGAAACAGGTGTGCACTATCGAAATGCACATCGACGGCATCGGCACGCATGATTGCCTCCCGCAGGAATCCACTCAAACGATAGTCGTGCCAGCCCTTCGCTTCAAGCGCATTGCACGGGGCACGAACAGAAAAAATCGCTGGGGAGAAAGCGCTTACAACTCAGGCCGCGCGAGATCGCCTTCGACGATGTGCTCGCCGTACACCTGCGCCGCCGCGAGCGCTTCTTGGCTGGTTGGATAGGGACCGAGATCGGGCGCGCCGTCGAACGGAAAGAGCAGGCGCCCGTCCGTTTTGCGCACCACGCGCAGCACGCCGAAAAAACGCTTGTAGCCTGCGAGCTTCGAGCCCGCGCTGACTTCGAAATCGCCCTCGCTCTTGCCGGGCACACTGGGAATGAAGCTGCTCATGATGACTTCTTGAATGCTTGAATTGTCGTCCGAAAAGCGCCATTTTCGCACGCTCACTGTGAGCGCTTCATGTCAGGAACCACATGTGCATACCAGCGCGTATTCAACGGTGCGTGGACGCGTCGCCGGGCCGTTCGTTGATGTACGTGGCGACGTCGCGCTGTTCCAGTGCGTCCCCCAGTTTCATGCGCAGGAAGCTGCTGGTCGTGTAGCGCGTCACGCTGGAGTAGAACTGATTGACGAGCCTCGTGATGGTTGTCGAATAGATGTCGATCAGCTCGGGATTGATAGAGAAATTGTCGTAATTGACGATTGCCTGCGGCTTGAACCGCACACCCGACAGACGCGATGCGACCTGCTGCCAGATCGCGTCGATCTGTTCCTTGGTCGTCACCTGCAAGCCTTCGAAGTTGACGAAGAACATGTTCTTCTCTGCGTCGTAATTGAAGCGCTCTTCGAGCGGCAGGCAAAGCAGCAGCGTGCGCAGTCCCATCGGCGCGTCGCGAAAGATGCGCTCGTCCATCAGGCGCGGCGGGCGCTCGATAATCGGCTTGAAGCCCATCTGCGCGACGATATCGTTCTCCACGTCGACGCCGGGCGCCACTTCAGTCAGTTCGAGTCCGCGCGGCGTGAGCGTGAACACGCAGCGCTCGGTGATGTACAGCACGTGCTGTCCGCGCTTCGCAGCATATTCGCCGCTGAACGTGCGATGCTCGACTTCATCGACGAACTTCTGGTTCTTGCCTTCGGCTCTGATCTTCAAACGCCCGTCTTCGATCGCGACGTCCAGATTGCCCGCGTTGAACGTGCCGACGAACACCACCCGCTTCGCGCTCTGGCTGATGTTGATGAAGCCGCCAGCGCCCGCCAGTTTCGGCCCGAATTTGCTGACATTGAGATTGCCCTGCCGGTCCGCCTGCGCGAGGCCGAGAAACGCGAGGTCGAGTCCGCCGCCATCGTAGAAGTCGAACTGATACGGCTGATCGATGATGGCCTGCGTATTCGTCGCCGCGCCGAAGTTCAACCCGCCCGCCGGAATGCCGCCGATCACGCCGGGCTCCGTCGTCATCGTGAACAGATCGATCACGCCTTCTTCGTTCGCGACGCTCGCAATGCCTTCCGGCATGCCGATGCCCAGATTCACCACGCTATTGGCCATCAATTCCATTGCCGCGCGGCGCGCGATCACCTTGCGCTCCGTCAAGTCCATTGGCGGCACGGAACTCGCGGGCACGCGCAGTTCGCTGGCGAAGGCCGCCGAATACGGCTCGGCGAACGTCTGCCAATGATGCTCGGGCCGCGCGACCACTACGCAATCGACCATGATGCCCGGTATCTTCACCTCACGCGGGTTGAGCGTGTTCGTATCGGCGAGCCGCTCGACCTGCACGATCACGACGCCGCCCGAATTGCGCGCCGCCATCGCGATAGCCAGCGCTTCGAGCGTGAGCGCCTCGCGTTCCATCGTGACATTGCCGTTCGCGTCGGCCGTGGTGCCGCGAATGATCGCGACGTCGATGGGAAAGGTCTTGTAGAGCAGATACTCGCTGCCGTCGATTTCCATCAGCCTGACGATATCTTCCGCCGTGCGGCTGTTCAGCTTGCCGCCGCCGTGGCGCGGATCGACGAACGTGCCGAGCCCGATTGTGGACAGATGCCCCGGCTTGCCTGCGGCGATATCGCGGAACAGGTGCGAAATCACACCTTGCGGCAGGTTGTACGCCTCGATGCGGCCTTCGATGGCGAGTTGCTGCAGCTTCGGCACCAGCCCCCAATGCCCGCCGATCACCCGCCGCACCAGCCCTTCATGGGCGAGATGATTCAGCCCTTTCGACTTGCCGTCGCCCTGGCCGGCGGCGTACACGAGCGTCAGGTCGAGATGCACGCTCGACGCGTCGGGCGTCCCCAACGCGCCCGGCCCGCCCGAGGTCGCCGCGTTTGCATCGAAAAAACGCTCTTCGAGCGCGATCGCGACTTCCTCGGCGAAACCGACGCCGACGAAACCGCCCGTCGCGAGCGTGTCGCCTGCGCGAATCAGTTCGACCGCGGCGCGCGCGCTGACGACCTTGTTGCGCCCGACCTTGCGCTCGGTCACGGGAAACGGGTACTGGAATACGGCGCGCATGGGGTCTCCCTGTTGTTGACCAGATTCAGCGCTTCAGCGTCCCATGCAAGATGGTTGCCACCGGTTCGTACAACGCCGTAGCGGGTTGCGCCACGCAAGGGTGCAACCGGCCGGCACGCGGGGTTTTTTGCGGTGCCTGACCATGCAATTTAGCAAGCCGCAGAGCGATCGTCAGCATTTATTGGCAACGGCGTGCAAGCTCCGGATTCGCCGAACGGGCGTTCATTTACAAGCGACTTCGTGCCGCATCTTTCGATGTCGCGGGAAAGCTTAGGCAAGCAGAGTTTCTCCATTGAACGCCGCTTCTTTGCTACAAAGATGCATCGCGCATTTAGACAATGCGATTCGGCATACGCGTCGTCGCGTGACCAACGACGAGATAGTTCGAGCTCTCGAAAACAGGCACAATCGTATGGGCTAAACAAAAACACCGGCGCGCCGTAAACGTAGAAAGCAGCGCCGTCCGCAAGCGCAGCAACAATTACCGCCGAAGCGGCTGGCCACCATGAAAGGCAACACACTTCCCCACTCAACCAGCGCGCGACGCGTGGCGCGCGTGAGTCCGCTCGCGTTCGCGGCACGCACTGCGTCTATTACGGCGCCGCTTGTGCGCCCGCTGCGCGCTTTGCGCGTGCATTAAGGCGAGTCCGTATATGCCGACGAGCCTCACATTGAAATGGCGCCGTGCGTTGCGCCGGCATGGCGAAGACAGCCCGCGCCAGGACCAGCATTTCCTTTCGCTGCTGCTCGACGCCTGGTCGAGCCGCCGCCCGGCCGGCTCATTCGGCTTCGCGGTCAGCGTTGCCACGGGAATCGGCGCGGGTGCGGCCGGCATCGCGCTGCAAATGGCCCTGCGCGGGCCAGCGAGCGCGCCGTTCAGCGTGCAGATCGCTGTCGGCGCGACGGCGGGCGCGATCGCGATGATCGTGACGCGCCAGCGCTTCGCCGCGCAAAAAGCGCGACAGGCGGCCACGACGGCACTCGCCAGTTCGTTTCTCGATGCCAGCCGCGACTGCGTCAAGCTGCTCGATCTGCAAGGGCAGATGCTGCGCATCAACGACTACGGCGCGACGCTGATGGAAGCGGCGTCGCCCGTGCAGCTGGCGGGCGCGGACTGGCTCGGCTTCTGGAAAGGCACCGACAACGACGCCGCGAAGGCCGCTTTCAGAAGCGCACTGAACGGCACGCCTGCCTCGTTTCGCGGCAGTTGCACGACGATCACAGGCCAGCCGAAGTGGTGGGATTCGCAACTCATTCCCGTGAAAGACCATGCCGGCAAGGTCGTCGCCGTGGTCTGCGCATCGCTCGACATCACGAGCCAGACGCAACTGCTCCAGCAACTGCGCGCGAAAAGCGAGCTGATGTCGGAGATGGAAGCGCACGTCAAACTGGTGTTCTTCTCGTACAGCGCGAATTTCGAGTATTTCCATTACATCACTGCGGGTTCGTCGAACGTGTTCGGCGTCGAACCGGAAGAGTTCATGCGCAACCCGCACGGCTGGCGCGAAATGGTCCTGCCGGAAGACCGCGCCGCGCTGCAGGCGGAAATGGCGCGCATCATTGCCGAATCGACGGAAGGCCGCGCGGAGTACCGGATCAGAAAAGCCGACGGCTCGGTGCGCTGGCTGCGCAGCACCGGCTACCCGGTGCTCGACGAAAAAGGCAATGTGCTGCGTATCGTCGGCATTACCGAGGACGTGACTGTCGAGCAGGAGCGCATCGCCGAACTGGACCGGCTCGCCTACACCGATTCGCTCACGGGGCTCGCGAACCGCGCCGCGCTGCTGCGTGAAATCGAAAGCCGCTGTGCGGCGGGCCGGCCGTTCGGCCTGATGTTCGTCGATCTCGACCGCTTCAAGGTGCTCAACGACACCCTCGGCCATCTCGCCGCCGATCATCTGTTGCGCAACGTCGGCGGCATCATTCGCCGCTCGCTGCCGGACGACGCGTATGTCGCGCGTCTGGGCGGCGACGAGTTTGCGGTGCTGATCGGCAGCGTGGTCGACAAGGCGGGTCTCGAGACGCAGGCGAAGGCGCTGCTCGGCGGTCTGGCGGAAAACCGGCTGCAGGACAGCGCGGGCGCGTTCATCACGGCGTCGATCGGCATCTCGATCTACCCGGAGCACGGCAGCGGCCACGACGCGCTGCTGTCGAGCGCCGATGTCGCGATGTACGCCGCGAAGAAAACCGGCCGCAACGGCTATCAGTTCGCTGGCAAGGAGGCGGCCCGCACCCTCGGCGACTTCGAACTCGAGCGCGACGTGCCCGAGGCACTGAAGACCGACCAGTTTTTCCTGCACTTCCAGACCATTCACGAGCCGCATTCGCTCGCGGTGCATGGCGCGGAAGCGCTGATCCGCTGGCAGCACCCCGTGCGGGGGCTGATTCCGCCGTGCGACTTCATTCCGTTGCTGGAAGAAACCGGCTTTGTCGAGGATGTCGGCGTCTGGGTGCTCGACAACGCGTTGCGCCAGCTCGCCGCGTGGCGCCAGGCGGGCTCGATGAATCTGGGTGTATCGGTGAACGTGTCGGCGCGGCAACTGGGCGGCGAGCAGATCGTGCGCGAGGTGGACCGCGCCCTCAAGCAGTTCGGCATTCCGCCCGCCAAGCTCGAAATCGAGCTGACGGAAACCGCGCTGATGAAGAACCCGAAGCAGGCGCAAAAGTCGATCGTCGAGCTGAAGCGGCTCGGCGTGCGCATCGCCATCGACGATTTCGGCACCGGCTACTCGAGCCTCATGTATCTCGCCGATTTCGAGCCGCACACGCTGAAGATCGACCGCCATTTCACGTCGAAGATCGAACACGATCCGACCACGCAAACCATCGTCGAAGGCGTCATCGGCCTTGCGCACAAGCTGGGCATCGAGGTGATCGCGGAAGGCGTCGAGGAGGCCGCGCAGCTGGAGATTCTGCGCCAGGTGAACTGCGACTATGTGCAGGGCTACCTGTTCAGCCGGCCGCGGGCGCCCGAAGGACTGATCACACTGGCGTGAAACGGCACGCGCGTCAGAACCTGTGCCGCAGGCCCGCGCCGATCAGCACCTGATTGTGGCTGGATGATGGATCGGCCGTATTGATGACGGCCGGCGCGCCCGACGACGAGCGCTGATAGATCGCTTCCAGATACGTGTCCGTGCGCTTCGAAAACTGATAGTCGGCCTGCACGCCGCCGTTGTGCCAGTGCGCGGCCGATCCCTTCGTGTACGTGTACGAGCCGGCAAGCGCAACGCTCGGCGTCAACTGATAGGTGCCGTTGACTTCGTAGTTGGAAAAGCCGACGGAAGGCGTCACACCGCCCGTGTCGATCACGGTCACGCCCGTGAACGTGGAGCGCGACCACGCCGCCGCCATCGTGAAGTCGCCGATCGCATAGCTGATGCCGACGCCGTAGGTGTTCTGCGTCTGCACAGCGGCATCGAACACACCCGTGGCGTTGGGCAGCACGACGGACTCATACGCGCCCGCCGACGAATTGCCGCGCCCGTTCGCATGCAGATACGCCGCGCCCGCATTCAGCGCGCCCGCCTGGTAGTTCATGCCGAAGCTATATGCGCGGTTGTTCGCAAACTGCCCGGCTGCGTTCGAAAACGCGTACATGCCGCCGAACGTCAAACCGCCGAACGACGGGCTCGCATACTTGACCGAGTTCGCCGCGAGGTACGTGTTGTTCGCGTTGTCGTTGTCGAACGGATGGGCGAACGCGGTGCCGCCTGTGCCGCCCGTCAGCGTGAACGGCGCGAAATAGTCATGCACGAGATCGTACTGATGGCCGAGCGTGAGCGTGCCCGCCCTCTCATTGCCAAGCCCGACGTAATACGGGTGGTCATTGAACATCTCGCCCGATGTCACCGACAAACCCCGTTCGAGCCGGAAGATCGCGCGATAACCGCCGCCCAGGTCCTCGATGCCCTGCAAGCCCCAATAGCTGCCGTCGACGAGACCCGAGGTCGCCTTCCACTGAGAATGCCCGCCAGCGTTGCTGATATAGGCGAGGCCCGTGTCGAGCTCGCCGTACATCGTGACGCTGCTTTGCGCGTGCGCCCCCGTAGCGAGCGAGAAGAGCGCGGCGCTCACGGCCGCTGCGGCTTTCTTGTTGATCTTGTTCGCGGACATGCTTGGCTTCCCTGAGTTGAGTCGGTTCGTCTTTGGAAGGCGACTTTTTATAGGAACAACAGCCACACGCACAAGTGGAGCGAGTCGAATTCTCAGGAACCGCTCCGTAAGCTAGATTACGAAATGCAAGTAAATCCCATTATCGGATTCGCCAGAAACGGAAGTAAAGCGAAAACAATGTGCCGCGCCGACGTCCGCGCGGGGGATCGAACCACGGCATGCCAGGACGGGCGCGCCTAGAAAGCGTACCCCCAATACCCAGCGCCCGGCGTTGTTTTCACGCGACGCCGGACCTCCGCAATCGACGCGACAGCGTCGGTTATGAAACCCAGCCGCGCCGAACTCTGTGTTATCGGCGCAAGCGCGCTTTACCTGAGTCAAATACCAGGAAAACCCTAAAGCATCAGGGGTCAATGCCGTTAAGCCTTACAGAACCATTCGGATGCGGAGGCATCCGGCAGTCCAAGGAACGTCATGCGCAACAATCAGCCTGTCACCCCGAACGAGTACGACTACCCGTCCTCGCAGATGCTCGTTTCCGCAACCGACCTCAAGGGCAAGATCCAGTACTGCAATCCCGCCTTTATCGCCGTGTCCGGCTATAGCCGCGACGAGTTGATCGGCCAGCCGCACAACCTGATCCGCCATCCCGACATGCCGGCCGAAGCCTTCGCCGACATGTGGACGACGATCCGCGCCGGCCGCCCATGGTCGGCGTTCGTCAAGAACCGCCGCAAGAACGGCGACCACTACTGGGTGCGCGCGAGCGTCACGCCCGTGGTCGAAAACGGCACGCCCGTCGGCTACCTGAGCGTGCGCGTGAAACCGGATCGCAACGAGGTACGCGCGGCAGAAGCGCTCTACGCGAAGATGCGCGCGGGCACCGCGCGCGGCCTGCGACTGCACCGGGGCGTGGTCGTGCGCACGGGGCTGGTCGGCAAGTTGCATGCGTTGATGCGTCTGCCCGTCGCGATGCGCGCCACGATCGGCTACATGGTTGCGCCTGTCGCGCTGCTCGCGGCCGGTCTCGCGGCGTGGGGCGGCACGCCGCCGCTGCCGTTCTGGATCGCGTTCGGCGTGACGGCCGTAGTGAGCGCCGCTGCCGCGCAGCTGTTGTCGCGCCATCTCGGTCAGCCGGTCGATGCCATGGCGTCGTTCGCTACACGCATGGCGGCAGGCGACCTGACCGCAGATCTCGCCATCGCGCGTCACGACGATCTCGGCGACGTGCTGCAGGCGCTCAACCAGCTAAAGGCGAATCTGGCCGCGATCGTGTCCGACGTGCGTGCGCAGATCGGCGGGATGCTCGACGCCGCGCACGAGATTTCGACAGGCAACCTGGATCTCGCCCGCCGCACGGAAATGCAGGCGGCATCGCTGGAAGAGACGGCGGCGACGATGGAGCAATTGACGACCACGGTGCAAGCCAACGCCGACGCCACCGTGCGCGCGCTCGATCTCGCGAGGGATGCGCAATCGGCGGCCGCGACGGGCGGCAAGATCGCGCTGCAGGTCGAGCAGACGATGGCGGGCATCACCGAGGCGTCGAAGCGCATCGCCGACATCACGGGCGTGATCGACGGCATTGCGTTCCAGACCAACATCCTCGCGCTCAATGCCGCCGTCGAAGCGGCGCGCGCGGGCGAGGCGGGCCGCTCGTTCGCCGTCGTCGCGAGCGAAGTGCGCATGCTGGCGCAGCGCTGCGCGGCGTCCGCGAAGGAAATCAAGCAGGTGGTCGATACGACGGTGAACGAGGTGGCGCAAGGCACCGAACTCGTCGCGCGGACCACGGCGCAGATGGGCGTGATCGATGAGGCCGTGGCGCGCGTGTCGTCGCTGATCGTCGAAGTGGCGAACGCGAGCAGCGAACAGGCCGACGGCATCGGCCAGGTCAATCAGGCCGTGTCGCATCTGGACAGCGCCACCCAGCAGAACGCCGCGATGGTCGAGCAGGCTGCGGCGACGGCGCAACGCCTCGCGGAACAGGCCGACGTGCTCGACGAAGCGGTGCGCCTGTTCACCGTCGCGGGCGCGCCGGACACACGCCGCCCGGCAAGCGCAGCCGCGCGCCCGGCGGCCCGGACGTTGCGCAACCCGGCGGCGCCGGTTCACGTCGCTCACGCTGCCGTCGACGAAGACGCTTTGGTCTGATGGATCATCGTTACTACCATCTCGACAGCGCGCTATTGGCCGATAAAGATACGTCCGTCAGCGCCCTGGATTGTGTACGGGCTGGCTGACCCGAGTAACAACGGCGTTTACGCAGCCCGCCCTTTTTGGACGGGCTATTTTTTTGGTGCGTTCAACCGCACGCGAGCAACTCCAGCTGTTGCGGCGCTTTCGACATCGGCCGCTCCAGCGTCAGTAGCGCCTCCTTCCGATGCAGCCCGCCCGCGTAGCCGGTCAGGTCGCCCGCACTCGAAATCACGCGGTGACACGGCACGATGATCGATACGGGATTGCGCCCGTTGGCCGCGCCGACCGCGCGCGACGCCGAAAGCGGCAGGCCGAGCCGCCGCGCGATGCTGCCGTAGCTCGCCGTCTCGCCATACGGAATCTGCACGAGTTGATCCCATACGTCGCGCTGGAACGCGCTGCCGAACATTCTCAAAGGCACCGTGAACGCATGCCGCTCGCCCGCGAAATATTCGTCGAGCTGCTCGCGCGCCTGATGCAGCACGCGTGACGCGTGCGCCGCTGCAAGCACGCTGTCGGCCGCCGGGAAATACTTCTGTCCGACGAAGTACACGCCTGTGAGCGCGTCGTCTTCGGCGCGCAGCAACATTTCTCCCAGCGGGCTCGGCATCGACATGCATTGCTTCATGACATCCTCCTGCATGGTCGAAGGCCGGGTAGCAAAGACGGGTGCGGCCTTCTGGATGCGTGCACTTTATCGCACCGGCAAGTGGCACTGCCTCCCGGATCTTGCTGAACGAAGCCCATCACACGCACGCGTCATTGCCATGACAATGGGCAAATGCACACCGCGAACCCGCATCGAGCGCGTGTCCGGCAAGTCCCCGAACACGCGCGACGCCTGTATCAGCTGCCACGCAAAAAATCGCGGCACCCCGCCAGGAGCCGCACCGGCCTTATATTTGCGCGCCCCTGCGCGTTCCTTCGATGCATCGCGCACGCCTCGCCCGCATAATCCAGGAAGTGTGAGCGCCACGCGACAGACGGCGCGCGGTACTGCCCTTACAATGCCTGTTCAGCAACGTTGTTCAATCACGCAAGAGGGAATTTTCGATGCGCACCACCGGGTCTTCCGGGGCAATGGCCCTGCTCACCGAGCACGACGACGCAACGGGTCGCGAACTACGCTCGCTGCGCCTCGAATCGACAGAAGACGGTAAAGGCATACTTCTGATCGAAGTCGATGAACGCAAGCCAGGCATTCACCGAGAAGTGCGTTATGAAATCACGCCTGCGGAACTGATCGCAGCCATCCGTGCGCATGGCGCCGAGCTACCGGGCGAGCAGCCTAACCACCGTCAATAATTCACAGCAGTCATCAATCGCAATACGAAGAGTGCGTGGCGCAGCCTGGATCAGGCGCCGCGCCTCTTGTTTTTTGCGCTGTCACCATCATCTTTGATCCCTCGTCGAACGTCGCATGACGTTCGCGGGCATATCGAAGCCTTTGCGCCGAAGACCGAGGCGTCAGGCGCTTTCCCCGCATGTCGGCAATATCCGGACGCAAAACGCACCTCTCTTGCACGCGTTGAAAATGCGTCCATAATCTTTTAGTTACTTCCAGTCGTCTTCGCGGCCGAAACGGTCACGAAAGTAAGCCGATGCTACATGATCTCGTCGAGCAGTACGGGCCTGCCATCGTATTCGTCAATGTGCTCGCCGCATCCATCGGGCTGCCCGTGCCCGCCATGCCCTCCCTCGTGCTGTTCGGCGCGATGGCCGCGATGCATCCCGGTTCGGTCGGCGCGCAAGTGCTGCCCGTGCTCGTGCTCGCGGTGTTCGCCACGCTGATCGGCGACAGCGCGTGGTTCGCCGCGGGCCGCATTTACGGCGGCAACACGCTGAAAACGCTCTGCAAACTGTCGCTGTCGCGCGATACCTGCGTGAAGAAGACCGAGCGTTTCTTCGGCCGCTGGGGTGTGCGCGTGCTGGCCGTCGCGAAGTTCGTAC
Source organism: Paraburkholderia caribensis (assembly GCF_002902945.1). NCBI lineage: Bacteria > Pseudomonadati > Pseudomonadota > Betaproteobacteria > Burkholderiales > Burkholderiaceae > Paraburkholderia > Paraburkholderia caribensis. Next base: position 2,723,954 of record NZ_CP026102.1, read on the forward strand.
CGGGCCTGTCGATCGTCTCCATCCCGATGGCGGGCGCGATGGGCACGCCGTACCGCATGTTCCTCGCGTACGACAGCATTGGCGCGACGCTGTGGTCGGGCCTCGGCCTCGGGCTCGGCGTGGTGTTCGCGCAGCAGATCGACATGTTGTTCGCCGGCGCGAGCCGTCTGGGCAAGATGACGGCCGTGGTCGTCGCGGTGCTGCTGGCTGTCTACTGCGCGTACCGCTGGTATCGGCGCCGTCAGTTGATCAAGAAGCTCGCCACGGCGCGCATGGACGTCGACGAACTGTACGACCTGATGCTCGACAAGCGCACGCCCGTGCTGTTCGACATCCGCTCCGAGGAAAAGCGCGCACTCGATCCGTTCGTGATTCCCGGCTCGGTATTCGCGGACGAGCGCCAGCTCGAGGAAATCGTCGCAAAGTATCCGCACGACCAGAAGCTGGTGATCTATTGCTCGTGCCCGAACGAGGTGTCGGCGGCGTGGATGGCGAAGCAGTTGACGGAAGCCGGCTTCCAGGACGTGATTCCGTTGCGCGGCGGCCTCGATGCGTGGCGCGACGCGGGCCGCCAGCTCGAACCGCTCGCCGAAGAACCCGAGCCCACGCTGGATATCGGCATCACGCCGAAAACAGTCTGAACCGCCATTGGCTGCATGCCGCATCCGGCGCGCGGCAACGCAAGGAGCAAAATCGATGGGTGTAACGCGAGAGGGTGAAGACACTCAACGCGCCGCCGTCAACGAGGCGCCATTCTCGACGCTTTCGACGCGGCGTCATCAGATGTTTCCCATACTCCAGCCCGAGGAAATCAAGCGGCTGTGCAAGTTTGGCGAACGGCAGGATTTCGAAGCGGGCGAGTTCCTGCTCCGCACGGGCAGTACCGGCCCGGGCATGTTCGTGGTGCTGAAAGGCTCGGTGAAGGTGTTTCAGCGCGACGGGCTCGGGCGCGAACTGCTCATCAACGAACACCATCAAGGTTCGTTCCTCGCCGAAGTCGGCCAGTTGTCGGGCAAGCCGGCGCTCGTCGATGGCATGGCGCTGGAACACGTCGAAGCGCTGCTGATCTCCCCGGAGCGGCTGCGCGCGCTGATCGTCGCGGAGGCCGAATTCGGCGAGCGCATCATGCGCGCGTTGATTCTGCGTCGTGTCGGGCTGATCGAGCGCGGCGCGGGCGGCCCGATCATCGTCGGCCAGAGTAACGACCGGCGGCTGGTGTCGCTGCAAGGCTTTCTGTCGCGCAACGGCCATCCGCATACCGTGCTCGACGAACGCGATGAAGACGGGCTGCGCGTCATCGAACAGTTCGCGGCGGGTCCCGAGGACATGCCGCTCGTGATCTGCCCGGACGGCTCGGTGCTGCGCCATCCGAGCGACCCGGAACTGGCAACCTGTCTCGGCCTGATTCCCGATCTCGACTCGGAGCATGTCTACGACGTGGCGATTGTCGGCGCGGGTCCGGCGGGACTCGCGACGGCCGTGTACGCGGCCTCGGAAGGTTTGTCGGTGATCGTGCTCGACAGCCGCGCGCCGGGCGGCCAGGCGGGCGCCAGTTCGCGCATCGAAAACTATCTCGGCTTTCCGACGGGCATTTCGGGCCAGGCGCTCGCGGGCCGCGCGTTCGTGCAGGCGCAGAAGTTCGGCGCGCACGTCGCGATTCCCGTGAAGGTCAAGCATCTGCATTGCGAGGAACGTCCGTACCGCCTCGAACTGCAATGCCAGGGCAGCATCCGCGCGCAGACAATCGTGATCGCAAGCGGCGCGGTGTATCGTCGCCCCGAGATTGACGGGCTCGATCGCTTCGACGGCCGCGGCATTTACTACTGGGCGTCGCCTGTCGAGGCAAAGCTGTGCAAGCGCGAGGAAATCGTGCTGGTCGGTGGAGGGAATTCGGCGGGCCAGGGCATCGTTTATCTGGCTTCGCATGCCAAGCACATTCACGTGCTGATCCGCCGCAGCGGCTTCGAGGCGACGATGTCGCGCTATCTGATCGACCGCATCGCTTCGCTGCCGAACGTCACCGTGTATCCGGGTACGGAGATCGGCTGGCTCGAAGGCGGTGAAGGCGGTCTCGAACAGATCGGCCTGAAAAACCCATGCGCGGACGGACGCGATTGCTTCGATTCGCGGCATCTTTTCCTGTTCACGGGCGCCGATCCGAATACGGACTGGCTGCGCAGCTGCGGCGTCGAACTGGACAAGAAGGGCTTCGTGATTACGGGCGCGAACTCGGCGTGCGATCTGAACACCTCCGTCGAAGGCGTGTATGCGATCGGCGACGCACGCGCAGGGTCGACCAAGCGCGTGGCGGCTGCCGTCGGCGAAGGCGCGCAGGTCGTCGCGCAAATCCACCAGATGCTCGCGCAACTCGCAGGCGAAACGACCGTCGCGCTCGGCGCCTGATCCCTTCCGTCTTGCACCGGCCTGCGCGCTTCGCCGCGCGGGCCGGCCGCGTCTGATTTGCATAGAATTCGCGTCGATCGTCAGCCTGCTTACCGGTTGTTACATAAGCGACGCTCTGCTTTCACCTGTGATGCTTTCTGCTTCGTAATATCCAGTCAGGCTTTAGTTAGCAACCGGCTTGGGACGGAAGGAGAACAGCATGATCCAACGTGCGATGGTGTGGGTGGCAATCGGACTTGCCGCGGCAGGCGTATCGACGGCTGCGTCGGCGCATGTCGGCGTCGGCGTCTATCTGGGCGGGCCTGTTTATGCGGCGCCGCCTGTCGTGTATTCGCCGCCGGTCGTGTACGCGCCGCCCCCTGTGGTCTACGCACCCCCGCCGCCCGTCTACTATGGCGGGCCCCGCTACTGGGGCGGCGGTCCGCGCTGGCACGATCACGGCCGTCATCGCGGCTGGGAAGGACGTCACCACCACGGGCGCTGGTAACCGGCGACGCACCGCGACGGCAAATGCCATCTGTCGGTGCGTTTTAACCGATCACGCTACAGTAGCGGCAAGTCCGGCATGGCGACCCACCATGCCGCCCTGATGAGGCGCGACCCGGGTTTCGCTCGACGGTTCGCCTTCCGGATTGCCACAACGCCGCTACGACGCCGACCGCGTGATTACACTGCCCCTGCCCGCCGCCCGCACCCTGCATCTGGCCGCACAAGGCCTGCTTTCCCCACCGCGCCGCAAGGCGACCAAAGCCGATGTGCTCGACGCCATCCGGCAAATGGCGCAATTGCAGATCGACACGATCCATGTCGTCGCGCGCAGTCCTTATCTCGTGCTCTTCAGCCGTCTTGGACCGTATCAGCCGCAATGGCTCGACGAGCATCTCGCCGAAGGCAAGCTGTTCGAATACTGGGCGCACGAAGCGTGTTTTCTTCCGATCGAAGATTACGGCCTGATGCGCCACCGGATGCTCGATCCAGGCGACATGGGCTGGAAATACGCCGCCGACTGGCACAGGCAATACCGCGCCGAGATCGACGATCTGCTCGCGCACATCCGCGCGACAGGTCCCGTGCGCTCGGCGGATTTCGCGCGCGAAGGAGGCAAGAGCAATGGCTGGTGGGACTGGAAACCGCAGAAGCGGCACCTTGAAGTGCTGTTCGCGATCGGCGAGTTGATGGTCGCGGAGCGGCGCAATTTTCAGCGTGTCTACGACGTGACCGAGCGCGTGTTGCCGCATTGGAACGACAAGCGCCATCTGCAGCCCGTCGATGCCGTCGCGAAGGAACTGCTGCGGCGCAGTTGCCGCGCACTGGGTGTCGTGCGCTCGGACTGGGTCGCGGATTACTACCGGATGCCGCGCCGCCCGTACGCCGACGCGCTGCATCGACTGGCCGACGAGGGCGAGCTGACGCCTGTGCGCGTCGAAGGATGGAAGCAGCCGACCTTCGTGCATCGAGACGTCGCGCCGATGGTCGACGACGCGTCGAACGGCACGATCGCGTCGACGGTCACCACGCTGCTGTCGCCATTCGATCCCGTCGTCTGGGATCGCAAACGCGCGGCCGCACTGTTCGACTTCGACTACGTGATCGAGTGCTACGTGCCCGCGCCAAAGCGCAAATACGGTTACTACGTGCTGCCCATTCTGAATCGCGGCAAGCTGATCGGGCGGGTCGACGCGAAAGCGCACCGCGCGAGCGGCGTGTTCGAACTGAAAGCGCTGCATCTGGAGCCGGGCGTGCGCGTGAGCGGCCGGCTGACGTCGGATTTGCGCCGCGCGCTGCAGCGTTGCGCCGACTGGCACGGCACGCCGCAATTGCAGATCACCTCGGCACCCGACGATCTCGGCGCCGCGCTCGCCGCCGCCGGCTGAGCCCGCCGTCTACAGGCTCAGTGCAACGCGGCCCACGCGAGCGACAACGAAAACATCCCGAGCACGATCGACGCCGCGCGCTGCATCTTCACCGGGTCGAGCCAGCTGAGCTTGCCGCTGCCGAGCGCCGCGCCGAACGAAATCCACGCCAGCGCAATGGGGGCGAGCAGACACGCGAACAGCGACATCGCAAAGCCATAGGTTGCGAGGTGCTCGAACGCGACGGACGGAAAGATCGTGCCCGCGAACAGCAATGCCTTCGGATTGAGCAGTGTGGCGACGAACAGCGCGCGCGGCCCGTTCGCCGGTTGTGCCGAGTCGGGCAGCGCCACGGCTGCGCGCCACATATCGACGGCCAGATACGCGATGTACAGTCCGCTCGCGATGCGCAGCACGGAAGGCAGCCAGGGCAAGGCATGCGCCGCGTGCGCGAGAAAACGGCCCCACGCGGAAATCGATACCAGATAGCCGGCCAGTTCCGCGCCGATCAGCGGCAACGAGCGGCGCGCGCCCTGGCGCAAGCCAGCGGCGGCCAACAGCGTGTTGGTCGGGCCAGGCGTGATCAGCACGACGATGATGCCGAGCGCGAGCAGCGTGGTATCGGTAGGAGAAAGCATCGGGTGAAAACGGGCGGGTCGGAACGAGCGCCCTTTTTATCACAGTCGCGTGTCAGCGCCGAATTCTGTCAAGAAAACAAGGCGCAGCATGAGGCGCGCGCGAAAGCGCTACCGCATGCTGCGCGACACGCGTTGCGTGCGCAACCGCAAGCAACCTAGCGATCGAGTTTGACCCGCAGTTCGCGCGCAGTTTCGAGCAGGCCTTCGTAGCCGGAACGCGCATGCTCCGGCAGGTCCGGGTCGCCGACCAGCGCACCGAGCGTCTCGATCAGACTGTAGAGAATGCCGCGGGCCGCGCTGACCGCGATATTGCCCGACGACACCATCTCGTTCACATGCGACACGGCTGCGTCGAGATGTTCGAGGTCCGGCTGACCGCCAGGCTGTTGCTTGTCCGGGTCGTCGGGGGTCATGATGAATCGTCGCTCCTGTAGTGGCTCGTCAACAAAGGTTCTGTCGTTATATATATACCGATCGTGTGCAGCCGTCCATTCGCACAGACGGCAGGCACCGGCAGCATGTCTCGTTCGACTGACGACGATCAAGCCGGGTTCACACGGCGCTCAGGGCGTCCATCGGTACATCAGGATTTTCGCGCGCGCATCGTCTTCGAGCAGCACGACGTATTCGCCGTTCTCGCGCCGCACCGCGCTGATGCCGAGATACACGTCGACCCATCCCGTCGTGTTGCCGACCGCGGCGCCCGGCGTCATATAGCCGACCATTTGCCCTGAGCGCGCGTCGTACACGTCGACCTTCGGCGTGTACAACTCCGCGACGAAGATATAGTTGCCCGCCACGGCGACGCCGACAGGCGTGATCTGCGGATTGCTGCCCGCATCCCACGGCAGCGCGATCGTATAAACGGGTGTCGGCGAGCCTGAGCTCCAGTTGTCATATCGCACCAGAATGCGGCCCGCCTCCTTCCAGTGCGTCGCGTCCCACGGCAGGTTGCTCGTGTAGCCGGACACATACATGGTGTCCGTTTCAGCGATATAGACGATGCGCGCGATGCGATTAAACGGCGCAGGCATCGGGAATGTCTTCGAGCTTGCGTATGTGTAGATCGGGTTGCCCGCGCTGTCGAAGCCCTGCAACGGCGTTTCGCGTATGCCGCTCGCAGGCGTCGCGAGCCATACGTTGCCCGGCGTATCGACCCACCAGAAGCCGTTGCCGACCGTGCTGCCCGTCGACGGATTGCCGGTGATCTCGCTTGCGTCGACATGGCCGTCGCCGTTCGTATCGCGCCACATCCATTCGCCGTACGCCGGCTGCCCGGCGGGCCAGTTGCCCGGCAGCGGGTTCTGCGCGAACAGGCCCGATGGAATCGCCACTTCGTCATGGACGGCATCGAAGCGATAGACGTTCAGGTAATGCGCGCCCGGATCGAGCGTATACAGATACGGCTTGCCGTTGATCCGCCGCACCATCGGCTCGCCGCGTACGCCGCGTGGTTGATGAAACGTCGGGTCGTCGGGGAAATCGAAACGGTTGAGCGTGAAACCTGCGTACTTCCATTCGCGGCCAGGCGGCTGCGCGTAGTCCATCGTGAAGCGTTTCGAGCCTGTGTAGACGATGTTCGGCGTCGCGGGATCGAACGCCGCGCTGTCGACGAAGGTCAGCCCTTGCAGCCGCCAGTTGAAGCCGCGCGTCGCGTACCGGTAGCTTTCCAGCACCGCGCCCTGTCCGACTGTCGCCGATGCGAGCGGACGCGGCCCCTCGCCGTTCTGCGCGACGTACAGGTTGCCCGCCTGGTCGAAGCCGATGCCCGTGACGCCGTTGAAGCGCCAGTTGCCGGGCGTGCCCTTCGGTTCGTGGAAGATGCCGTATAGCGTGCCGAGCGCACCCGTCAGTCGGGTCGCGCCGCTTGCCGCTTTGTCGTAGACGAGGAGCTGCTGCTTCGGGCCGTTATCGGCAATGAGAATCTGTCCCGAGGGCGAAATGGCGAGGTCCGTCGGCACGGTGCCGGCGGGCAACGCGAGCGTGCCCGCCAATGGCGCGCCCGTCGGCGAATAGTGGAGCACGCTCACGCTGCCCGTGCCGAAGCCGCTCATCACCCAGAGGGTCGAGTCGGTATCGAGCGCGATGCGTCCCGGTGCAGCGACACTCCACGAGCGCAGACGCCGCATCGTGTTGGCGTCGAACGCGACGATCTGGTTGCCGTAAGTGTCCGACGCATACAGCTCGCCATCCGTCGCCGCGAGGCCGCGAATGCCCGCGTCCGTGCCCGCCGCGACGGCATTCACGCGCAGAAAGCTGTTCTTCGTCGCGTTTGCGCTATTGCCGATGCCGCTGTCGAAAGGCGCACCAGCCGCGATGTTCGCCAGCAAGCGGCGCGTGATGCCGAACCACGTCTGCCCGCTCGGCGGATAATCCGCGCCGACCAGCCCGTTGTTCTGATTGCCGATCGACATCGCCGCGTACACATAAGTGTGATTCGACGCAATCGCGTCGCCGCCTGCCGCGCCCCAGCCATGCGTTGCGCCGGCAATTGCAATTTTGTCGCCATTTTTATAAGCGGCGATTTCGCTTCCGCTTTCATCCCATGGCGAATTGGTGAATACGGTGCCATCCGGGGCGACGTTAATTGCCTGAATGTCCTGCTGCATCCATTTACCGTCGCCGAAGCCGAAACTATTGCCTATCCATGATGTGGCGTAGGTCAATTGTGATTGCGCAGCAGCGCCGATGGGAATCAGGCTGCCGAGCGCGAAGAGCGCAGCAGCAAGGCGGGTAGAGACTTTCACGGTCGTGTCCTTGCGAGAAGCAAAACGTTTGCAAATGCAGATAAAGCGTTTCATCGATAGGCTTATCGACGGGCATTTGCCATTCCGTACGAGTTAATATCTAATTCGCATGGAATAAATTTATTGCGCTTGTTATCTTCTCAAATCAGAACGCGACCGTTTCTCCTTAAATAATTCGTTTAGCGATTTTTTCCGCTTTTATTCGAATCGAATTGGGATTAGCCTGAAGCATCAGGCAGCGCGCGCACGCCGCACGAACAGCCGCTGTGTGATGCCGAATGCGACGAGATTGCCCGCCACCACCAGTACGAGTCCGACGACGGCAAGCGCCGACCATCGATAGCCTTCGAACACCGTCGACACCGCCAGCGCCACGAACGGAAACAGCACCGTGCAATACGCGGCGCGTTCCGGTCCGATGCGCCCGACCAGCATCAGATACGCGGTAAAACCGATCACCGAGCCGGGCACGGCGAGATAGACGAGCGCGCCGAGATAGCGCGCGTCCGTCTCCAGCGCGAACGGCAGGCCGGCGGCGAGACTGCCGAGCGTCAGCACGCTTGCGCCGATCAGCATCGCCCAGGCGTTAGTGACGATGGGATGCAGCCCCATCGACTGCATGCGGCTAGACAGCAGATTGCCCGCCGAAAAGCACATCGTCCCCGCGAACGCGACGGCAAGACCGAGCCACGCGGCGTGATCGCCGAGATGCCCGGCCATCTGCTGCAACGACAGACACAGGATGCCCGCCAGCCCGAGCACCGCGCCGACAATGGCCGTCGGCTGCAACGGGCGGCCCATGAAAAGCCGTCCGTTGAGCGAGTTCAGAAGCGGTGCGGTCGAGAACACGACGGCCACGAGCCCGCTGGGCACGACGCTCTCCGCGTAATAGAAGCACAGGAAGTTCACGCAAAACAGCGCGAGACCCTGCGCGGCGAGAAAACGCCACGCCGCGCGCGGCGGCCAGATCGGGCGACGCATGATTTTCAGCAGCGCGAACAGCACGACGGCGGCGAGCCAAAAGCGGCACGCAATCGAAATGGACGTCGGCACGACACCGAGCTGCCACTTGATCGCGATCCAGGTCGTGCCCCAGATGAGCACGGTCACAACATAAAGAAACAGATTCATTGCAATGGGGTCACACAATACGAGTCGGCCCCGACTATGCGCCAGCGCACGTCCGTTCGATTGTCCAGAATTGCGCACTTTTGGCGTGCCGCACGAAGTGAAATGCGTGGTGCCGCGTGGTGGCCGTATACTCGACGCTAGCGCTTAGTCTCTGCATCCCCTTTTCGTTTCGCCGCATCCACGTGATTACAACGCCCATCGCCACGACCGACCCAGCCGATCCGCCGTTCGGCCTGCATTCGGTCTGCAAGACGCTGAGCGACTCCAATGCGACGCTCGAACGCTTCGCGTGGCTGGGCGATCAGCTTGCCGTGGCGATCTGGACGCGCGAAACGAAGGAAGCCGAGACGATCTACGCGCAGCCTGGCCATCACACGCTGTCGTGCTATCTGGACGGCGGCTATCGCACCGAGCGCCAGAAGCTGCCGGGGCGCTATGGCGCGCCGAGCCGCCTGTGCGCGCTGCCCGGCGACCACGAATCGCGCTGGTGGGTACGCGGGCACATGCATTTCATGCATCTGTATTTCCTGCCCGAGCACTTCACGCATCGCGCGATCCGCGAACTCGACCGCGAGCCGCGCGAACTGACGCTTGCCGACCGCACGTACTTCGAGGACGAGCAGATTGCGGCGCTCTGCCAGTCGCTCGCAAACGATACATGGGACGACGCCGACGGCCGTCTGCGCGCCAACGAGACATCGCATGAAATCCTGAGCCTGCTGCTGCGCTCGCAAGGCGTGAACCGCGCGGATGCGGTGCTCAAGGGCGGGCTTGCCGTGGCGACGCGCCGCCGCTTGCGCGAGTACATCGACCAGAATCTGACACAGCCGTTGACGCTCGGCGAACTGGCCGCCGTCGCGAATCTCTCCGAATTCCATCTTGCGCGGATGTTCCGTGCATCGTTCGGCCTGCCGCCGCATGCGTGGATTGCGCAGCAGCGGCTCGACCGCGCGCGCACGCTGCTGCGCACGACATCGTTGCCGCTCGTCGATATAGCGACGCAATGCGGCTATGCCAATGCGAGCCACTTCAGCCACCGGTTCCGTCAGGGCGTCGGTGTGTCGCCCGCCGCCTGGCGCCAGGCGCTGCGCGCCGGCTGAGGTTTCGCGCCTGCGTTGCGTCCGGTTCGGGCGTACGCTGTTCTCCCAATCTCCATCTGCTGTCGCGACGCGAACCGTCGCGCGAACGCGTTCGCCATCGCGTCGCCACGCCGCGGAGTCCGTTTGTCTATTTGAGACAAATAGTCTACACTCGACAGCAATCAACCTGCGCCGCGAACGTCTGACCAGCCGCGCCCTGGCCACCGCTTTCACACGAGGACAGAACTCATGCAAATCAGGGAATTTGGAGTCGAACGCTGGATGGATCTCTACGAGAACCAATGCGAATTGAACCTTGCGGAAACGTGTGTCGAATCGCTGACGGTTGGCGAACTGTTGAAGATCGCGGGCAAGGAAGAGGCGCTGCTCGGCGAGATTCTGCCGATGAAGCTGACGTATGGCGCGATCGACGGCACTGAGCGTTTGCGCGGCAATGTGGCGTCGTTGTATGAGAAGCAGGGCGTGCCGAATGTGCTGATTACGCACGGGGCGATCAGCGCGAATGCGCTGGTGTACGAAACGCTCGTCGAACCTGGCGATCATGTGATTTCGGTGCTGCCCACGTACCAGCAGCATTATTCGATTCCCGAGAGTTACGGCGCGAAGGTCGACATTTTGCGTTTGCGTGAGGAGAACGGCTTTCTGCCTGATCTGGATGAATTGAGGCGGATGGTCACGCCGACCACGCGCGTCATTGCGATCAACAATCCGAATAACCCGACGGGCTCGCTGATGGACCGCGAGTTTCTGGTGGAGATTGCGGGGATTGCGCGCTCCTGTGGCGCTTATGTACTGAACGATGAGGTGTATCGCGGTACGGATCAGGAAGGGACCGGCTTTACTGCGTCGATTGCGGATGTGTACGAGAAGGGTATCAGCACGGGCAGCATGTCGAAGACGTGGTCGCTGGCGGGTTTGCGGGTGGGCTGGATCGTCGCGCCTGTTGAACTGCTTCAGCGCGTCAGGACGCATCGGGACTACAACACGATTAGTGTTGGGATGTTGAATGATCTGCTGGCTTCTATCGCGCTGGAAAATCGCAAGGCGATTCTGGAACGTAATCACGGGATTTTGCGGACTAATCTCGCGGTGCTGGATGCATGGATTGCTAAGGAGCCTTTGCTTTCTTATGTGAAGCCAAAGTCTGGGACTACTGCTCTTGTGAAGGTTAATGTCGATATGACTTCAAGGGAGTTTTGTGTTTCTTTGCTTGAGAAGACTGGGGTGATGTTTACGCCTGGCAGCGCGCTGGATGTCGAGGGTTATGTTCGGATCGGGTATACGAATAATCGTGAGGTGCTGGTGGCGGGGCTTGCGAAGGTGTCGGAGTTTTTGCGAGTTCGCACGGGGTGATCGTGAGTTTGTAGTGTGGGTGTTGTAGTTTTTTCGCTGGCATCCGCGGCACGGCGTATGCCGCGCAAGCATTAACCTTGGAGCGGGACGACGCTTACTAATTAGATGGTCCGACCGACCGAGATGGCCCGATCAGCTCACGCTGATCGGGCCATCTCCTTCTTCCGGAGGCCATCATGACGAACGTAACGCTGGTCGGTATCGATCTGGGCAAGCACTGGTTTCTTCCTTCGCGCGCAAGACGCGTATGCCAACGAGATGTGACGCAAGAAGATCAATCGCATGCATCTCTATGAGTTGCGTGCCGGGTGTGAGGCTTGCCTGGTCGCTATGGAGGCCTGCGCGGCCGGTAATGGCTGGCACGCAAATGCCAGCCGAGTCTCGGTCACTGTTTGCCCGCGACAGCGGGCTCCTTTTTGCCTGCACGGAACGCCATCAACGCTTCCTCGTCCGCATTTCAAACTGCCGAATCTCCCGCTTTTTAAGAAATGTACAGACTGGATACATGGTTGACACACGTATAGAGACATCAGCTGTCGCGATACAGCACAAGCCTCATTGGAAGGGTGCCACGAATTGGCCAGCTCAAGGAACAGGGCGTCGTCTTATCAACACGGCGCGCCCTAAGATCACCACCGCCAGTGCACGTTTGATCGGTGCCTGCCTTGCTTCTGCTTTCTCAAGGTTCTCGATTCCTTTCTATCTCATTTCCTGATGCGTTGATCCCACTCATTTCTCAGTCGCCCTCTTCATCTTAAATTAGGGATCGATTACACTCGAATATGTTTGGTAGTTCTAACGTAGCACTCGGAGAGCGCTAGCGCGGACTTTGAGAGAATCACCAAGAGAACCGGTTTCGGTAATTCGAAGCTGGATAACTGATACCATGCAAATGCGTGGTTTGTGTAGTCAAGCCAAGCGTGGCGTGGTATACCCGCCCCTCGGCAGTCGTGCTGTTCAGTTTTTTCGAATGAGTAATAATCAGAACAACGAATTAAATATTTTTAAAGACCCTGGTATCGCGGCCCTCGTCACCATTGCCCGCTTTCATAGCATCGCCGCCGATGCCGCCCAGATGAGGCACGAGGCCGCAACCGAGACCGGACAACTCACCGACAAGCAACTGATTCTTGCGGCCCGCCGCCTCGGTCTCAAAACACGTAATGTTCCGCTGCGCCCCGAAAAACTGACCACGACGCCGCTACCGGCACTCATTCTGGACCGCAACGGTCAGCATTTTATTCTTGCAAAGACAGACGGCAAGACCGCGCTGGTCCTTGATTCGGGCGTGGCATCACCGGCGATCAAGCCGTTGGAAGAAGTTGTCGGAAGAAGTAACGGACACATGCTGCTGTTTGCATCGCGCGCATCGCTGGCGGGTGAACTGGCACGCTTCGACTTCTCCTGGTTCATCCCCGCCATCGTCCGTTACCGCAAGCTGCTGCTCGAAGTATTGGGCGTGTCGCTCGCGCTGCAGTTGTTCGGCCTCGTTTCGCCATTGATGTTTCAGGTGGTGATGGACAAGGTGCTGGTCAACCATACTTACAGCACGCTGAACGTCGTGTGCTTGACACTGCTCGTTGCGTCCGTCTTCGAAGTGTTGCTCACGGGCCTGCGCAACTATGTGTTTTCTCACACGACCAACCGCATCGACGTCGAACTTGGCGCGCGTCTGTTTCGCCATCTGGTGGCGCTGCCACTCGGTTACTTCGGCGCACGGCGGGTAGGCGACACGGTGGCGCGGGTGCGGGAGCTGGAGAACATCCGCAATTTCCTGACCGGTCAGGCGCTCACGGCGATCATCGACCTGGCTTTTTCGTTCGTCTTTATTGGCGTGATGTGCGTGTATAGCGTTCCGCTGACGCTCATTGTGATCGCCTCGCTGCCGGTCTGTGGGGCGATTTCCGCCCTGCTCGTACCTGCCTTCCGGTCCAGGCTGAACGAGAAGTTTGCCCGTGGCGCGGATAACCAGTCGTTTCTCGTGGAATCGGTGTCGGGCGTCGAAACGCTCAAGGCAATGGCCGTCGAGCCGCAATTCATACGCCGCTGGGAATCGCAACTCGCCGCTTACGTCACCGCCGGCTTTCGCGTCAATCAGCTCGGCAACGTCGGGCAGCAACTGATACAGCTGGTCGGCAAGCTCGTGACGCTGGCGACGCTCTTCATCGGCGCGCGCCTCGTCATCGACGGCCGGCTGAGCGTCGGCGAACTGGTCGCCTTCAACATGATGTCGCAACGCGTGAGTGCGCCCGTGCTACGGCTCGCGCAGCTATGGCAGGACTTCCAGCAGGTCGGCATCTCCATGCTACGCCTCGGCGACATCCTGAACACACGCTCCGAACTGCCGCAGACGCGTCAGGCGTTGCCGCCGATCCGTGGCGACATCCAGTTCCAGAACATCCGCTTCCGTTACCGTCCGGATGGTCGCCCAGTGATCGACGACGTGTCCATCGATGTCCGGGCAGGTCAGGTCGTCGGCATCGTCGGCCGTTCGGGATCGGGCAAGAGCACACTCACGAAGCTGCTGCAACGCCTCTACATTCCCGAGCAGGGAACAGTCCGCATCGACGGCGCTGATCTCGCGCTCGCCGATCCCGTCTGGCTGCGCAGGCAGATCGGTGTCGTGCTGCAGGAGAACCTGCTGTTCAACCGCTCCGTGCGCGAGAACATCGCGCTGGCCGATCCCGGCGTGCCGCTCGAAACAGTGATCCGCGCAGCGCAGATCGCCGGCGCGCATCAGTTCATCTGCGAACTGCCCGAAGGATACGACACCGTGGTGGGTGAGCACGGCAGCAATCTGTCGGGCGGACAGCGCCAGCGCATCGCAATTGCCCGTGCGCTGCTAACCAATCCGCGCATCCTCATCTTCGATGAAGCGACGAGCGCGCTCGACTTCGAAACCGAACGCGTGATTCGCGACAACATGAAGGCGATCTGTGCAGGGCGCACTGTCATCATCATCGCGCACCGGCTAAGCGCCGTGCGGCACGCCGACCAGATCATCGCGATGGACGGTGGACGCATCGTCGAACAGGGTAATCACGAGACGCTGTTGCGACACGCGGGCTACTACGCGCACCTCGTATCCATCCAGGATGGTCAATGATGCGATCACTCAGGCTTCAGGCGCTCGCCGATCTGGTCCGGCGCTACGTCGGCGTATGGCGTGCCGTGTGGGGTATCCGCGCGCAACTGGAACGCGCGCCGCGCGCGGCCGACCAGCTCGCCTTTCTGCCCGCCGAACTGGAACTCGTCGAGACGCCGGTCCATCCGGCGCCGCGCTGGACGATGCGGGTGTTGATCCTGCTGTCGGTGATCGTTCTGCTGATTGGCGTGGTTGGGCGGTTGGATATTGTGGTGACGGCAAGCGGCCAGTTCGTCCCGAATGCGCGGGTCAAGGTTATCCAGCCGGCGATCACGGGCGTCGTTCGTGAAATCCGGGTACGTGACGGCGAACGCGTCGCGCCCGGTCAGTTGCTGATGAAACTGGACGCGACGCTTGCTGCCGCCGACGCCGACAAGGCGCGCTCCTCCCTGCTCGACGCCGAGCTGGCCGCAGCGCGCGCGAATGCCTTGCTGGCATCACAACGCGATAACCGGTTGCCGGTGGTCGGGCATGTCGAAGGCGTGTCGGAAGCGAGAATGCAGGACGCACAGCGACAAGCTGAAAGCGCGTGGCTCGAATACCGCGCGCAGTACGACGGCGCGCATGCGGAACTGCTCAAGCGCCAGGCAGCACTCGACAGCACGCGCGCAGAGATCGCAAAGCTCGTGCGGACGTCGCCGCTCGCGCGTCAGCAGGCCGACGCGTATCAGGCGCTGGTAGCGGACCGCTACGTGGCGCGCAACGAATATCTGCAGAAGGAACAGGACGCCCTCGAGAAGGAACACGACCTCAATGCTCAACGCAGCCACGCGAATGAACTGGCAGCAGGTATCGCGGAACAGCGCGCGCAGATTGAGACGACCGTGTCGAAATTCCGTCGCGATCAACTGGACGAACTTGAAAAGGACACGCAGCAGATCGCACAGAGCCGTAACGACGAGACCAAGGCGCAGACGCGTCAGTCGTTGCTGAGCCTGACTGCGCCCGTCGCCGGTACGGTGCAGCAGCTGAATGTCCACACCCTGGGAGGCGTCGTGACAACAGCGCAATCGCTGATGGAGATCGTGCCCGATGACGCGCTTGAAGTTGAGGCAAGACTGCAGAACAAGGACATCGGGTTTGTGGAAGTCGGCCAGCACGCGGCGGTGAAGATCGAAGCATTTCCCTTTACTCGCTACGGATATCTGCGCGGTACTGTTATGTCCGTTTCCAACGACGCGGTGCAGGACAAGAAGCTGGGGCCAACGTTTCCAGTGCGGATCCGGCTAGAGACTAGCCGTATTCACATCGACAACCGCTGGATAACGCTCAGCCCAGGCATGGCCGTGACGGCCGACATCCGCACCGGAAAGCGCAGTGTAATCGGCTATTTTTTCGATCCGCTATTGCGCACGTCACAGGAGAGCATGCGTGAACGCTAGCCAACAGATCCGGATCGCGCTGCTGGCTGGCCTCGCCGCACTGAGCGGATCCGCAGATGCTTTCGATGCGCTACGCGCCGAGCAGGACATCTCCGCCACGCCAGCAGGTTCAATGGTGACGGTCTGTCAGTTTGCAGAATCGCCGGGCCGGCCATTGAGGCTGGCGGAAGCCGTCGAACGGGCCTTGTGTAACAACCCGAAGACGCGTGCAGCATGGGCGGCAGTCAAGGCTCAGGCAGCAGGCGTGGGCGTCGCGCGAGCGGCTTACCTGCCGACCGTATCGGCAACATGGCAAGGCGTGCGCGAAAGCTCTGTGACAGACATCGAGAATCACCCGATGCTGGGTTCGAATACGGTGTCGAACGTTCAATCGGCGAGCGTGAGCCTGAACTGGATGCTGTTCGACTTCGGTGCCCGCGAGGCTGGGTTGAAGAATGCGAACGCCCTGCTTGACGCGGCACAGGCCATGCAAGACGCGTCATTGCAAAATTCGTTTGCGCTAATTTCTAAGGATTACTACTCGTATCAAGCCGCCGTAGGTGCATGGAATGCGGCCAGTGACGTCGAGCAGATGACGCGAGAGAGCATGACGGCTGCGCAGGCGCGAGTGGACCGGGGCATTGCACCAGTCAGCGATGCATTGCAGGCACAGACACAGCATGAGCAGGCGGTATTCGGCCTGACAAAGGCTGAAAGCGAGGCACAGACCGCGCGTGGCACGCTCGCATCCGATATGAACCTCGATCCATCCGTGCCACTGGACGTGCCGCCCGTCGCGGAGAACGCGGTGCCGGGCAAGACATTTAGCGCGTCGGTTGAACAGATGATTCGCGATGTGCAGGACACGCATCCATCCGTGCGGTCGGCCCGGGCGCAGTACGAGGCGTCGCTTGCCAAGGTGACACAGACCCGCGCGCAGGGCTTGCCCAGTGTCAGCCTGATTGCGAAATACAGTCGGAACAACGCACCGCAGAGTCTGGGACTGGGTGAACCGACGTATCCGTCGAAAGGCCACGATGCGTTCGTCGGCGTCCAGGTGAGCATTCCATTATTCGAAGGATTTGCACGGCGCTACCAGATCGATCAGGCGCAAGCGCAGGCCGAACGGCAGCAGGACGCACTCGACGACGCGCGACGGCAGGTCGCGCTTGATGTGTGGAGCAGCTATCAGAAGCTCACTGAGACGACGAAGAACATGAAGAACAGTGCGAATCTGTTGACGCTCGCAGAGCGTTCCTGGGACGCATCTCGGCACCGATATGACGCGGGTGTGGGGAACATCCTCGAACTGCTGAACACCCAGGCGGCGCTGGCCAACGCGCAACAAAGACGCATTCAAGCGATCACGGACTGGAACAACGCACGGGTCGATCTGGCCTCGAAGCTGGGAGAGTTGGGGAGGGAAAACCTTGAATGATGCGAGGTTCCTATGAACGAACGAGGCTAGTGAGACTTTGAAGAGGTTAAAGATGCTTTCCCTATCTGGCAAAGCTTCCTTAAGCCCGAACCGGAACTTCCGGTTCGGTTTATCCATGCTCAACTTAATAACGGAGCATTTATGAGCAATACAATCTACAGCGTCATGTCTGATGCGTCGTTTACTGCGGACAACGCGGAATTTGACGTCTCCAATGGAGCGTATCTGAACCTGAGCGGCTCGTCGGACACCGTGATCATGCAAAGTGATTCCATCGGTTTGACGTTCATGGGAAATGACAGCACGATCCTCGGCTCGAACTTCAGAGGAGCAAACGTCTTTGTGCGTGGATCGGGGAAAAATACTATCGATTTAGGCGACAATACCTCCCTTATCGATTGGAGCGAGGGGGGAGACATCATCACTATTGGCTCGAATAGCTCGATTGAAGCTGGCGCCTATGCAACAATTTACGCAAATAAGGGCGGCGATAACATTTCTACCGGGGACAACGATTTCGTCTACGGTACCAATAACACAATTAATTTGCTATATGGTCAAACCACGCTCAATGGAAGCGGTAACCAAATCCATATGGACCGCGACGGTTTGGCGCTAGTTTTAAATGGATCAAACAATTCAATTTCCATGCAACAAGGCGTTGTGACGACAACGACCGCATCGCTGAGTGATGACGCGGCTGGAATCGTGGCCTCAGGAAGTGTTGATTTGGCATCCGTAACGCTCGTCGGTGGTATCGCTACCGTGAAACTCGGTGACGGAAACGTTGCTCAAATCAATCACGTGACCTCTGGCACTACGCTGGAGTATACCGATCTCTATGGCAACAAGACGACGAGTAGCCTCACGGATTCAAACCTGTCGCATATCTATGGGAGCCTGTACCTTGTGACCGGTGACGTACTCGCAAAGCTGAGCAACTCGACCCTCGATGTGGTCAGCGGCGCATCTCTAGACCTTCAAGGCAATTCAGACACAGTGGTTTTGGAGGCAGGGGCCAAAGCAAATATATCGGGGAATGGAGTGACCGTAGTGGGTTCCACAGTGAGTGGAGCGTCTGTTTGGATGAGCGGTTCAGGAAATGTTATTCAACTGGGAGATAACAGTTATGTCATGGACTGGGGCAGTGATGGAGAGACCATTACCGTTGGCGCAAACAGTCAGGTGAACGCTAACTCCAACGTAACCATCAATGCAACGCACGGGGGAGACACCGTCGTGGCGTACTGGAACAGTACGATCAACGCCAACAACGACGATATCTCCGTGGTTACCGGTTCGGTCAACGGCAATAACAACACAATTCAATCGAACTATGGAAACGCGTCACTTAACCTGATCGGTTCGAATAACTCTGTTAACCTCACCTACTCGAATAACATCGTCAACCTCGACGGACACAACAATACGGTCTTTTTCAACGCCGACGATACCTCGCAATTGATCACGACTGAAAACGGTGACTACGTCGAGGAGCGTGCTGACGGGTCGATCTGGTCCAGCTCTGCATCTGTTAACATCAAGGGCGGGGTTGTGACTCTCGGGTTCGGCGACGGCAATAAGGTCGTGATCTCCGGTTCGAAATCGGGCTTGTTAACAGACACCCAGGTTAATCAGCTGGTGTCTGCGATGGCATCCTACACGACCGGATCGGATGGTGTCTCGTCATCTTCCACCGCTCAGGCGCCCGTTGATTTGTCGCAACTTTTCGCATCGTCGCATCACTGAGAAGATTGCCCTTTGTCTTTCAGCGATAATGCCAGGTAATCGTTGAAGCAGTCGGGGAGCGAATCGTCTCCCCGCCTATATGCCCCCGCTTCTCGTAATAATACTATCCAGGCTTGACCCTTCGGTATCCTCAGATCTTAAGGTACGACAACGTAGTGCCGTAGTCCTGACCGAATCTGTTGAAGTACGTATTGGTCGGGTCCAGCCAACTTGTCAGAACGTGGCGGATGTCACCGGCGCGCAGAGGAAAGCCGACGCTGGTCCCTGGCGCCTTAAGGAAGTCCGCGCTGAACTCCATCAGGACAATACGCTTGGACACCCGCGGATAACAATTCGCGATATGCATTGGCCCTGAGTTCACTCCGATAAACCTCGCAGCCGAAGCGATCTCGGCGGCGCTTTCCCACAGGTCTAGTTTTCCGCGCAAATCAATCACATTGCGGCCCTCTATCGGTTTGTCGTCCGCCGCGCCGACCTGCACGATCAACCAATCCCTGTAATTTTTACGTATTGCTGCGATTACGTCGTCGCTTAGCACCCTCACTTCATCTTCGCCAAGGTGGTGCTGAATAGCTAGCTCGCCCCTCTGCTCACGCCTAGAGCCAGTGGTGTGAACAACCAGTTTGTGAGGCACGATATCCTGCTCCTCGTGCAGATAAAGTCTAGGGTGTCTGTTAGCACCACCAGCGAGTCCGAGTCCATGCAGGACGAATTCGGTTTGTGAGCCAAATAGAATACTATTGTATCGCCCCGCATAGCTCTCGATTTTGGATGGTTCACGCGCATCGGGATATACGAACAATTCAGTGTCGTCCATTCTGGCGGCCCGAAACTGAATGAACGGATTATGCTTGAACACCCAAATCCGCTCGTCCGAATAAAATAAACATTCGCCCTTCTGGGAAAAATAGGCTTCTGGTATCGCGGTTACGGAAACTTGGTCTCCGATTGCTAAAAACGGGAGAATCAACTGTGTCGCCATATTTGGAATACGTGTGAAGGTTTGTGAGTCGCTTCACACCTTATACGCCACGCGACGGGGTATTCGTAAAAAACCGTGACACCTCATGAACGCTGTCAGAGGTCATCGCATGAAAGGCTGATCGTTTAGGTGTCGGTCGAGCCTGACAGGCGCGCGAATAGGTCAAGGGCGCAGGAATACGAACGCGAACAAGCATGTCCCCGTTTGAAGCGTGGGATCGCTCGGGGGCCCTCAGGCAAGAATTAGAACTTCGGTGTTAGCCGCATTCTTTCGCCTGGCGACGCTTAAAGGGATAAGTCGTAACGCGGATGCCAGCGCAAAGGCAAAATCGGCGTTTTGCTTCTGCTTTCGCTGGCATCCGCGATGCGTTATCTAGCTTCAGGCGTCGCTCCTGGGCGGGGCGACGCCTGAAGCACGCTAACGTAACGCGGATGCCAGCGAAAACTAACAATTCGCGGACGCCAGCGCAAACCCAAAGAAACCAACCAGCGTCGCAGACAAAAGAACGACTACCTCAAAGCCCGCACCAAAACCCTCGCAACATGCGTAGCCCCAACCCCTGCCCCATCAAAAATCTGATGCCGACAACTAGTCCCATCTGCGACCATCAGAGTACGAGCATCGATCCCACGCGCCGCAGGCAACAACGACAACTCAGCCATTGCCATCGAAGCCTCATAATGCTCCGCCTCATACCCAAAACTCCCAGCCATCCCGCAACACGACGATTCAACGGTCGATACCTTCAATTCGGGAATCCACTTCAACACCGTCTGCACGGGCGAAAACGCATCGAATGCCTTCTGATGACAATGCCCATGCACCAACGCCTGGCTCGCGTCGTCGAGCGGTTTCAGATCGAGCTTCAATCGACCTGCCTTATGCTCGGAAACGAGAAACTCTTCAAACAACATCGCAAGTTTCGACAGACGCGCGGCCTCTTCACCGAATCCATACTGCAGAAACTCATCCCGCAACGACAATAGACAAGAAGGCTCCAGCCCAACAACCGCCACGCCGCGTTCGACAAAAGGCCTGAACGCATCGAGCATCCGGCGCGCCTCGCGCTTCGCTTCATCCACGAGTCCTGCTGCGAGGAAAGTTCTGCCACAGCAAAGCGGACGCTCGCCCTCAACAGTATTGAAGTACACGGTATAACCCGCCGCTTCGAGTACCTGTTGCGCAGCGCGTGCATTCTCCGGCTCGATGCTGTTGTTAAACGTATCGACGAATAGCAGCACTTCTTTTTGTGCACTCTGCGCCCCCAACGAAGCAGCCTTCACATATCTACTACTCAAAAAAGGCTTCACAAACCGTGGCAGCGACCTTTGCGGCGCAAACCCCAACGCGCGCTTGACCCATGGCATATCGGCCGCAATAGAAAACACCCCAGGCAAACGCGCCGCCAACGCCGCGTAACGCGGCATGAACGCGATCATCCTTTCCCGCAGGCCCAAGCCATTCTTCTGCGTCCACGCGGCGCGCGCTTCGATCTTGAACTTCGCCATATCGATGCCCGTCGGGCAGTCCCGCTTGCAGCCCTTGCACGAGACGCACAGATCAAGCGTGTCCTTCACGTCCTGGCTGGCAAGCCCTTCCTCACCCAACTGCCCCGACAGCGCAAGCCGCAACGTATTCGCCCGTCCGCGTGTGACATGCTGCTCGTCCTTCGTCACGCGATAACTCGGACACATCGTGCCCGCATCGAACTTGCGGCAATGCCCGTTGTTGTTGCACATCTCGACGGCCTTCGCGAGACCGCCCGCCAGATCGTTGCCCGTGCCACGCGCAGTTTCCACGCCCGTCATCGGATCGCGCTCCACATTCCACGTCGACCAGTCGAGCGCAGGCGTCAACGACTGCACCTTGTAGCCGGGCGCGAAGCGAAAGTTGCTCGCATCGTCCATCTTCGGCGGACGCACGATCTTGTCCGGGTTCATCCGGTTGTTCGGATCGAACAGCGCCTTGATCTCGCTGAATGCCCGATTGATGCGCGGACCGTATTGCCACGCCACCCACTCGCCGCGGCACAATCCATCGCCATGTTCGCCGGAATACGCGCCCTTGTACTCGCGCACCAGCGCCGCCGCCTCTTCGGCAATGGCACGCATCTTCGTCGCGCCGTCGCGGCGCATGTCGAGAATCGGCCGCACGTGCAGCGTGCCGACGCTTGCATGCGCGTACCACGTCCCCTCCGTGCCGTTGCGGTGAAACACCTCGGTCAGCCGGCTCGTGTATTCGGCAAGATGCTCCAAAGGCACCGCGCAGTCTTCGATGAACGACACGGGCTTGCCGTCGCCCTTCATGCTCATCATGATGTTCAGACCCGCCTTGCGCACTTCCCACAGCGCCTTCTGCTCGCCTGCGTCGGGCATCTGCACGACCGAGTCAGGCAAGCCAAGATCGGCCATCAGCTCCACCAGCTGCTTCAGCGACGCGAGTTGTGCATCGCGGTTCTCGCCCGCGAATTCGACGAGCAGAACCGCTTCGGGCCTGCCGACCAGCGCCTTCTCGATCACCGGCCGGAACGCGGGATTGCTCATCGCGAGATCGATCATCGTGCGATCGACCAGTTCGACGGCAACGGGCTTGAGCTTGACGATGTGTTGCGTCAGGTCCATCGCCTGCCAGAACGTCGGAAAGTTCACGACGCCCAACGTCTTATGCGCAGGCAGCGGAGCGAGTTTCAGCGTCAACTGGCGGCTGAACGCAAGCGTGCCTTCGGAGCCGACCAGCAGATGCGCGAGATTGGCAAAGCCGTCGTCGGTATAGGCGCGCGGATTCTGACAATCGAACAGATCGATGTTGTAGCCCGCCACGCGACGCAGCACTTTCGGCACCTGCGCGACGATCTCATCGCGCTCGCGCAACGCGATCGCCTTCACGTCTTCGACAATCTGCTGCAGGCGCGCGCCCTGCGGCGCATCGCGCAGCGAAGCAAAATGCGCCTGCGTGCCGTCCGCGAGAATCGCGTCGATCGCTTCGACGTTGTGAACCATGTTGCCGTATTCGATCGACCGCGAACCGCACGAATTATTGCCCGCCATGCCGCCAATCGTGCATTGCGCCGCCGTCGACACATCGACAGGGAACCACAAACCATGCGGCTTCAGCCACGCATTCAGATGATCGAGCACGATCCCCGGCTCGACCGTCACCGTGCGCTTTTCCTTGTCGAACGCGATGACCTGATTGAGCCATTTGCTGGTGTCGATCACGAGCGCTTCGCCGACCGTCTGCCCGCACTGGCTGGAACCCGCGCCGCGCGCGAGCAGCGGCACGCGTTCGCTGCGCGCGACGTCCAGCGCGACGAGCAGATCGTCCTGATCGCGCGGCACGACCACGCCGATGGGCATGATCTGATAGATCGACGCATCCGTCGAATAGCGTCCACGGCTTGCGGCATCGAACATCACGTCGCCGCGCAACTCCTTGCGCAAGCGGTTCGCAAACGGCGTACTCAGGCGCGCCGACGACGGCACGAGATGAATCGGCTTGACCAGCAAAGAATCGGCATTCGACATGTGCTTCGGCCTATAAAAAGCGAGGCGTGTAGTACGACACTATTCGAGCGTGACGCTGACAGGCGCAAGCCCGTCGATATGCCCGCGCGCAGTGCCCGCATGCTGCGGAAAGAACATGCCCGTATACGAACCCGTCGTGACGATCATGTCCGGCGTCACGGCAATGCGATGATGCTGCGTGCAGTGATTGACGAGCCACGTCAGCAGGCGGCGTGGATCGCCGCACGGGTTCGATGGCGTCGCCTTCACCACGTCCTGGGCTTCGAACGTGAAGCCGAGCGCGGGCGCCACGAACGGAAAATCGCGCCGGTACTTCGTGAACTCGCCGACGATCAACGCACCGTGATTCTGTAGATCCGCGAGCTGCGCGAGCTTGTCGACGTTGGGCCACTGCGCAAAGCGGCTCGCTACGATTTCGATGGTCGCGGCCATCGAATCGATTGCATCGAGCACTTCGACTTCGTGATACGCGTTGGCCGACGGCTCGAAATGCCGCCCGAAGCGAAACGCGATTTCCAGTTCGAGTCCGAGCGGCGTGTAGTGCGCGCGAGGCAAACGCGCACCGTCGGCATGCAGATCGGTAGACGGCAACGGCGCGCCCTGAATCGCGCCTTCAGCGGATTTGGCACCGATCTTCCAGCCGCCGATCCGCGCGCCGCGCAACGCCAGCAACTCGTGCTGGATCGCATAGGCGGCGCTCATGTCGGCGGGAATCAGTTCGGGCGAGAGCGACGCGAGCGTGGTGTGATCGGCGCGCGCGTCGGCAAGTTGTCGGGTCAGCATGGTCATTCAAACGTTAGGAAGGCTCACGCGTTAAAGCGCGTGGCGGGTTGTGCACCCGGCTCTGCGCCGGTTTCGAAACGGCTTTCGGGTTGCATGCGGAACGCGAGCACGACGCCGATCGCCATCAGCAGCATGCTGCCCGCGAACGGCAACTCCCAGCTGCCGAACGTGTCGATCAGATAGCCCGACAGCACGGGCGAAATGATCGCGGCGAGCGCCGAGCCCGTGTTCATCATGCCGCTTGCGGTGCCCGAGTATTCAGGCGCGATGTCCATCGGAATCGCCCACATCGGGCCGATCGTCATTTCGGCGAAGAAGAAGCCCGCCGACAGACACACCATCGATACATAAAGATTGTGTGTGAGCATCAGCGGCACCAGCGACGCGAGCGTGAGCAGCATGCAGATCGACACCATCCAGCTGCGCGCGCGCCTGAGGTTGCCCGTGCGCTCGAAGATCTTGTCGGTGACGATGCCGCCCAGCGTATCGCCGATCACGCCCGCGAAGAACACCGCCGAAGCGAATATCGCCGACTTCTTCAGGTCGAGTTGATAGCTATGCAGAAAGTACTGCGGAATCCAGCTCAGGAACAGCCACAACGTCCAGCCATAGCAGAAGTACACGATGGTCACGGGCGTCATGCGCTTGAACAGCGCTTTCCACGGCACGTTCGCCATCTTCGCTTTGGGCGGCGGCAAGATGTCGAGTTCCTCCTGCGTGATGCGGCGATGCTCTTTCGGATACTCGGTGAACGTCATCGCCCAGACGACGACCCACAACAGACTGAATGCGCCGCAGATATAGAACGACTCGCGCCAGCCCCATGTCGTCATCACCAGCACGATCACGCCGGGCGCAACGGCATTGCCGATGCGCGCCGCCGCGTGCGTGATGCCTTGCGCGAAGCCGCGTTTTTCTTTCGCGACCCAGCGCGACATCGCCGCCGTCGCGGCCGGAAAGGTCGCGCCTTCGCCGAAGCCGAGCAGCACGCGCGCAAACAGCAGCGACACGAGGCCGCCCGCGAAGCCCGTCAGCAAGGTTGCCAGCGCCCAGATCGCGCCGCACGCAATCAGCGTGCGCTTCGCGCCGAAACGGTCGCTGACCCATCCGCCGATAATCTGAAACACCAGATACGGATACGCAAAGGCCGAGAAAACAAGGCCGATTTCCGTGTGCGAAAGATGAAACTCCTTGCCGAAGCCCGCCGCCGCCGTGCTGACGTTGACGCGGTCAAGGTAGGTGATGAAGTACATGATGCATAGCATCAGTAGAACGATACTGGTCGCACTGGTTACACGAAACCGCTTCATCGTCTGTCTCCGTTGCTGGCGGACGGGGCATTCGCACGGCGTGTTCGGCCTTCATGCCGCGCGAGCCGCCGTCCGCAGGGTCTGCCGTTGGCGTTGGTCGCGTTTGTGGTTCGCTTGCGTCTTTGTCTTTCTGTTCGCTGCTGTGCGTCGCGCTGGCCGGGCGCGTGGGTGCTTCGGGGCTTGCGTCTGAGATGAAGGAGGCTACGTGTCGCCGCTTGCGCTTCCTTCGTCGTCTGGTTATCGGCAGCTTATGCGGCTGCTTAAGTGGACAATCAAGCGGCTGCTTTCAGCTTGGGTGCGTTCGGCTGCGACATCAGGAACTCCATCGCAGCGGGCAGGCCGCTCGCCGCAACGGGCACGCCCGCGATCTGCAGGCCCATTTCGACGCCGGCAAGCGTCGCCATCAGCGTGAGGTCGTTGCAATCGCCAAGATGGCCGATGCGGAACATGCGCCCTTTCATCTTGCCGAGGCCGGTGCCAAGCGACATGTCGAAGCGTTCGTAAATGACCTTGCGCACCGCATCGGCATCGACGCCATCCGGCATCATCACGCCCGTCAGCACCGGGCTATACACGGACGGGTCGGCGCATTGAATCTCGAGGCCCCATGCACGCACCGCGCGCCGGCATGCTTCGGCGAGACGGTCGTGCCGCGCGAACACGTTGTCGAGCCCTTCGCCGAGAATCATGTCGAGCGCCTCGTACAGCCCATACAGCAGGTTCGTGTTCGGCGTGTACGGCCAGTAGCCGCTCTTGTTCATCTCGATGATTTCGCTCCAATCCCAGAACGCGCGCGGCAGCTTCGCCTGCTTGCCAGCTTCGATCGCCTTCGGCGACACGGCGTTGAAGCTGATGCCCGGCGGCAGCATCAAGCCCTTCTGCGAACCCGACACCGTGACGTCGACGCCCCATTCGTCATGGCGATAATCGGCACAGGCAAGGCCCGAGATCGTATCGACGAGCAACAGCGCCGGATGGCCCGCTGCGTCGATCGCACGGCGCACGGCGGCGATGTCGGACGTCACGCCCGTGGACGTTTCGTTGTGCACGACGCACACGGCCTTGATCGCGTGTTGCGTGTCCTCGCGCAGGCGCGCTTCGATCATTTGCGGCTGCACGCCGCGCCGCCAGCCTTCGATGCCCGGCAAGCCCAGAAACTCCGGCTTCAGGCCGAGGTTCTCGGCCATCTTCTTCCACAGCGTGGCGAAGTGCCCCGTCTCGAACATCAGCACGTGGTCGCCGGGACTCAGCGTGTTCGACAGCGCCGCTTCCCATGCGCCCGTGCCCGACGCGGGGTAGATCACCACGGGCTGCTGCGTCTTGAAGATCTTCTTGATGCCGTCCAGGACTTTCAGGCCCAGCGCGCCGAATTCTGGCCCGCGATGGTCGATGGTCGGATAGCTCATCGCCCGCAAGATGCGGTCGGGCACCGGGCTCGGACCCGGAATCTGCAAAAAGTGGCGGCCTGCGGGATGAAAGTCGAGTTTCAGCATCGGTCGATCTCCTCGATTGAATTTTGCATGCAAAAAACTATAACAAACGATTCGTGACAATCCCAAGGCGGTGTTTACCCTCGCAGTCAGCTACCGGGTTGGATGATTTAAAATCGGTGCAAATCGTGCTTGAGGATTTTTGTATGCAAAATTCGGACATTGATGCAGGCCTGACACCGCCTCCCCTGATGCCGAAGGTCGAACGCCAGCGTTTGCACGACACGGTGGTCGAACACATCCGGCGCTTCATCGTCGAAGGCGTGCTGGAGCCGGGCAAGAAACTGAACGAACGCGAACTGTGCGAAACGCTCGGCATTTCGCGCACACCGTTGCGCGAGGCGCTGAAGGTGCTCGCGGCGGAAGGCCTGATCGATATCGAGCCGAATCGCGGCGCGTCGGTGTCGAAGATGTCGGAAGCGGAACTGCGCGAGACGTTCGAGTTGATGAGCGGGCTAGAAGCGTTTTCCGGCGAACTCGCGGCGGAGCGGATGACGGCCGCCGAACTGACCGAGATCAAGGCGCTGCATTACGCGATGCTCGCGTGCCGCGCGCAGAACGATCTGGCCGGTTACTACAGCCGCAATCAGGCGATTCACGACAAGATCAACGAGGCCGCGCGCAACTCGGCGCTGCGTCAGACGTACATCGCCGTGAACCGCCGCTTGCAGGCGCTGCGCTTTCGCTCGAACTTTCAGATTCCGAAGTGGGACAGCGCGATCCACGACCACGACGACATGCTCAAGGCGCTGGAGGCGCGCGACGGCAAGCGTCTGAGCGCGATCTTGCGGCAGCACTTGCTCGACAAGCGCGATGCCGTGCTGCAGGTGCAGTCGCGCGAAGATGCGGCGGCTGCCAAACTGAAGGCTTGAAAGCAAAACGCACGGCTCGATGCCGTGCGTTTTTCCGATCACTCACGAAAGCGTCAAGCCGCGCGCCCTGTGTGATCCCTCTGACGCAACGACTGCGGCAGACCATACAGAATGATCAATGCGCAGATCAGGCTCAACGCGCCGATCACGTACAGCGCGGGCGTCGTGCTGCCCGTCACGTCGCGCACCCGGCCCACCATCACCGGGCTGACGATACCGCCCAACTGACCCAGCGTATTGATCAGCGCGATACCGCCCGCAGCGCCCGCGCCCGTCACGAGTTTCGGCGGCAGCGCCCAGAACGCGGGAATCGAAGCGATCACGCCTGCGCCGAGCACGGCGAGCGCCACGACGAGCATCACCGTCTGTTTGTCGAAGAAGCCCGCAGCGAAGAAACCGACCGCCGCCATCACGAGCAGCCCGCTCACGAACTTGCGGCGCTCGCCCGATGCATCCGACAAACGGCCCACGATCACCATACAGATCGCGCCGCAGATATAAGGCACGGCCGTCAGCAGACCGATGATCGTCGGGCTTTGCGTACCGGCGACGCGGATCAGATGCGGCGCCCAGAAATTCAGGCCATAAGAAGCGATCTGAATCAGGAAGTAGATCAGGCCGAGCGTCAGAAAGCCGGGCGTGCGGATCGCGCCGAGCAGCGAGTGACCATGCGTGGTCGGCTGCGTCTGTTGCGCGATCTGGCTCGACAGATAGCTCTTCTCGGCAGGCGACAGCCAGCCCGCGTCTTCGATGCGATCCTTCAGCACCTTGAGCACGAGGATGCCGAGCACGATGCAAGGCAGGCCGCCGAGCATGAACAGCCAATGCCAGCCGCGAATGCCGAACACGCCGTCCATCTGACCGAGCACGAGGCCCGAGAGCGGCGCGCCGACGAGACCCGAGAATGCCGAGGCGAGAAACAGCAGCGACGTCACGCGTCCGCGATAGCTCGCCGGAAACCACAGCGTCAGATAGTAGAGCACGCCGGGCGCAAAGCCCGCTTCCATGGCGCCGATCACGAACCGCAGGCCGTAGAACTGCCATTCGTTCTGAACGAACACCATTGCGGCCGTCGCGAGGCCCCACGAAATCATGATCCGCGCGATCCATCTGCGCGCGCCGACCTTGTACAGCAGCATGTTGCTCGGCACTTCGAACAGCACGTAGCCGATCACGAACAGACTCGCGCCGAGACCGTACGCCGTATCCGAAAAGCCGAGATCGCTTTGCAGCTGGAACTTCGCAAAGCTGATGTTGATGCGGTCGAAGAAGGCGAACAGATAGCAGATCATGATGAGCGGCATGAGCCGCCACGTGACCTTTCTGATGATGTCGGCCGTGGCCGTTAGTTTGTCGTCACGGCCGCCTGCCGCGACTGCGCCTGGTGTGCTCATGGTTGTCTCCTTACAGGCCGGATTCGTCGTCCCGCCGTCGGTGTTGTTCAGTTGGGTGATGTTCAGATAGCGCGCACGTAATCGGGCACGGGGTGCACGTCGCAATTGCGGCCCGCCTTCATCAGTTGGCCGGGCACGTCATGACCGAGCAAGGCGGGCAGCGTGCGCGACAGCGCGATCAGCTTCTGCAGATCGACGCCTGTCGGAATGCCGATCTCGTCGCACAGGTTGACGAGGTCTTCCGTGCAGATGTTGCCCGATGCGCCCGGCGCGAACGGACAGCCGCCGAGGCCGCCGAGCGCCGCGTCGAAACGGCGCGCGCCCGCTTCATAGGCGGCCAGCACGTTCGCGAGGCCGAGCCCGCGCGTGTTGTGGAAGTGCAGCGTGAGCGCGTCGGCGGGCACGCGTTGCAGCACGCGCTTGACGAGCCGCGCGACCTGGCGTGGATTCGCCATGCCCGTCGTATCGGCGAGCGTGATGCCGTCGATGCCCATTTCACGGTACGTTTCGACGATCGAGACGACACGGTCTTCGTCGATCTTGCCTTCGAACGGGCAGCCAAACGCCGTCGCCACCGTCGCATTCAACGACACGGGGAAATGTTTCGCCAGCCGCACGATGTCGCCGAATGCATCCAGCGACGCCTCACAGCTCATCCGCATGTTCGCGCGGTTGTGTGTCTGGCTCGCGGACATCACGAGATTCAGCTCATCCGCGCGCGCATTCAGCGCGCGCTCGGCGCCCTTCACGTTCGGCACCAGCGCGACGAAAATCACGCCCGCGCGGCGCTCGATCTGCGTGAACACCGCTTCGCCGTCGCGCAACGCGGGAATCGCTTTCGGCGAGACGAAGGAACCGGCCTCGATGCGCGTGAAGCCCGCTGTCGACAGTTGATCGATCAGCGCGATCTTGTCGGCGGTTTCGACCCAGGTCGGCTCGATCTGCAAGCCGTCGCGCGGCGCGACCTCCTGCACGATCAGCTTGTCGAACTGAATGTCGTCGTTATCGTAGTTCATTGCACGGCTCCTTCGCGGCGCAGCCGCTCGATATCGCTTTGCTCATAGCCAAGATCGGCGAGCACGCTCGACGTATGCTCGCCGAGCGTCGGACCTTGCCAGCGCACTTCGCCCGGCGTCTCCGACAGCTTCGGCACGATGCCCGGCATCTTCACCGACGCGCCGCCCGGCAAATCGGCCTTCACCAACATCTCGCGCGCCTGATAATGCGGATCGGCAACGATGTCGGACACCGAATAGATGCGGCCCGACGGCACTTCGGCGCGTTCGAGCGCGGCCAGCACGTCGTCGATGGATTGATGCGAGGTCCACGCGGTGATCGCGGCATCGAGCATCGAGCTTTGCGCGACGCGGCCGTCGTTGCGGGCCAGCGCGGGATCGTCGGCGAGATCGGCACGGCCGATCAGCTGCATCAGGCGCTTGAAGATCGGATCGCTATTGCCCGCGATCACGACAAAGCCGCCATCCTCGGTGCGATAGGTGTTCGACGGCGCGATGCCAGGCAGCGCGCCGCCGCTGCGCTCGCGCACATGGCCGAGCAGATCGTACTCGGGCACGAGGCTTTCCATCAGGTTGAAGACGCTCTCGACCAGCGACACGTCCACCACCTGTCCATCGCCCTGCCCTGTCTTCACGCGCAACAACGACATGAGCGCGCCGATCACGCCGTGCAGCGAAGCAAGCGAATCGCCCAGACTCACGCCGACGCGAGCGGGCGCGCCGTCGACATCGCCCGTCGTATAGCGAATGCCGCCCATCGCTTCGCCGATCGCGCCGAAACCGGGACGATCGCGATACGGGCCCGTCTGGCCATAGCCGGAGATGCGGACCATGGTGAGCTTGGGGTTGATTGCGTGCAGCACGTCCCAGCCGAGGCCGAGCTTTTCGAGCGCGCCGGGGCGCAGGTTTTCGATGACGACGTCGGCGTCGGCGGCCAGACGTTTGACGACGTCGGCGCCTTCCGGCGACTTCAGATTCACGCAGATCGACTTCTTGTTGCGCGATTGCAGATACCACCAGAGCGAGGTGCCTTCATGCAGCTTGCGCCACTTGCGCAGCGGGTCGCCCGTTTCGGGTGCTTCGATCTTGATGACTTCGGCGCCGAACTCGGCGAGCAGGCGCGCGGCGAACGGCGCCGCGATCAGCGTGCCGATCTCGACGACGCGAATACCCTGCAACGGACCACTCATGATGCTGTCTCCAATCTTGTTTCAGGTTGGAGACAAGGTTAGAAGGGGCGCCGCCAGGGCGTCCAACCGCATTTCGCCAAGGACCGTTCGCGGTTCGCGAACGCTCGGCGCTAAGCCTTGCCGGACAAGGCTTCCACCGACGAAAGATGATCGAACAGCAGCCTCGCGACGGGCGACAGACGCGCCGAATCGCGCGTCACGATGATGAGGCTGCGCGCGGCCCATTCGTCTTCGAGCGCGACGGATACGAGACCTAATGGCCGGCCCATGATGCGATACACGTTCACGGGAAGCACGCCGACGCCCATGCCCGCCTGCACCATCCGGCATACGGCGTCGAAGCCCGGCACGTGAATGCGCAGCTTCAGCGCCTTGCCCGCCTGGCGCGCGGCCATATGCGTGCGCGCGTTGATCGAGCTGGCCGAATGCAGGCCGACGTGATCGCTGTCGAGCGTTTCCTCGAACGCGACGCTCGCGCGGCCCGCCAGCGGATGATCGTCGCGCATCACGACGCACAGCACGTCGTGCCGGTAGTGCGTCACTTCGAGGCCACGCGCGTCGGCTTCGCCGGAACAGATGCCGAGGTCGGCGAGACTGTCGGCCACGGCCTCGACCACGCCGCCGCTTGGCCGCTCTTCGAGATCGATCTTCACGCGGTCGTTGACGGCGAGAAACGCGCGCAGATCCTCGGGCAAGAATTCGACGATCGCGGAAAGGTTCGCCATCATCCGCACGTAGCCGCGCACACCGCTGGCGTGGCCCGCGAGTTCGATGCCGATGTTCTCGATGCCGCGCATCACGCGGCGCGCGTGATGCAGCAGCGTTTCGCCCGCCGGCGTGAGCGTCATGCCGCGCGCGTTGCGCTGAAACAGCGTCGCGCCGACGGCCTGCTCCAGTTCGAGCAGCCGCTTGCTCGCCGCCGACACGGCGATGGCCTCGCGTTCCGCGGCGCGCGTCAGCGTGCCTTCCTCATAAACGGCGATGAACAGTTGCAGCGTAGTGAGGTCGAGGCGGCGAAGCAGGTTCTTAAGGACCATGGCAGCAGTCTTATCGTACTGACAGAATATTCGCAATTGTGCGTCAAATGCCGTCCCGGTGCTCCGTAGTGAGCGGCGGCGGCGGTTTGCGCGCCCCCCGTTTAGGGTAGTTATCCTGATTAAGTCGCCTGACACACTGTCGTTCGAAAGGCAGGCGTAAGGACGCTGTCGCACGACGGCCGGCCTGCCTGTTCCAAAACAGGAGACAGGTATGTGTTCGAGCAGGCGAAGCATGATAGGCGCGATGCTATTCCTGGCCGCAGGCGGGGCGGCGGCGGAAACGGGCGTGACGCTGTATGGCGTGGTCGACGTATTCGGCCAATATCTGAACAACGGTGGCAAGGGGTCGTGGTCGGAGCGCAGCGGCGGCAACAGCGGCTCGTACTTCGGCCTGAAGGGAACGGAGGATCTGGGCGGCGGCCTGAAGGCCGTCTTCAACGTCGAAAACGGCTACAACGTCAACAACGGCGCGTTCTTCGGCGACTCGACCGCGATGTT
The DNA here is from genome assembly GCF_002902945.1 of Paraburkholderia caribensis. Lineage (NCBI taxonomy): Bacteria > Pseudomonadati > Pseudomonadota > Betaproteobacteria > Burkholderiales > Burkholderiaceae > Paraburkholderia > Paraburkholderia caribensis. The sequence continues at coordinate 2,756,968 of NZ_CP026102.1, forward strand.
CTATCGCCAGGCGTGGGTGAGTCTCGCACACGACAAGTACGGCTCGATCAGCCTTGGACGCCAGTATCAGCCCACTTTCTGGGCGCTGTATCCGAGTGACCCGTTCCGCGCGAACGAAGTGCTGTCGCCACTGGCCGCCGCCGCAACCACGGTGGACCGCAACACACTCGCCGTGCAAAGCGCGGGCGGCCGTTCGAGCAACGCAGTCATCTACAAGAGCCCGAACATGGGTGGCGCGCAGGTCTGGGGCATGTACGCGCTCGCGGCCAGCGTCACCCAGCCGCTGCCGCTTTCGACGGGCAACATGCTCGATCTGGCCGCGACCTATTCCGGCTACGGCCTCTACGTGGGTTTGGCGTATCAGAACCAGCATCCGGGTGCGAAGACGGTGCCGGGTTTGCCTGCCATGCTTGCGTCGCTGTCCACCGAGCATTTCACCAGCGCGCTCAGCTATCGCGTCGGCATCGTCAATCTGCAGTTCAACTACGGCTATCACCGGCCCAAGGATGCGGCCGCTGGTTCGCTCGCCGCGCGGCTCAACGCGGCCCACTCGTTCAGCATCTCCGAACTCGGCGCGACGATCCAGGCCACGCCTGCCGATGCGATCGAAATCGCGGGCTTCCAGCGCGTCGTGCGCGGCGCGCATGACAACACATGGGGCGTGCAGATCGGCGCAGACCACAGTCTCTCCAAACGCACAGCGCTGTATGCACGCGGCGGCTACATGCGCAACAACGGAACGGCCACGATGAGCTGGCCGGGTGTCGCGGTGTCGAGCCCCGGCACGAGCCAGACACTTGCGGTGGCCGGGATGACCCATCGCTTCTGAACGCGGCTTCGAGGCGCGGATTGCGCCGCCCAACCATTCAACCGATAAAAGGACAGCAAATTGAAGATCATTCGAGCCGCTCATATCGTGGCTGGCGCCGTGGCCATCGCGATTTCGTGTCATGCATGCGCGCAGGCAAGCAGTGCCGCAAGCGCATCCGGAACAGTGGCGAGCCCGGCCACGCAATCGGGCAAGGCAGCTGACCGGGCACTGCGCAAGCGCGTGCTGACAGCGCTGGCGCGGGCAAAAGGTCTGCGCGCGACGGGCATTACGGTGCGCGCGCGCAACGGAGCGATCCTGCTGGAGGGCTGGGTACCCGAGGAAGAACAGGTCGACCTGGCAACGCGCGTCGCCCGAGGCGTGCCCGGCGTGGCTTCCGTGGAGAATGCGCTCACCCTTTCGACATTCTGAGAAGCTCGACCCATCTTAAGAATGCCCGTCGGGGTCGCGACCGATCCTGCATGGTCGCGCGGTCCCTCATCGGGAGATCCAAAGCCGGGGTTCGTGTGAGACGGCACCCGGCCTTCTGCCCGCGCCGAATCAGCTAACAAGCATTTTTGCTATCCTCTTCCCTCGCGCAAGTCGTCTGCTGTCGTTTTCCATCACGCGTTGTCTGCGAGGTCACTGAATGCCGAGCGTTGCCATAGCGATCTTTCCGGGCGTCCAGGCGCTGGATGTCGCGGGTCCTCTCGATGTGTTCGCCGAGGCTAATCTGTTCATCGACGGCAAGGCGCGCTATGAAGTGACGCTGCTCGCGGCGGACAGCGAACCGCTGCGCGCGTCGAACGGCATCCGGTTCGTCGCCGACGAAACCTTCGACCAGCAGCGCAGCACGTTCGATCTCGCCCTGATCGCAGGCGGTCCCGCCTTGCCGGAGAGCACGCCCGACGCGCGTCTCACGCACTGGCTCGCGAACGTCGCGTCGCGATGCGAACGCTACGGCTCGATCTGCACGGGCGCGTTCGCGCTGGGTCACGCGGGCCTGCTCGACGATCGCAACGTCACGACACACTGGCAGCACGCGCAGCAGCTCGCGGCGCAATTTCCGAAAGCGCGCGTCGATTTCGACCGTATCTATCTGCGGGACGATCGGCTCGTGACGTCGGCGGGCGTGACGGCGGGCATCGACCTCGCACTCGCGCTCGTCACCGAAGATCACGGCCCGCAGACGGCGTTGAAGGTCGCGAAGCGCCTCGTGGTGTTCTCGCAGCGCCAGGGCGGGCAATCGCAATTCAGCCCGTACCTCACCGCACCCGCAGACGAAACGTCGCCTGTTGCGAAAATCCAGACCCATGTGATGGCGAACATTCGCGACAACTTTACGGTCAGGCAACTCGCGGATGTGGCCGGTATGAGCGCGCGTAATTTCGCGCGCATCTTCGTGCAGGAAACGGGCGTGACGCCGCATGAGTTCGTCGAGCGCGCGCGGATGGATGCTGCGCGCAAGCTGCTGGAAAGCAGCGGCGCCGCGCTCAAGACGATCGCCTACGATTGCGGCTTCGGCACGGCGGACCGCATGCGTATTGTGTTCACGAAGCGCATCGGCGCGACGCCCAAGCAATACCGCGAGCGCTTTCGGCACGAGTAAGCGAAGCGGCTGCACACGTCGAATGCGCGTGAGAAAATGATGAACTGGTCAACGGTCTCATTGAATATCGGGCACATCGACATGAACGCTACTACTTCCGTTCGCGCCATCGTCACAGGTCATACGCGCGGCCTCGGCGAGGCGATCGCACAACGGCTGCTGGCACAAGGCATCGCCGTGCTCGGCATTTCGCGCTCGCGCAACGAAGCGCTCGCGAATCAGGCCGGCTTCGAACAGGTCGCGGTCGATCTGGCGGATGCCGAACGCCTGACGCAATTTCTCGCGGGCGACACGTTGCGCAACTTCCTGAAAGGCGCGCAAACCGCATTGCTGTTCAACAATGCAGGGATGGTGCAGCCGGTCGGCCCCATCGAAGCGCAAGACGTTGCGGCGATTGCGCAAGCCGTGACGCTGAACGTGTCGGCGCCGCTGATGCTGGCGAGCGCGTTCGCCACGGCGAGCCCGGACGCAGCCGACCGGCGCATCGTGCATATTTCGAGCGGCGCGGCGCGGCATCCGTATTCGGGCTGGAGCATTTACTGCGCGACGAAGGCCGCGCTCGATCACCATGCGCGTTCTGTCGCGCTTGACCAGAATCGCGCGCTGCGCATTTGCAGCGTGGCGCCGGGTGTGGTCGATACGAACATGCAGGCGGAGATTCGCTCGACAGGCCTGGAGAAATTCCCGATGCGCGAGAAGTTCGAAGAACTGAAGCGAGAGGGGAAGCTGGCGACGCCGGAAGAGTCGGCGGGCAAGCTGGTTGATTACGTGTTGAGCGAGACGTTTGGGGCGGTCGCGACGGCGGATGTGAGGGAGTTGCCGCAGGGGTGAGGACTCCGTGAACAGTGCGTCGAGTTTTTGCTCGAAGCACCGCACATCAACCCAACGAAGGCCGACGCTTCGAACGCGACGACTTGTTGCGCGCCTCCCGTTTTGACTGCGACAGGAACGCGACCACCGTATCGTAGCAATGCTGAAACGTCGGCCTGTACTCCAACGTAATGATCTTGTCGAACTCCGCCTCCAGCCGCTCGCGGTGTTCCTGCAGGCGATCAATAATTATCTGCGCGCGCTCGCGCAAGACCTTGGCCTCGCGCTCACAGTCATCAGGGCACCGTTCGAGCACGAGCGCCATGTCGAACAGATCTCGACTCGTGAAGCCAGCCGCGCGATAAAAAGCCCTCTTCGCGACGATCTCGACGGGCGTTTCCGTCGTCACTGTTCTGCCGCGAATCTTCCTGACGGCCGTCGGCTCACTCGTCAACGTCGGTGAGATGACGAAATCAATGTCGCCGCCCTTGCCGATTATCTTCAGATAGTGCGCGGCTTCGACGTACTCAGTCGCAAACTCCTCGGCTGTGTCGTTGAGGCGCGGCGAAAAGAACGTCAGGTATTGTGGATCTGTGATGAAGATATCGATGTCCTTGCTGTACCTATGATTGAAGTCCAGCATCAGCATCGTCCCACCGCCAAACCGCCATTTTGGCGGGCGTTCGCCAACTTTCTCGCAAGTGTCGATTAACGCGACGGCATGATCGAACAGGCTCTCCCACGTTTTCGTATCGATATCAGGCAAGGCAGAATTCCTCGGGGACATTCAGTTTGCGCCGCGCGGCCCATTCCTTGAGCTTTTCGCGAATCAATTTCCGCGTTGCTGCGTCGTATCCGGCTATCACCTTCTCGAACAGCATCGGCGGCGACTCCTCAACTGCGTAGTCGATGTGCGTTCGCCAGCGCGGCGGCACGTCGCCCGTCAGCAGGAAGTTTTCCATGATCAGCGGTGGCAGGTCGCCGGCATAGCTCGTCGAAGCGGTCTGGCACAACGCGAGCAGCGCTTTTGAAAAGCTCCCGGCTTCGTCGGGAACGATTTCGATGCGCTCGCCCAACCGCGAGAGCACCGTCAGAAGTACATGCGTGCCGACATTCCGCCCTGCTTCCAGATCCGCGACCACACGACGGTTCACGCCTGCCACGCGTGCAAGCGCGTCTTGCGTCAGACCGGCAAGTTTCCTTCGTTGCCTGATCTGCTCCCCGACGGCAGCGGGGGAATGGGATGGGATGTGCGCGCTCATGTACGTTTTATAGTACATTTTTCGCAGGTGCACAACGACGCGAAACAGACGTTCACGTGACGGCGATCACCCTCGAAGATCGCGATCGCGCGAAATCAATCTCCTGAAAACTCTCACCTTTGGGTCACATGCGAGTATCCCGAGTTACATGAAGCGCAGGTCGTTGCCTCCCCGCTGCAGCCAAAAGCGCGGAATCTCGGGCAAAACCGGGCTTTTTCGACCCTGCGATCGCGACAGACCACGCATGCGGTGAGTGAACATCATCTCCCTCGCCTCACTCCCGAAAACCCTCACCTCAAAGCAACTCGGGCCACGACGCGCAACACCCGCGCATCGTGGCCCGATCTTGAACACGTCAGCGAAACTTAAGCCTCCAGCTGCTCCAGCACCTTGCCCTTCGTCTCGATCCCGAGAAACTTCACGGCGAGCGCCGCGCAAAACGGCACGACGGCGAGCAGATAAAACGCCATATCGAGATTCCCGCCAACCATCGTCTTCGACACCAGCGTCGGCGCAAAAATCGCCGCAAGCTTCAGCCATGCGCCGCCGACACCGCACCCAAAGGCGCGAATACTCGTCGGATACAGCTCAGGCGTGTACACATAAGCCGTGATGAAACCACACGCCAGCCAGCCGAGCGCGAACGCACAGCACGTCGCGACCACGTACACGGAAGCGTCATGGAACACGCCCGCCAGCACCAGCGACAACGCGCACAACATGAACGACCAGTTGATGATCGGCTTGCGGCCCACCTTGTCGACCAGCATCGCGCACAGCAGCGAGCCAAGCACGCCGAGCACGGAAGCCGCGACAGCCAGATTCAGCGCGAGCTGCAACGGCGCGTGATACACCGTGCGATAGATCGTCGGCAGCCACGTCGACAGACCATACTGGATCACGCCGCACGTCATCCACAGCATCGCGACAGCCACCGAGCGCCTCCAGTACGCCTTGCCGAACAGATCGCTCATCTTGCGCTTCGGGTGACGCGCAGCCATCGCTTCGAAACCAGCGGGATCTTCCATCGGCGGCAGCGCGCTTTTGGCGGTACGCTCGAATGCGTGCACGGCATCGGCGGCTTCGTTCATGCGGCCACGTTCAGCGAGCCAGCGCGGCGATTCGGGTACGAGCCTGCGCAGCACGAAGAACAGAATCAACGGCATGCCGCCGATAAAGTACATCGCCTCCCAGCCAAAGCGCGGCACGATCCACGCGCCCAATGCATTCGACGCCAGCAGGCCGACCGGGAACACGATCTCGTACAGCAGCACGAAGCGCCCGCGCCCATGCGCGCGGCAAATTTCATTGATGTACGTCGCGGCCACGGGCAACTCGCCGCCCAGCCCGATGCCCTGCACGATGCGCAACACGAAGAACACCGCAAACGTCGGCGCGAAGCCGCAAGCAATACTCGTAATGCCGATCAGCCCTGAACTCAGCGCGATCGCCTTCACGCGGCCGTGACGCTCCGCATACCACGGAAACAGAAACGCGCCGATCAGCTGACCAACCGAACTCGCACCGATCATCAGGCCCACGTCCCACGGCGTCAGATGCCATTTGCCGATCAGGATCGGCAGCGTCGCGGCGATCGCGATGACGTCGAAGCCGTCGAAGAACGTCGCGAGACCGATCAGTATGCGCGCGCGCACCAGCATCGCGTTCGCGGGCAAGCGTTCGAGCCGCGCAATGATCGAGCCGCGCGTCGCGGGATGGGAGACACCGGCGCTGCTGTGTGCCTCAAACGTATTGTCGATAGTGCTCATGCGTCGTTTCTCCGCCCCGTACTGTGTTAGGCAAGCGCCTTGTCGGCATCGGCCAGAGCCGCGACATCGACCGTGCGCCCCTGGGTCATCCATTTGCGCGCGAGCTTCAGGTCGCGCGGCGTGTTGATTGCGATCACGCCGCGCACGCCACCGTCCGCGACATGAAAGAGCGTGGCGCGGCGCGCGCCGACATCGCCGCGCACGACGAGTTCGGCATCGGCGGGAATGTCGCCGAGAATCTGCAGATTCACGTCGTATTGATCCGACCAGAACCACGGAATCTCCGCATACGGCTCGAACTGGCCAAGCGCGGCCTTCGCGACGACGATCGCCTGGTTCTGCGCATTCGCCCACGATTCGAGGCGCACGCGCCGTTTCAACCATGCGCTCGGATGATTCGCCACATCGCCGCAAGCGAAGATGCGCGGGTCGTTCGTCATGCCGTGTTCGTCGACGACAATGCCGTCGTTCACGGGCAAGCCCGCCGCTTCGGCAATCGATGTATGCGGCGTGAGCCCGATGCCCGCCACGGCGAAATCGGCATCGATGGTCGAGCCGTCCGCGAGCGTCGCGCGTACTTTGCTTGCGTCTTCAGGATGCGTATCGAGCGACGTCAATGCCGCGGACAAACGCACGTCGACGCCATTCGAGCGATGCAGATCCAGCAGAAAGTCCGACACGACCGGCGGCACCGAACGCGCACACAGACGCGGCGCGCCTTCCACGACCGTCGCCGCCACGCCGAGCTTGCGCGCCGTCGCCGCGACTTCGAGCCCGATCCAGCCACCGCCGATCACGAGCACATGCTGGCTGGCGCGCAAACGTTCGCCGAGCGCCGACGCTTCGTCCAGGGTGCGCAGATACGCGATGTAATCCGTCTTCACCAGCGACGCCGGCAACTTGCGCGCCGCGCCGCCCGTTGCGATCACGAGCCGGTCGTACTGCACTGCGCGGCCCGATTGCGTGCGCACGATGCGTTGCGCGCGATCGATCTGCGTCGCGACATCGGGTTGCCATGCTTCGACATCGAGCGAAGCAAAATCGTCGCTTGCGAAGAGGCGCACGGTGTCGATATCGGCATCGCCCGACAGCACCGCTTTCGACAGCGGCGGCCGCTCATAGGGCAGATGAATTTCATCCGCGATCATCACCAGACGGCCTTCGAAGCCTGTCTTGCGCAGCGTCTTCACGACCCATCCCGCCGCCTGTCCGCCGCCGATCACGACGATGGTCTGCGGTGCGTCCGCGTCGCTGGCAGCGTGTGAAATGACAGCGTCAGTCATGTTTGCGCTCCGTCATGAACTTGCCTTCCGGCGCCTTCGCGTTCTTCTGACGACGCGTGTTGCCGTCGATGCCGCCGTCGATCGCCCATTCGGCGAACACGGTCGGGCCGGGTTCGAAATCGCGCGGCTGCCATTCGGGCGTCAGTTGATCTTCGTCCGCGTAGTACTCGATCAAACCGCCCGCCGGATTCTGGAAGTACCAGAAATACGCGGACGAAACGGGGTGACGCCCCGGCCCGAGTTGCGTGTCCCAGCCGCAACGGCTGACGTGCATGCCGCCGCCGAATACTTCGTGGATGTCGCGCACGGTGAACGCGACGTGGTTCAACCCGCGCTTGCCGGTCGGCAGTTGCAGCAGAAAGATGTCGTGGTGGCCGCCGTGCGGCGCGCAGCGCATGAATGCCCCGCGGCCCGGATAACGGTCCGACATTTCGAAGCCGAGCCGTTCGTGATAGAACTTCTCCTGCTCGGCGAGACAGTTCGTGAAGAACACGACGTGGCCCACTTCGACGGGTTCTGCGCGCTCGTAGACCGGGCTGGGCGTATCGACGCGCAGCGTCTGGCCCCACACGTTCGAGGGCGAGCCGTGCACCTCGACCGCGCGCTTGCGCGTCACCTCGATGCGGATCGCCATGCCGTTCGGATCGATACAGCCGACGGCGTCGTCGCTCGCGTAGTAGCCTTGCGCGCCTTCGAGGCTCGCGCGATATGTGTCGAGATCGGACGGCGTGGCGACGCCCCACGTCACTTCACGCAGCGTCGGGCCTTCTTCAAAGGCGGGCGGCAGCGACGGATCGTTCGCGATCACCGCGAGCACCGTGCAGCCGTTCAACGTTTCGAAGCGTGCGCGCGTTTCGTCGTGCGCGGTTTCCTTCATGCCCCAATCGGCGAAAAAGCGCCGACAGGTCTCGAGATCCGTCACACCGTACGTGATCTGTTCAATGCCGAGAATGCTCATGTTGCGTGCCTTTTCAGTTCGCCCACGCAAGCGGGGCGTCGTTCAAGCCCCAGTAGAGGCTCTTTTGCTGCATGTACTCACGAATGCCCAGGCGGCCTTTTTCGCGGCCCATGCCGCTTTCTTTCCAGCCTGAGAACGGCGTCGAAATCGAGAACAGCTTGTACGTGTTGATCCAGACCGTGCCCGCTTCCAAAGCGCGCGCGACGCGCCATGCGCGCTTGTAGTCGCGCGTCCAGATGCCGGCGGCGAGACCGAATACGCTGTCGTTCGCTTCTTTCAGCAGCGACGCTTCGTCGTCGAACGGCATCGCGACGAGCACGGGCCCGAAGATTTCTTCCTGGCAGATACGCGCGCAATTCGACAGGCCTTCGAGAATCGTCGGCTGATAGAAGAAGCCTTGTTCGCGCCTGTCGCCCACAGGCCGCTCGCCGCCGCACAGCAGACGTCCGCCTTCTTCGAGACCCAGCGCCACATAGCGCTCAACCGACTCGCGATGCTTCGCGGAAATCAGCGGCCCCATCTGCGTGTTCTCGCTCGCGGGATCGCCGACGCGCAATTCACGCGCTTTCGCGGTGAGGCGCTTCATGAACTCGGGATAGATCGAGCGCTGCACGAACAGACGCGAGCCCGCAATGCACGCCTCACCCGACGAACTGAAGATGCCGTACAGCACGCCGTTCACCGCGTGATCGAGATCGGCGTCGTCGAAGACCATCGTCGGCGATTTGCCGCCGAGTTCGAGCGACACGGGCATCAGCTTGTCGGCAGCGATGCGCGCGATGCCGCGCCCCACTTCCGTGCCGCCCGTGAACGACACTTTCTTGACGAGCGGATGACGAACCAGCACATCGCCGATTACCGAGCCCTTGCCGGGCAGCACGCTCAACACACCCTTCGGCACACCCGCTTCCTCGCAGATGCGCGCAAGCGCGAGCGATACGAGCGGGGTGATTTCAGCCGGCTTCAACACGACGGCGTTCCCGGCTGCCAGCGCGGGCGCGAGCTTTTGCGCATCGGAAGCGATGGGCGAATTCCACGGCGTAATCGCCGCGATCACGCCGATCGGCTCTTGCACGCTCATCGTCAGATAGTCGCCGCGCGAAGGCGTCACCTCTTCGTCGAGCGTTTCGAGGCATGCTGCGAAATAGCGAAACGTATTCGCCGCGCTCGCGACCAGCACACGTGTTTCGCCAATCGGCTTGCCGTTGTCGCGGCGTTGCAGCTGCGCGAGTGCTTCGTGCTTCGCCATGATCAGATCGGCGATGCGATACAGGATCAGCGCGCGCTGATGCGGCTTCAGACCGGACCAGTTCGGCTTGCGCCACGCCATGTCGGCGGCCTCGATGGCTTCGCGCGCGTCGTCGGCATCGGCCGTCGTGATTTCGGCGTTGACCGAGCCGTCGGCGGGATAGACGCTCGCGTACAGTGCGCCGCGGCCACGCTTCCATTCGCCGCCGACGAAGATATCGGCGGTTGGCACGAGGCTCGAAATGATGTCGGTGTGGGGCATGTAGTACTTCCTTTGACTGTCAGATCAGATCACGCAGCGGGCCGCGCGATTGCGCAGCGCGCGGATCGCGCTGAACGCGGTCAATGCAGAGGTCTTCGGATTGTCGGGCAGCGGCTTGCCGCTCATTTCGAGCGACATCTCGCCGAACGCGCCGCGCGCGACGATGCGATGCACGTTGCGCGTCACGGCAGGATCGGCGATCAGACGCACCATCGTCTGATCAAGGCCGAGGCCTGCAAGCGCAACAGTTGCCGCAACGTTCGCGTTCTTCGGATACAGGCGTGCCGCTTCGCGCGCGCTGCCTTCGAAAATCACGCGCGCTTCCGTCAACGTCTGCAGATCGCAGAGTTGTTCGGCGGGCGTGCCGAGCCAGCCCGTCGGCGGTTTGCGGCCGATGTACTGCACTTCGTCGAGGCCGCCGAGCTTAGCCGCCGCAAGCGCGTCGATGCCGCCAATTGCGCCTGACAAAAGCGTCACGGTTGCGTGGCCTTCATCGGCGGCGGCGTTCAGCGCTTCGAGCAACGCAAGGTCCGACAGCGCGCCGATCGAAGCAACCGCGCAATCCGTGCCCGCCTTCAGCAGCGGCACGACGTGGCTCACCAGCGCGCCGTGCCCCGCGCATTCGAGCGCGAACTGCGGACGCGACTTCAGCGCATCGACGGACCACACGACATCCACATCCGGTCCGACCTGCTCGCGCACGGCGTTGGCCTGATGCTCGGGCACGATCACATGCGACACATGAACTTGCGGATCGGCGGCGACGGCGTGATACACCGTCTGACCGATGGCGCCGAAGCCGATCATCGCGATATCGATGGGCGCGTGACGATTGATGCCCGCAACGTTAGGCATGTTCAGGCTCCTGTTTGCGCACGGGCGGGCCGGCGAATGCCGTGGCGAATGAACCGACAGACAGCATGTCCACTTCGACCAGCACCGGGCCGCTCTTCGCGATGCCTTCGCGGATCACGTCGTCAGCCTGATCCAGCGACGAAATGCGATAGTGGGTGAGGCCGAAGCTCGCGCAGAACTGCGCGAAATCGGGTTGATGCAGTTGCACGTAGCAGCGGCGGCCGCCGTAGTGCGCGTCCTGAATGTTGCGGATCACGCCATAGCATTGATCGTTCATCAGCACGATCATCACGTTCGCGTTTTCCTGCACGGCCGTCACCAGTTCGCCGACGTTGACCATCAGACCGCCGTCGCCGACGAGGCACACGGTCTTCGCCGCCGCATCCGCGAGCGCCGCGCCGATCGCCATCTGAATGCCCTGGCCGATGCCGCCACCGAGCGCATGCACGCCCGCGCGCGGCTGGAAGATCTTCAGCATGCGGTTGCCCCACGTGCTGTTGGAGATCGTCACGTCGCGCACCCAGTTGTAGTCGCGGCCCACGGCATGTTGCAACACGTCGACGAGGCGCTTGTACGGTCCCAGGCCCTTACCCGTTTCAGCGACAGCGACCTCGCGCGTCGCGGCGAGATCGCCTGCAAATGCCGGGTCGATCTTCATGCGGCCTTCGAGCAGCGTCGCGAGTTGATCGAGCACGGCGGCTGCGTCGCCATGAATGAACAGTTCGTTGCGATAGCCACGGTTGTCGGCGAGCGCATCGGCATCGACGCGGAACAGCGGCTGCGGCAGCGCGAGCTTGTACTTGAGCGTTTCGTTGCCGCGCAGACGCGAGCCGACCACGAGCAGCGCATCGCAGCTCTTGTAGAACGTCTCGACAGTCGGCTGCACGTTGAATGCGCCGAGCGTCGCGGGATGATCTTCGGGCAGCACGCCACGGCCCTGCACGCTGGTCACGACGCCGAAGCCGAGCTTCACGAGGCGCTCGACCTGAGCACGCGCATGACGCGTGCCGCCACCGAGCCACAGCAACGGACGCTTCGCCTTCGCGAGTTCGTCGGCGAGTTGCGCGACGCGTGCCGTGTCGTGCGTCAGCGTGTTGATGTGCGGCGCCGCCATGTCGACGGGCCATTCGATCTCGGCGGCCTGGATGTCGATTGGGATCTCGACGCTGACAGGGCCGCTCGGCGCGGTTTGCGCGACGCGCACGGCTTCGCGGATCGTCGCCAGTGCGGTCTCGACGGAGCGCACGCGGTACGCGGCCTTCGAAATCGACGAGAGCATCGCCAGTTGATCGGGTGCTTCGTGGATGTACGCGAGGTCCTGATCCAGATACGTCGACTCGATCTGACCGGTGATATGCACGAGCGCCGTGCCTGCCGTCAGCGCTTCGACCATCGCGCCCGCCGCGTTGCCGGCAGCCGTGCCCGTGCTCGTGAACGCGACGCCGAGGCCGCCCGACACGCGCGCGAGACCATCGGCCATGTTCAGCGCGCCCGCTTCGCCGCGCGCGCCGACATAGCGGATGTTGCCGCGCGAATGGATCGCGTCGAGGATCGGCATGTTGTGAATCGAGATCACGCCGAATGCGGTTTTGACGCCACATTGCTCGAGAAAAGCGGCGATCAGTTCGCCGACGGTGGTTTTGTTAGACATGACGTGCAACGCCTCCGGAGACATCGATATGGCTTCCCGTCGTGTACGACGACAGGGGTGTAGCGAGATAAAAGAGCGCTTGTGCTGCCTCTTCAGGAAGGCCTAAGCGGCCGAGCGGAATGTTTTTCTTGCGCGCGAGTTCGCGGGTCCAGTCTTCCCAGCTTTGGCCCGGCTGCGCCTGCGTTTGATAACGGCGTCGCCACTGACCCGACTCGACCAGACCGATCAGAATCGAATTGACGCGAATGCCCTGCGGCGCGAGCTCGACGGCCAGCGACTTGATCAGGTTCTGCACGCCTGCCCGCGCCGAAGACGTCGCGACCATGTGCGGCTCCGGCTGCAACGCGAGCAGCGAATTCACGCAGACGATCGAGCCGTTGCCATGCTGCGCGGCTTGCGTGAGCATCGGCAGAAAGGCGCGCGTCGGGCGGATGACGCTGAAGTACTTGAGGTCGAGTTCTTCGCGCCACGCTTCGTCGGTCGTGTCCGCGAAGGTCGATACGCGGCCCTGGCCTGCGTTGTTCACGAGCATGTCGGCGCGGCCAAACCGTTGCTGCACCTCGTTCGCGAACTTCGTCACTTCGTCTGCATCGAGCACGTTGCAGCGTGCAGCAAGCAATTGCGCTTGCGGAAACTGGGCGCGCAAAGCAGCTTCGGCGCTTGCGAGCCGGTCGGCATCGCGTCCGCAGATCGCCACGGATGCGCCCGCGCGCAAAAAGAGTTCGGCGGTTGCGAGGCCGATGCCGGACGAACCGCCCGTCACCACGGCAACCTGTCCGGTGAGATCGATTTGAATCATCAGAGCCCCAATGCCTTCATGTACCTGCTTTCCGCCGACGGCCGGTAGTTCAGCCGCAGCGACAATTGCTCCGCCGCGCCGCGCACCTTGTCGATCAGGCCGCCGTCGAGCAGCGCCGCGTCGATCTGCGGGCGCGGAATGGTGGTGGTGATGACAGCGGCGATGCGGCCCGTGTCGTTGCGCACGGGCGCACTGATGACGGAGATACCGTTTTCGAAGGACGATTCGCTGATCGCGAAACCGCGCACCGCGTCGTCCCTCACGCGCTCGTATAGTTCGTCAACGGTAGCGGGCGTGTGTTTCGTGAAGCGTTCGAGCGTCTTCTCCGGATACAGCGCGCGCAGTTCGTCGAGCGAGAGATCGCCCATCAGCACATGACCGTGCGTAGTCGCATGCGCGGGTAGCCGCGTGCCGACGTTGACCTTCACCGAACTGAACACGGGCGCATGACTCTGCGCCTTCGCGACGAACACCACGTCGCGGCCGTCGCGGATCACGATGTGCGTGGTCAGCCCCGTTGCATCGCGCAAAGCTTCGATCAACGGCAAGCCGAGATCGGTGAGTTCGAGCGAACTGAGATATTCGAAGCCGAGGCGCAGCACCGCGACGCCCAGGCGATAGTTGCGGTCGCGATCCGCGCGCTCCAGAAAGCCCAGTGATTCGAGCGTCTGCAGCAGACGGAACACCGTCGTGCGCGGAATGCCGAGGCGCTTCGACAATTCGGGCGCGCCGAGCACCGGTTCGCGCGGCGAGAACTCCGTGAGAATGCGCAGGCCGCGTTCGAGTCCGGGCACGCGATAGCCCGCGTCGTTGCGGTCGTCTTCTGCTTCAGGCGCAGTGCCCGTCAATTCGGGGGTCATGCTTTGCTCCATTGACCGTCGCTCGCGCGGCAGAATGCGTCGATGAGCGCGGTGTATTCATTGGCCGCTTCGATGTAGCCCGCGTGACCCGCGCGCGGGATGATCTGCAGGCGCGTGCGCGCCGCCTGTGCAATCCGCTCGCATGACGACGGCGGGGTGATCGAGTCCTCCGCCCCGACCGCGACGGCGATTGGGCCGTTGACCCTCGCGACATCGCTGGCGAGATCCGCGTTGGCGAGCAGATGCGTCGCCTGCGCGTAACCCGTCGGCACGATGCGCGACATGTTCCAGCGCACCCAGTCGCGTGATGCTTCATCGGCGTACGGCGACAGCATGTTGGCGCTGCGTTGGTCCGCGAGACCTTGCGGGCCGAGTTCGGCGAGCATCGCGAGACGGCTGTCGCGCTTCGACGCGCGCACGTCTTCGGATGCCGTGCCGTAGCCTGCCGCGGGCGAAATCAGCAACAGCCCCGCGACGCGTTGCGCACGCGATGCCGCGTACGAGCCCGCGATGATCGCGCCGAGCGAATGGCCGACCAGTACGCAACGTTCTACGGCGAGCGCATCGAGCCATGCGTCGAGCGCGCCGGCATATTCATCTGCTTTGGGCGAAGCCGATGCAACAGGCGTCGATTCGCCATAGCCCGGCGCGTCCCAAGCGAACACGCGGCGCGTCGTGCCCAACGCGTCGAGTTGTTGCACCCACGAAGCCGCGCCCGAACCAATGCCGTGCAACAGCACGAGCGGCAACGCATCGGCGTGCCCAGCACCCGCTTCGCGATAGCCGATCGCGCATTGCGGCGCAATCGCGATCCGCCGTGCCGGGAAGTGCGAGAGGCGCGTTTCCAGCGTGACGGTTCGATCGACAGTGACGGGCAAGGCTGCGGACATGGGCATGACTTCGTGAGTGGTGGGATTACTTCGCGAGATCGCGCTTGATCTTTGCGAGCGGCGAATCGGGCGGATACGTCGGCGTGATCGGCTTCGACGAACCGAGCATCACGCACATCAGCGCGTCTTCTTCACCGATGTTGATTTCCGTGCGATACACGCCCGGCGGCACCGAGATCAGATCGCGTTCTCCGAGCACGGCTTCCCATGTTTGCCCGTCGCGCTCGCAGATCACTTTCATCTTGCCGCGCAATACGAAGAAGATTTCTTCGACATCGGTATGAATGTGGCTCGGCCCGATGTTGCCGGCGGGAATGACCATCGTCGAAAACGTGAAGTTGCCTGCGGGCACGGTGTTCATGTCTTTAGCGACACCCGTGCCGCCCGTGCCGACATAGCGCATTTGCGCGCGACGGTACTTCGGGTCGTAGTCGGCCTGGAACTTCAGCGCGTCCCAGTCGTAGCGGCGCGTTTCGAACCGCGCGACGCGCGTGTCCATCCATTGTTCGAAGCTTGCGTCGGCGGGTTGATCCCACGATTTGCGTTCGAGATCGGCGTCGGCCATTGTTTTCTCCATGTGGTTTGCTGGTTCGAGCAAGGTCAATTCATCACGAAGCCGCCGTTCACGGGCAGCAACTGGCCCGTTACGAAGCGGGCGGCATCCGTCAGCAGGAAAAGCACGGGGCCCGTCACGTCGTCGGGCACCTGGGCGCGCGTCAAGGCACGGCCTTTCAGGTAATACTCGTGGCGTTCGGCGGGCACGTAAGCGGTGGCTTCGACTTCCGTCAACCCGGGCGCAATGGCGTTCACCGTGATGCCGTGCGCGCCGAATTCGCGCGCCAGCGAGCGCGTCATCGCGATGACCGCACCCTTGCTCGCGACGTACGCCAGCAACTTCGGCGCGCCCCACATCGCCGTGTCCGACGCGATGTTCACGATCGCGCCGCGCTTCGAGTCGCGCAGATGCGGCAGCGCTGCTGTGCACATCAGCCACGTGCCGCGCACGTTGACGTTCATCACGGCGTCCCACGTTTGCGTGGTCAACTCCTGCGCGAAACGTCCGCCTGAGTTGGTGATGGCGGCGTTGTTGATCAACGCGTCGATGCCGCCCATCTTCTGCGCGGCTTGCGCGACGAATGCATCGATGCTGTCGGGACTCGCGAGATCGAGTGAAATGAAGTGGACCTTCGCGCCCAGCTTCTCCGCAAGCGCGCTGCCTTCCGCTTCGAGCACATCGCCGAACACGACATGCGCGTCTGCTTCGGCAAGCGCCTCGATGAACGCTGCGCCAAGCCCGCGCGCGCCGCCTGTCACGACGACACGCCGTCCACTCAGGCCGGAGACCGTGACATCAGGCATGAGCGTGCCCCGTCGACGTCAGCGCGCCTGCTTCCGCCTGCTTCGCATTGAGCGCTTCGAGATCCGCGAAGTGCTGTTGCGCGCGTTGACGCAGCATGCGGCGCACGCGCGTCATGCCGACATCGTGTTGATAGAGGAATTCGTGAGCACGCGCATTCGGTGCCAGGCTTTCGAGCACATAGCGATCCTGTTCGAGCACCGCCCAGTGCAGCCCTTCGAGACGATTGCGATACAGGAAGCGCCATGCGTCGCGCTGCCAGCCGCTCACCTTGCGCGTGCGCCAGAAGTAGACCTGGCAGTTGTCGTTATCGACGGGCACTGCAAAGCCGACAATGCCAAAGCTGCCGCCCGGGCCGAACTTCTTCTTATAGGGAATCGCGAGACGCATCCACAGGCAACCCGTTTCACCGAGTTCGACCCAGTCGAAATTCACGTCGCGCTGGCCGACCTTCTCGAACATGAGGCCAGTCTCTGTTTTACGCACGCGCATGTCGGCCTGCTTGTCGCCTTCTGCCATCGAATGAGACGTCGCGTGCAGATACGCGCCGTGCATCGGGTCCATCACGTTGTCGATCGCATACTGATAGTTGCACTTCCAGTTCGATACGCACAGGAACTGCGAGTACTCCGCGCCGACCAGTTCTTCGGGCAGGGCGAGCGGCGTCGGCTCCTTGTGCGCCTCGTCGCCGAACCACAGGAAGATCGCGCCCGCATGTTCCTCGACGGGATACGACTTCACGCACTTCTGGCCTTCGAGCGGACAGGCCGACACGGCAGGCACGGACTGCACAGTGCCCGAGCCGTCGACTTCGATGCCGTGATACCAGCATGCGACGCGATTGCCGAGATTCCAGCCGAGCGACAGACGCGCGCCGCGATGCGGGCAGCGGTCTTCGAGCGCGTGGACTTTGCCGTCCTGATCGCGCCACAGCACGATCTGCTCGCTGAGTCGCGTGAGACCGATGGGCGCATTGCCTACCTGCCAGCTCGGTGCGACGGGATACCAGTAGTTCTTGATGCCGCGGTCGAGATAAGCCTGAATCGGATCGGCCGCGGGGCTCGTTGTATTGAGAGACGTCATGGGGAAACTCCGTGTTCGCTTGGGTCGTGCGCTGGGTGGTCGAATCGCGCGGCGTTACTCGGCGAGCAGCCGCAGTTCCGCTGCGAGACGCTCTTCGCTCCACTGCGCGCCTTCCGGCGTGCGGAATCCAACGCCGTTCAGACCTGCCACCACTTCGTGCAATTCGACGGCACCTGCTTCGAACACCTGTTCCAGTGCATTGCCGAAGTCGTTTTCGTATTGCGTCGGCTCAGCCTTGCGCGTCTGCCAGATCATGTTCCCGGTCTCGCCCGGCTTTTCGATCACGCCCTTGCCGGCGACGTTGTTCGGCTGCGGCGCGAGCCACGGCTTCAGGAAAGGATTGAAGTTCACGACGGCTTCTTTCATGTCATTCCACCTTGATCTGGATTTCTTCACCCGCGAGGCGCACCGCGTACGTCTTCAGGTCGCGGCCGCCCGGTTCCTTCAGACACTTGCCCGTCGGAATATGAAAAACGGCTTCGTGCAGCGGACATTCGACCGTGTCGCCGTCGATGAAGCCTTGTGTCAGCAGCGCATACGCATGCGGGCAGACGTTCTCGAGCGCGTAGACCTCATCGCCCACCTTGTAGATGCCGATTTCCTTGCCGTCGCCGAGCTTGAACTCGACGGGCGCGTCTTCGGATAACGCGCCGGCGTGTCCGGCGCAAAGCCACTGTTCACTCATTTCTCACCTTCTCCGACCAACCGGTTCCGACCGTTTGACGTTCCACCTACGGAACATCAGTTTATGTATGGTCAATTATAGGAAGATGTTTGCGCGGACAAAATAAAAATTCTGCGCTTCCAGGGAAAACACCGACAGCGGCTTTTTCGCAACGTAAGAAGGCCGTAAACCGGGCCAAATCAATGGGTTGCTGCGCATAAAGAGCGCGCGCGTACGGCATCCGGGTCATCCGACGAATGAGGGTTTTCACTGTCGCAAAAACTTTTTTGATCGCGCTATTGACTCTCTATACTTTCCATAGGCGATACATAAGCCCATAGGTGGAACACGAAGCGGATAGCCAACTCAGCAGGCGACCAGAAGGCCATCCAGAGAGATGACAGGCAAAGGAAGAGAAACCGGCACGTCCGGCTCTCGACTACACGATCAGGAGTACCAAGGGTGAAACGCATCATCGCTGCGGGCGCGGCAGGACTTGTGGTGACATCGACGGCATGGGCGCAAAGCAGCGTCACGCTGTACGGCAGCCTCGATGCCGGCATTGCTTACGTGAGCAACGTCGGCGGGCATACGAAGTGGATGGAGGAGCAAGGCAACATGCAGCCGGACCGCTGGGGCCTGCGTGGCGTCGAAGACCTGGGCGGCGGTCTGCACACGGTCTTCCAGCTGGAAAACGGCTTCTATACGAACACCGGCAACTTTGCGAAAGCGGGCACGCTGTTCAACCGGCAGGCTTACGTCGGCATCAGTTCCGACCAGTTCGGACAGGTCACGCTCGGCCATCAGACGCCGTTCAACTTCGACATGCTCGGCCCGCTCAGCACCGCGTATCTCGCGGCGAGCTGGTTTGCGTTCCACCCGGGCAATATCGACGAACTGGCCGACACGGGTGTCGTACCGTTCGACAACTCCGTGAAGTTCAAGTCAGCCAGCTACGCGGGCTTCACGGTCGGCGCGATGATGGGCCTCGGCAATACGACGAACTTCTCGACAGGCAAGACGATGAGCTTCGGCGTGAACTACGCGAACGGCCCCTTCAAGGCAGCGGCCGTGTATTCGAACGAGCACAACCGCACGCCTTCCATCATCACGACGGGCATCAACAGGTTCCAGGGCGTGCCGGCCGCAACCTACTCCGCCGACAAGGTCGAGAACATGGGCGCGGGCCTGTCGTACCAGCTCGGCAAGCTGCTCGTGCATGCGCTGTACACGCGCGTGAAGTTGCAGTCGAACGGATTCTCGGACACGTATCAGAGCTGGGACGCGGGCGCGAACTATCAGTTCACGCCGGCCAACACGCTCGCGGGCGGCGCCGCGACGACCACGCTGTCGGGCCGCCGCTGGACGCAGTTCGAAATCGGCGATATTTATGCGCTGTCCAAGCGCACTCAGGTCTATGTGAACGTGCTCTACGAGCATGCGAACGAGAATGCGAACGCTGCGTTCTTCACGGCCGGCGTGTCGGGCGGCCGCAATCAGGCGATCGTGCTGACGGGCATTCATCACTCGTTCTGAGCGATGTTGTGAGGCCTTTTTTAAGGCTCGAAATGAAACAGGCGGCCCATCGAGGCCGCCTGTTTTCGTCTTCTGCCCCGCTTTTGCGACGCGACAGAGAGGCCGCGTCTAGCGACGCGTTTGCGCGAGCGTCGGATCGTCGGCGGACGGTCGATAGTTCAGGCGCGCCGACAGATCGAGCGCCGCGCTGCACACCTTCGCGACGAGCGGTGCGCGTTCGTCGTCGCCGATATCGGAACGCGGCACTGTCGTCGTCATCGCCGCGACGATCTTGCCCGTCTGATCGCGCACGGGCGCGCTGACCACGGATATGCCGCGCTCGAACGATGCCTCGCTGATCGCGTACCCCTGGGCGGCCGTTTCGCGGATTCGCTCGTACAGTTCGTCGACGGTGGCGGGCGTGCGGTCGGTGAAGCGTTCGAGTTGCTGCTCGGGATACAGCTGACGCAATTGCATCAGCGAGAGATCGCCCATCAGCACCTGGCCGTGGACGGTCGCGTGCGCGGGAAGCCGCGTGCCGACGTGCACCTTCACCGAACTGAACATCGGATCGTGCGTCTGCGCCTTTGCGACGAACACCACATCACGCTCGTCGCGTATCAGCAGATGCGTGCTCAAGCCTGTCTGATCACGCAGCCGTTCGAGGATCGGCGTGCCGAAGTCGGTCAGTTCGAGTGAACTCAGATACTCGAAGCCAAGGCGCAGCACCGCGACGCCAAGACGAAAATGCCGGTCGCCATTCGCGCGTTCGAGAAAACCGAGTGCTTCGAGCGTTTGCAGCAAACGGAAGGTGGTCGTGCGCGGAATGCCGATGCGCTTGGACAGCTCGGGCGCGCCGAGCACGGGTTCGCGCGCCGAAAACTCGGCGAGAATGCGCAAGCCGCGTTCGAGGCCGGGGACGAGATAGGTCGAGCCGCCGCCGGCTTCCTCTTCGGCGGATTCCGCGATTTCCGTGCTGCTCGCGGTGTCCTCGTCGGCCGATGCGCGCGCCGCCTGAGGTCCCGCAGCCCGGTGTCCCACTCCTGTCGTATTTTCTCTTGCCATGTCCGGCTGTGTCGTTGAACCGTCGAAGATAGAGATGATAGCGCGAAGGGGTGGGTGGGGAGGCGAGAGTCAAAACCGGTCTATATCCCGGTTCAGCATCTTCAGCCGGGTGCGCCCGTCCGGCGTGAAGTGCGTGCCGAACCGCACCAGCCCTTGCTTGTGCAGATGGCACGACATCGTGAAGCTCAACAGCATGCCAGCCTCGGTGTCGTCGATCCTGATGTCGATGCGAGCCAGACGCGGTTCATATTTGAGCAGCGTCACCTCGATCTCGCGTCGAAGTTTGTGCGCCGACGCCGGCAAGTGCCGGTAAATCTCCGACAAATCGGCGAGACCATAGTCCGGCAGATGCACAAGTCCGTCGCGGCGACTATTCAGAATGCGATGGATGTTGTCCTGCACGGACAGAAACGTCTGTGTCTGCGCGTCGAACTCGTCGACGGCTGCGCCGTTCGCGAAGTGCCCGGTCACCATTTCGAAGAGCCCGGGACCGCCTCCGTTCACGCGACAGCCTCATCGGCAAGCAACGTTTCTTCGAAATCGACGATCACGCCTTCCGTCTCGCTAACCGACACCCTTATCGTGGCTGGCAACTTGCCTTGCGCCGATCGCACCAGCAACTCGCGCGACAGCACGGGCAGAATCTGTTGATCGAGCAAGCTGTCGATATTCCGTGCGCCCGAGTCTGGCGTCTGGCAGGCACGGACAATTTCATCGATCAGCGTGTCGTCGCAGATCAGCGCGACTTCGAAACGTTTCGCGATCCGGTGCGCGACCTTATCGATCTTCATGCGTACGATCGTCGCAAGCGTCGAAGTCGAAAGCGGCCGGTAGATCACCGATTGAAACCGCGCGAGCAAAGCCGGTTGAAAGTGCTCGACCAGCACGGGACGAACACGGTCCATCAGCAGCGCGTCGCTCACAGGCACATCTTGCGCAATTTCGCTCGCGTCTTCATTGGCCGTTTCGATCGCGGTCACGATTTGCTCGCTGGCCAGATTCGACGTCATCAGAATTACCGTGTTGCGGAAGTCGATGATGCGCCCTTCGCCGTCGCGCATGAAGCCACGGTCGAACACCTGATAGAACAGGTTCAACACATCCCGGTGTGCCTTCTCAACCTCATCCAGCAAGATCACGCTGTACGGCCGCTGACGCACCGCTTCTGTCAGCACCCCGCCCTGCCCGTAACCGACGTAGCCGGGCGGCGAACCTTTGAGTTGCGATACGGAGTGCGCCTCCTGATACTCCGAAAGGTTGATCGTAACGAGCGCGCGTTCGCCGCCGAACATCAAGTCGGCCAGTGCACGCGCCGTCTCCGTCTTGCCGACGCCCGAGGGCCCCACCAGCAGGAATACGCCAAGCGGCGACTCTTCGGACCTGAGACCCGCTTTCGCCGTGCGCAGGCTCTTGCCAAGTACGGCAAGTGCGTCGTCCTGACCGACGACGACCCGCGCGAGCCGCGTTTCGAGTTCGACCAGCGTCGCGAGTTCGTCTTCGAGCAGACTGCCGGCGGGCACGCCTGTCCAGTCGGCAATCACGGACGCGATCGCGGCTTCGTCGACTTCCGCGTGAACCAGCGCCTCGACGCCGTGCCGCGTAAGCGCCGCGTGGGCCTCGCGGATGGACTGCTGCAGTGTGCCGCGCGTTGCTTCGTCAGTGGTTGCCCGCCATTGCTCGCGTAATTCGACGACCCGCGCCGCCGCTTTCTTTTGCGTGGCGAATGCGGATTCCAGTTCGTGCAGCCCGGCGCGTAGTTCATCGAGCTGTTTGTCGATGGTGCTCACGCGCTCGCGGACGTCTGCGGATGCCGCCGCCTGATCCTCGATCAATGCGAGGCGCTCGACTTCGAGCGCCGCTTTCTCTGCCTCACGCGTGGAAATGGCCAAAGGTGTCGCCTCACCGCTCATTCGCACGCGTGCGGCGGCCGTATCGAGAAGATCGACGGCCTTGTCCGGCAACTGGCGCCCTGTCAGATATCGACGCGACAGCTTCACAGCGGACGCCACGGCCGCGTCGGTGATATGCACGCGATGATGTTGCGCGTAGCGCTCTTTCAACCCGCGCAACATCAGACACGCATTGTCATCGTCGGGCTCGTCGACCTTGACCATCTGAAAGCGCCGCTCCAATGCGGCATCGCGCTCGAAATACTGCTTGTACTCCGACCATGTGGTCGCAGCAATCGTGCGCAACTCGCCGCGCGCGAGTGCCGGCTTGAGCAGGTTCGCTGCGTCCGCGCCGCCCGCGGAATTGCCCGCGCCGATCAAAGTGTGGGCTTCGTCGATGAACAGCAGAATCGGCACTGGCGATTGCTGCACGGCCTCGATGACGTTTTTCAGGCGCTGCTCGAATTCGCCTTTGACGCCCGCGCCCGCCTGCAGCAGACCCAGGTCGAGCGTCAACACGCTGACGTCGCGAATCGCCAGCGGGACATCGCCTTGCGCGATTTTCAACGACAGACCTTCCACCAGCGCCGTCTTGCCGACTCCGGGGTCGCCCACCAGAATCGGATTGTTCTTGCGCCGCCGCGCAAGAATGTCGACCATCTGGCGAATCTCGACGTCGCGGCCGAACACCGGGTCGATTCGCCCCTCGCGCGCCTTCTGCGTGATATCGATGGTGAAGCGCGAAAGCGCGTCATTCGAATGCTGACGGCCGGACGCGTGAGCGCTTCCGTGTCGCGAGACCGGGTGCGGCGCCGCTTCGGCCTGTGACTGCGCTGCCGCGTTCGCGTCGCCGCGCGGCGCTTCGATAGAAATCCCGTCGAGCTCCGGCATCACGCGTTCGATCTGCGCAGGCGATACCGACAGCAATGCCCACGCATCCGGCGCGCGCAGCAGCGATGGCGTATCGGCCAGTGCTGCCAGCAGATGCGCCGAGCGAATGACGGTGCTGCCCGTTCCTGGCGAGTCCAGAGAAGCACGCATCCACGCTGCTTCGAGCAACTGTCCAAGACGGTTCGACAGGCCAGGCTTGCCGCGCAACTCATGCGGCAAGCGGTCGATTGCACTCAGCAAACCGTTCCAGATAGCGTCGACGTCCAGTTCATAGCGCCGTATGAGCGCCACGAGGTCTCCGTCTCCGAGTTCGAGCAGCTTGATGAGCCAATGCTCGACCTCGATATCGCGATGGGCGCGGGTTTCGCACAGGCTCGCGGCGTCGGCGAGGGCGTGTGCGCAATGCTCGTTCAGGCGGCGCAGGAACAGGGAGAAGTCTCTGGCGATCATGGCAGAAGGTAGGCGGGGCACAGGCCGGTCCGCACAAGCGGACCGGAGACGATGACGGTCCCTCGAGGCAGTCGCCAGACCGGACCGTCATGTTCGAACGCTTATGAGCGCTCGTTCCACGTATCGCCGTGGATGATGTTGCCATCCTTGTACGACCACGTGATCTTTTCGTAGCGCAGTTCGATTTCTTCGAGATGGTTGTGCTTCTCGAATTCGGGGATCTTGATGTCGAGCATCTTCGGACGCACGGCCACGACCTTGACGTTGTCGAGCTTGGTGTTGAAGTATTCCTTCTCCTTGCCCGCGTCGTCGATCTTGTACCACTTGATTTCGACCGACTTCAGCGTCTGGCCGCTGGTCACGGCCTTGTACAGGTACGGCGTCGACGCGTCGGTTTCCTTCGTGAAAGTGATCGGCGCGTGGACGCGTGTGCCCGTCAGCTTGCCCGTGTTGCCGTCGGTCGGAATGTGGATACCGTGATCGAACTGGACCACTTCCACGCTGCCTTCGCGATCGTGAACGGTGACCGAGCCCTTGATGTCGGCGCCGCCATCATCCTTGAGCCACATATATGCGGGAATTGCCATTTCTTCTTCTCCTTATGAGCAGGCCGGTTGGCCATGGGTAAAACCGTCGCCGCGATCGGCACGGCAGTCGGGTACTAGAGTGATCTCGACGCGCCGGTTCGCCGCGCGTCCCGCCTCGCCGTCATTCGACGCTTTGGGGCGCGTGTCGCCGTAACCCTGTATCGCAAAGCGCGTGACGGACAGGCCGGACGCATCCGCAAGCCAGTCGCGGACGGCAGAGGCCCGGGCCTCCGACAGCGCCAGGTTGCCGCCCCTGCTACCGACGGAATCTGTGTGGCCGGCAATCAAGATCCGCTTGTCCGGGTGCGCCTTGATCATTTCGAGCGCGCCGATCAACGCGCGGTTTGAGCCGGACTTGAGCTTCGGACTACCGCTGTCGAAGAGCGACATGCTGTCGAGTTCGATCGTCGACGGCGCGGGGGCGGGCGGCTGATAACCAGCAATCAGCCGATTGACGACAGGCAGCAATGGCGCGCCGCGATACAACCCGAGACCGAGCCGCGGCGGCACACCCGCACTTGCGTATTGCTCCAGATCGTCCCGGTCCCGCTTGACTGCCGCGAGCGCGTCCACGCGCGCGGCGTCCTGTGCCGGTGGTATCGCCTCATAGCGCGCCATATGGGCCAGCACGCCGGAAACGAGCGCGCGGTTCTGCCACGCGGAAGCTGCGGCGGCCGCACAGAACCACACGGCAAACCACACGAACGCATGAGCCAGCGCGACGGGCAACGCCCGACGAACCGGCTGCGGCGCGATGCCACGAATCAGCGGGATCGGCAATGGATAGCGCTGGGTGATACCCGCGGCGGCCGGCAGATCGAGCGCCGTCGTCGAGGCGACGAACTGTCCGTACAGCGAATCGGGAACCACCGGGCCCGCTACAGCCGTCACACCGAAAGCGTTCAGCGTCAAAGCCTGCATGCCGCGCTGCGTGTCCACCAACGGTGGCAAAACAGCTCCGAAAGCCCAACGTGCGAGAGCGTCCAGTTGTATTGCAGTCAGCGCGCGCGGCCGGCGGTCCTCCGGCACCGCCCTTTCGGCGAATGCGCCGAGCAAGACCGAAAGCTGCTCGGCCGTCGAATGCGGGTCCAGCTGGACCGAAGCGGAAACGCCGAACCAGGGGCAATCGAGCGACCTGTCGCGGGTTTCCGTCGCGTACAGCGCGATGCATACCGGCAGCCTGTATCCCACCGCGCGGCCAGCTTCGTTGATCGCGACACGCCAGCGTTTGAGCGTCGCCTGCAAAGTGACGGCGCTCGCCGGGTCGTCGGACGTCATCAGCCAGGCGACGGCATCGGGACCCTGGCCGCCGCGCCAGCGCTTCAGAGCATCCGCGAGGTGCATCAGCTTCGACGGATCGTCATGACGCACCCAGATCGCCGCATCCGTGACGATGACGGCGTTTTTGTCGAAGACGCGCGAAAGCACGCTACCCGGTTCGCCAACCGTCAGCACGAGCGGCGTGTTGCGTTTGATGTCCGCGGGCAACGACGCGAGCGCGCAATCGATGGAGCGCAGCACGTGCTGTGTCGAGGCGCACCGTGCCCACATCCGACGCGTCGCAATGACGATACAAGCCAATACAGCCAGCAATACGAGCGCGGCGCACGACCCGTTCCAGCCGGCTGTGAACGGAGAAAACAGGGCGAGCCACGTCAGCGCAAGCAGCGCAATCCAGACAAAGACGGATCGCCAGGGATAAGCGGATACGGACATGACGATCAACGCGCGAGGTTTTCGATCGCAGCGGACAGCCATCGATCGAGCAACAGATACACCACCCCTGACGCCAGGCAAGCGGCCACCACCCACGCAAGCGCATTCATGCGGCGATACCACGGGCGCGACCAGGGAGCCGTCGTGACGACGGTCGTCGTGGATGGGTCGGCACGCCGCCAGCCTCCACGCTCAAGCCGCTCGTCGATTGACCGTATCAGCGCGAAACGCGCTTCATCGCCGTCGAGTGCGAACCGGCCGTGGAATCCAAGACTCAACACCGCATTGAAAATGGCGAGCAGTGTGAGCGACGGCTGCCGTTCCGAGAGCCTCCGCTCGATCCGGCGAATGAGCTCATCTCCCGCGTCATGGCTGCGAAACTCTGCAACCTGCAATGGTTCCCGTTCCCAGTGGTCCCGGTCGGAGCCGACCAGATGACCCAGAGCGGCTTCGTCCAGCAACGCGCATTGCGCATAAGCTGCGTCTTCGACGATATCGGCGGGATGTCCAACGGCTCTCATCTGTTCGCGCAGTCGGCCGACCTGGTCCTTGCACGTAGCGCGGAACGTGTCGTACACCTGCGGTGCGCCATCCTGCATCAGGCCAGCGACAAGCAAGGCCGTGTCGCGCAACGCGACGGGTAGCACATGGGAATCGGCCTGGGTCTGCGAGCGAATCATGTTGGTCATGTCGGCAGCACCGCGTAGAGCTCAAGCGACACATCCGGGATCGATGCCGGAATGTAGAACTGACACGCGCGCGCGGCGAGCATCCTGGAAAACGCCGGATGTGAGCCGTCGAGCGCGAAGTATTGGTTCTCAATGCGCACAGGAATGGCTGCGGGTAGACGCGACATCGTTCGCAGCGGGATGCCCGGCAAGGCCGAATTGACGATCTGCTCGACCTCATCCGGCGCACCTGCCTTGCACAGCCGGGGCAACTGCTCGAGCAGCTGATGCGCCGCCACGCCCGCTTGCACGGACAGGTAGTAATCGGCGCCCTCGACCAGCCGCTGATCGTTGAAGCGACCCACCCACACCGTCGGCTTGATGCGTTCAAGTGCAACAGGCACGACGCGCGATGGAATGACCGTGTCCAGCAGTGTCCGGATCAGCGACTCCAGCTCTGCGAATACCGGTTCCGGTGCACGGTGATCGTACGCGGGAATGGACTGCAACGTGTCCGACGTCGAGAAAGTCAGCAGCGAGCCCGCCAGGCGCGCGAGCACCGCGTACAACCGCTCGGGATGCTGGTCCGGCGCCTGGCACAGACGCGCGAGATCCGGCCACGTCGTATTGACGCTATGCAGTAGCCAGAAAAGCGATACGTCCGCCACCGCGTAATCAGCTATCTGATCTGAACGCTCGCGACGGCGCACCGCGAGACTCGCGCTCTTTGCCAGCAGGATTTCCGATAGCCGGTTCATCCGTCCGAGCAGTTGTTCGTTCGCGGACAACGTGAGGCAAGGCGGCACGAATGACGTGTCGAACTCGAAACGCCCTTGCGCGTTCCGCACAACGCGACCGATTGGACAGGTCACGTAATCTCCGTCGCCCGTCTGCTCGAAATCGAACAGCAATGCGAGCACATGCCGCTCGACGCTGATTTCTTCCTTTCCCTCACCGTTGATGTCAACGACCTGCAAGTACTCACGCAGAAAACGGCGCGGACGAGCGGGACGTTCGCCGTCCTCGATGCAGTTGCTGCCTTGCGGATCGATCAGCGGCAGCCCGACCAATACCGTTGCCGCGTCCAGGTGTGCGGGCACTTCGCCGAGATCGCGTGCCGGCGGCAGTCGATCCGACGTTTCCGAATCGACATACGTTCCATCCGGCAGCCGCGCCGCCAACGAGGTCAGGTGCAACCGGTTGATAGACAACGCGTGCGTGTCGAACGCAACGCGATTGACGCCCCAAGGGTCTGGACTGGCAATGCGCGCCACTCGCTCGTCAGCAAACCGGTCCCACATCGCTTGCTGTTGAAAGTGCTGCGGGGTCATGAAAATACCCTGCGCCCACAGCGGCCTCGTAATCTTCATCATGCCTGGCTAATGCGCGAAGCTGGGCACTGGTTCGCAGTGCCGTGCCTCGCAAAACGACGGGGCTGCACAGCGGCGCTATGCCACCGTGCAGTCTTCGCTATCTGAAGTAGCGTAATCAGTTCTTTGCCTTGGGCATCTGCGAAACGAGTGACAGATTGATATCCATCCCCTCGATCTGGAAGTGCGGGACAATGAACAGCTTCACGCGGAAGAACCCGGGGTCGTCCTCGATGTCTTCGACTGTCACCTGAGCTTCGCGCAGCGGATGCGACGCCTGCAGATCGTCGCCCGGATCGGTCATCTCGGTTACCAGAGACTTGACCCACGTGTTCAGTTCAAGCTCGAGCAGACGACGGTCCTTCGTCGTGCCGATGTTCTCGCGCTGAATCAGCTTCAGATAGTGCGCGATACGCGACAGCAGGAAAATATATGGCAAGCGTGCATTCACGCGGCTGTTCGCGGTTGCTGCCTTGGTCTCGAACACCGTCGGCTTCTGAGCGGAGTGCGCGGAGAAGAAGCATGCGAAGTCGTGATTCTTGTAGTAGGACAGCGGAATAAAGCCCAGGTTGGCGAACTCGAATTCACGCGTTTCGGGAATCAGTACTTCGCTCGGAATCTTTGCCTGATTGCCTGTGCCCAGGTCGTACAGATGAATGGGCAAGTCTTCGACCATTCCGCCCGCTTGAGGACCGCGAATCTGCACGCACCAGCCATTCTTGATGAAGCTCTTCACCATGTTCGCCGCGAAAGCGAACGACGCATTGGCCCACAGATAGCGGTTATGGTCGGGGCCCTTGACCGATTCCGTATAGTTAAAGGCGCGTACGGGAACGGTGTCCTGACCGTATGGCAGACGCGCAAGGAAACGCGGCAGCGTGAGGCCGATATAGCGGGCATCATCCGAATCGCGGAAACTCTTCCACTTCAGGTATTCGGCGCGATCGAAGTAATTACCGATGTCGCGAATACTCGCGACCTCTTCCATCGTTTCCTTGCCAAAGAACTTTGGCGAAACCGAACCGATGAAGGGCATATGCGCAGCGGCGGACACCTTTGCGATATTGCGCAGCAATGCGATGTCCTGCGGGCCACGGTCAAACTCATAGTTCGAAATGATCGAGCCGATCGGCTCGCCGCCTGGCGTGTCGTACTCCTGGATGTACGTGTGCAGGTAAAGACCGCTCTGAATGACCTCAGGCGTGTCTTCGAAATCCTGGCGTAGCGCGTCTTTGGACACATCCAGCACTTCAATTTTCACGTTCTTGCGGAAATCCGTACGGTCGACGAGGAACTTGAGGCCACGCCATGCCGATTCGATTTGCTGGAACGCCTCGTTGTGCATGATCGCGTCGAGCTGACGGCTGATCTTTTGATCGAGATGCTCGATATGAAAATCGAGCAGGCTGCGGTCGAGACGATCGACCTGCTGCGACGAGTCCGCGATCATCTTCAGGAACACGTTCATCGCCTGGGCGACACGTTCGTCCAGCGACGACTCCGATAACGCGTCCGCACTCTGGAACGAATCGGTTGGCCGGGCCGCCGTGACGGGCTTCAGGTTGATCTTCTCGCAGAGCGATTCATACACGCTCTTGCCAGGCGCATCCAGCACTACCGTATCTGCACCAGCCGTCTCGTGAATACGTGTTTCGTTTTTCGCCATGATAGTTCTGCTCTTCTGGATAAACGGACCTTAGGCAGCCGGGGAACTGGACGCGCCAATCTTTGACAGATCGTCGCGCAGGCGATCGGACAGTGCGGGGTCCTTCAGGATGCGTTCGAGTTCGCGGCGGAACGTGGCGTTGTCGAGGAGATTGGATTTCAGATCACGAAGCAGATTGCGAGCCGACATCAGCGCACGCAACTCGGGCACCTTGCTCGCAACGTTCTCGGGCTTGAAGTCGTCCATCGAACGAAATTCCAGGTCGACCGGTAACTCCGATCCATCTTCCGCGAGCGTGTTCTCCACGGCGATACGAGCCTTGGGTGCGTAGTCGGACAGGACGGCATCGAAATTGTTCTTGTTGACGTTGACCTTTGCGCGCTCTGCGAGAGGCCGGTTGTCCTGACCGTTGCTGTAGTCGCCCATCACGAGCAGCTTGAGCGGCAACTCGACCTTCTTCTGCGCGCCGCCCGTATGCAAATCGAGCTTAAGGTTGATCCGTGCCTTAGGCACCTCGTTCTGAAAACTTTCAGCCATGTCTACGTCCTTAATATCTTATTTATCTTAGTTAGGATTCCGTGCCTTATGAGGAATATTTTTAACACGGTGCGATCTAGAGCATCAGCGAAATTCAGCCGGGTTTGGGTCAAATTTTGTAAAAATTACGCTAACTCAACAAACGATCAAAAGGTCACTTCACAACAAGACGTCAAACGTTTATCTTGTGCGCCCAAACGGGTGTTTGCACATCGCTTCCGTTAATCCGTCTTGTGTAGGATTACGCACCATCAAAGGAGTAGGAATGTCCGACATCCAGAAGTACACGACTCTTTCTCCCGCGGATTCGAGACTCGTGACGGGCAGGCAAGCCTATTTCCTGGATGTATTGGGCGCTGGAAATGGAAGCCCGATGTCGGTGATCTCGTTCGAAGCCGTCGAGCGCATCGGCGAGCCTTATCGCATTACTCTTACCCTCACGCATCCGGACCAGCTTGCCAGGTCCGACTACCTCGGCAAGGACGCGAAGTTCTCGATCGTTCCCGCCGACGTGCAGCCTCGCAGGTTTTCAGGCTGGATCACCCGCTTCTCAAAGCTGAAGACCACGAGAGACTTCACCAGCTATGAGATCGTCGTCGAGGCGCACCTTTCACGCCTCGCATCGGTTCGCGCGAGCCGCATCTACCAGCATCAGACTACGCCCGAGATCATTGAGGCCGTGCTGCGAAAGCATGGTTTTCAGGGGCATCAGTTCCGCTTCCGGTTACGTCGTCAATATCCCCAGCATGCTTTCAGAATGCAGTATCAGGTGAGCGATCTGGCCTATGTGCAGATGCTTATGCAGAAGGAAGGCATCTGGTGCCGTATTGCGGAAGACGAACACGGCGATGTGGTCCATTTCTCCGATGACATTGATCACTATGTCTATCAGCCCCGACTCGATGTGCCCTATCGAGAGACGGCTGGGCTGGAAGCGGGTGTGGAAGCCGTATATGGACTAAGCACGCATTCGTACAGTGTCGCGCAGGGTTATACGGTTGCCGACTATAACCCCGATAAGGCCTGGGAGCGCTTTAAGGCCAACGCCAATGTTGCAAGCGAGGATGCCACAACCTACGGCAAGCCCTACATCTATGGCACCAATCATCTGGATGCCGACGGCGCGCAGTGGGCAGCGCAGTTGCGTCATGAGGCAGCGATTGCATGGCAGATCATCTATGAAGGCGAGAGCAACGTGCTCGCGCTGCAACCCGCGCGCATCCTGCACGTCGATGCGCCGCTCGCCGATGCGCCTGACGGTCAGGTTGTCGTCGAGGTAAGGCATCGCGGCGCGCGCGATACGGCTTATTCCAATTCCTACAGGGCGATTCCTTCCGGTCGGCGATTCCGGCTCAGGCTCGATGAAGATGCGTGGCCCCGTGTTATCGGCTCGCTGAGCGCACGCGTCACGTCGCCCGGTAAATACAAGTATGCGTATTTGACGCAGCAAGGCTATTACGTCGTCCGTTTCGACCTGGATTTCGACGAATGGAATCCGGGCGGGGAAAGTGTACCGCTGCGGCTCGCAAAACCTTTTGCAGGCGCGCTGCAGACAGGGTTCCACTTTCCGGCGTTGGATGGGACGGAAGCTGTTGTCGAGTTTCGCGATGGTGATCCTGATAAGCCGTATATCGCCGCGTTTCATCATCATAGCCAGGCGGTTGATCACGTTACTAGCGACGATCGTTGGTTATCGCGCAACGTCATTCGCACGCAGTCGAATAACAAGCTGCGGATGGAAGATTGGGAGGGGCAGGAAGGGATCAAGCTGTCGACCGAGCATTCGGGGAAGAGCCAGCTCAATCTCGGGTATCTGGTTGATGCGAAGAAGCAGAAGCGGGGGGAGGGGTTTGAGCTCAGAACGTCTGGGTATGGGGCGATTCGCGCGGGGAAGGGGTTGTTTATCTCCGCCGATGACCGGCCCAACGCGAGCGGACAGCAACTGGACATGCAGCAGGCGCAAGCGATGCTGGCGAGCGCGCTAACCCAGATGAAAGCGCTGGGCGAAATGGTCAAGACTGCCCAAGCGGTACTTGCCGACCTTGAAGGCCAGAACACGCTCAATAACGCTGCACTCAAAAATCTGCAATCGCCGTCCGTGCTGGTATCCGCTCCAGCGGCCATCGCGCTTGTCACGCCAGAAACGATCCAGCATAGCGCAGGAGATAACGTCACGCTTACGGCGGGCAAAAATATCGATGCTGGGGCGATGGAAAACTTCACAGTCGCCGCCGGTCAGATCGTGTCCGTCTTTGCAAATGCCGGGGGCATGAAGCTCGTTGCCGCACAAGGAAAGAATGAGATCCAGGCGCAGAGCGGCAGCATCGAGATGACAGCGTCCCAGAACATCAAGATGCTGGCATCTGAAGGAAGCGTCGAGATCAGCGCAAAGGGCAGCCTCTCTCTGAAATGCGGTGGTGCGGAAATCAAGCTGGCAAACGGGAATATTGAATTGAATTGCCCCGGCGACGTCAAGCTCAACTGCATCACGCTGCAAAAAGGCGGTCCCGTGAACGCCAACGCGGAGACAAAATCGTTCGACATAATCAGTTGCCTTTCTGCCTTGCAACGTGTGACATCGGCAGGAGGCGCGTTTGTCTGAAGCAACTGGATTCATTGGTGCGCTGCGTCGAAAGGACGCTGGTTTCATTGCCGCTCAGCTCGCGCAGAATGCCACGGAGCAATCGCAGCGCGTTGCGGTCTTCGTTGATCCGACACTTGGCGATCCTTTCCCCGAGCTGCATTCGTCGAATGACATCCCCGTCTATCGCCTTGCCCTGCCCGAGAAGAAGGTCCCACGTCACGCGTGGCCGTATCTGCTCCTGCTTCCAGCTGATCTCACGGGTCAACGACTGCTCGAACGTTCCATTTCACTCGCGCAAGCCGAGGTCGACGATTGGAAAAGCGGCAAAGGTACGGCACGGAGCGTGTGCGGATGGCTCTCTCTTTCGGGCGATGAGCAATCACTCGTGGACGCGTTGACTCAAAAAGCGATCCTGCCGCTCGATGACAACGAATGTGTTGTTTTTCGCTTCTATGACCCTCGCGTCTTAGGTCATCTGTTCCGCTACCTGCGCGAGTCTCAGTTTTTTAGTGGCTTACCTACGCTTCATCACTGGTCGTTTCTCGACGTTGACGCGCAGCTATTGGTGCTCCCGCAGCAAGACCCGCCCGATTCGATAGCGCCCGTGTGGTTCATGACGCGAGAGCAGCGCAATGGTGTCGCTCGCATCGAAGCGTTGAACAGCGTACTTCGCGACTTCGGAACCGACGTGGCACTTGGCGATCTTGTCGACGCAGCGCTTGCCCGCTGTCAGCAAATCCATGGCTGGACCGAGACAGTCGACCTTCATGCCTTTGGGACGCTGGCAGTGCGATGTCACGCCAGCTTCGACAAGCATCCTTTTGTTGCGGCCCAGATTGCACATCTACGCCGCGAGAACGAAGCATTTTCCGGCTGGGCGAACAGCATCGAGGACAGTCGATGGCGCGACATCGCGGCGGAAATCAATAGCGGGAACATCTGAGAACGAATATGGGCTGTCCAAACTGCATCAAGGAAGGTCTCGCGATCCTGCCGGTTCGCTATGCCGTCGCGCCTGCCAGTGTCACGAATGTCGGTGCACTGCCTTCGCCGTTAGGCGAACATGTAACAGACAAGCCGCTAAAAGCGTCCAGGTACATTCTTCGCCAGCTCGACCGGGGATTCGTCTATGTTCTCTACCCTAATCGGGGCACGCGTCAGAGCCGTTGGGTGGTGTATGAGGTAGGTCCGGACGCCTGCATGAACATCTACGCCGACCCTCGACAAGTACCATCGGCTCCCACTGAGAAACCCCTTGATGCAACGTGCAAGGCGAAGAAAGAAGATTTCGCCGCGCAAACCATCGCGATTCCGTCACCACAATACGTACCACATGTATGGGTCGCATTCAGCCGATACAGACTGACAGACCGTGTACTGACCGCCCTGGAGACGTCTCCAGAACCGCGCATGCAAAAAGTGGACGTACAAAAGGCGATCAACGGCAAGGAGGTCAAGCATGCGCTGCCCGCAACGCAAAACAACCTGATCAATTACGTCGCCGACTTCTCGACGCCCGAGGGATGGAACAAGCTGAATGGCAGCGGCAAGCTTACAGTGCCGTTGAACCAGCGGCACGATCAGGCCGCCGCGATGCAGACCAGAATGGCGGAGATCGCGCAGAAAGCGAATGGCAAGGGTATTGTGCTTGCGCTGTTCGACCCTATCGGCATGACTGCCGATCTCAACGCTTTTCGCAATCAGGAGGTCGGACAACTGGCGGCGTATCAGGCGGGACATGCGCGTGAACGCTTCGTTGGAGACGCCATCCTTGGGTTCAAGACGGTGTTCGAAAAGAAGGGGGAGTCGGCGCAATGGGAAGAAAAATTTCTCAAGCTCTACGATGCAAAGCGATTGGACGACGATCAGCAGGCGCACAAGAAGGAAACTGACGCTAAAAACACACAGATCGACCTGCTGTCAGATGACGTAGCAAAGTGGAACGGCAACTCGAACGCTGATCTGCGCTGGCAGGACTTCGACCTCAAAGATATGAAGTCGTCGCAAGACCGGCAGACGGCGTTCGCTCTTTGCGTGCACGGTATGGGTAAAACCAAAGCCGAGCTTGACCTGTGGGATGTCTGGTTTGCAGCCAATGCAAAAGATCCTTACACGCCGCTTTGGGGAGCGCTTGTGGGGTCGGCGCCGGGCCTTGCCAGGCATCTGACTGGAACGGGCCTGCCTGACATTGGCCGGCTCGACAAGATGAATGATACGGTCAAGAGTTTCATTGCGATCAGAGAAGAATACAAAGCCTGGCTCGAAAAAAATCCCCCTTCCGCGGCACTCGGAACCATCGCAGTCGCAGCTTCCGCGCAGTTTCCGCGTCTTGCGAAGGTCAATCCTGCGCTCTATCAGAAGGCGGGGTACTTCATTCTTGTCATCGTCTCTGCGACGACAAAGACAGTTGTGTCCGGGAATACCGTTGTTGTGAACAAGACGAGCGAGCTCGTCGCAATGATGTTTCGTGGCGTGTGGCCGCCCAAAGGCTCGCCACTAAAGATGGTGAAAGCGGACAGCGCGGCGACCAAAACTGTTTATGTCGCGACTGCTGAGGGAGTGGCGCAGATTGTCGAAGAACAGACGATTGTCAGCAAAACCGCTATCGGGATGTGGATGCCTGCGGAAGCGATCGAAGGGACGCCCGTGAAGGGTGTGTCGCAGGTGCCGTTGGCACTTCCTGCGCCGGAAAAATTCAATGCGTTCGAAAGGCTGATCGGCTTTGCTAAAAATGGGCTGCCATGGGTAGGTTTTGTACTCGCCTCGATCAATTTGGCGGGCATCAGCATGAGCATGGGCAGTGCACAGCCAGGGGCAAATACGCCGGATGTGTACGCCGGTCTCGTGTCCGGGATGCTTGCAGTGATCGGGGCAATAGGGGAATTGACTGCGCTGGGGATGGAGAAGGCAGCGGTTGGACTCGCGAAGACCGCCGCCGCGAAGGTGGCATTTGGTGGAGGGTTGTTTGCGGCGGTGTCGACATTTGCCGAGAGTGTGCAGATGTATTTCAAGTATGTGGATCGGAAGTCCGTGGGGAATGACGAGGCCGCAAATGCTTACGGGATTTCAGCTTTCTTATTTCTAAGCGCATCAATCGCCTCTGCAGGCGGTGCGTTTGCAGTTGGGTCTGCTGCTGGTGCCTTCACTGGCGTGCTGGCATTCCTTGCACCCGTCGGCGCTGCTGCGACCACCATTCCTATGATCGGCTGGATCGCCGCCGGGGTCATTTTCATTGGTCTAGGTGTGTGGTTCGCATGGCAAGCGATTGTCGCTACCAATTCTCCTTTGCAGGACTGGCTGGCGATGAGCTACTACGGTAAAGCTCCCAAGCGCTATCGCGATCCCCGGGCAGAAATGGCAGCGCTTCGCGATGTAATGTATGCATACCGTCTGGAGACGGATTGGTCCGGTTTGCAAATGAACCGGGCAATCGTGGGCGTGACAGGCTACGACTCGGTGAGCTTCAGCCTTTCGCTGCCGGGCGCATCGACGTCGAGCGTCATCAAATGCGCGATCTCGCTTGCCGACAGCAACTCCAACAAAACCATCCTGAACGAAGAAGTTCATCCCGCATCGTACCTGCCTGGTGAACTAAGCGATCCACACATGCAGGAGATGCGCCCAATGCCCACGGCATCGAAATCGCCCATGAGCTTCTATTGGGAGGCACCTCCACGCCTGGTGAAAAGTCCTTCAGGAGGATACGAATACAAGGGTGTCTTGCGCGTCGATCATCGGCAGTACAGTGTCGCGACGATCAACTTGCAGTACTTCCCGGATCCGGCTCAACCCGATCTGGTCATTCCGACGGATGGAAAACCTGTCCTGGTCGAGCGCGGTGTTGGAGCCGATATTCTGTCTGGCCTTCTTTCTTATTAAACACAATGGCTACAGTCAAGCTAAAGAAAGAAAGCTGGTGGATCCGTCGCATGCGCAAAGCGGGAGCGTATGGTCCGCTGGATCGTGCATTGCGCCAATGGCGATCTCTCGGTTCCGTGCGGACCAACACTGGCGTCCCGCCCAACGGCGATCGCATGGTCTACCGGATGAACCACACCACCCTTGAGATTGGGCAAGGAGTGAGTACGTTCAAGGGTATGGTTGGGTTGGCCGCATTCGTGTTTCTTTTGTGCACGCTTTCAGGAACATATCTCATAGTTAGCACGTTGAGCGCGCATGAATGGGAGGTTGATCATTTTGGTGTGGCCTTCTCTGTTATTGGCAGTCTGTTTTGCATCCCGATGGGTATATGGTTTTTATCCATCTTCCTGACCGACTTCTTCGGCTACACGGATGCGCTGCTACGTTTCGACCGCACTCGTCGCAAGGTGTGGATGTTTGTCGGCACACGTACGCCAATCGAACTTGACTGGGACAGGCTCACCCCCGTCTCCCAGGGCGTCACTCCCGCCAACACCAACGTCAACACCTTCCGCGCCGTGCTGCTCGTCGATCTCGATGAACA
Organism: Paraburkholderia caribensis; assembly: GCF_002902945.1. NCBI lineage: Bacteria > Pseudomonadati > Pseudomonadota > Betaproteobacteria > Burkholderiales > Burkholderiaceae > Paraburkholderia > Paraburkholderia caribensis. The sequence continues at coordinate 2,794,539 of NZ_CP026102.1, forward strand.
GGGCGAGGTCAGATTCGATGGACACTTTCCGCGCATCGCCAGTCTCGGCCAGACTTCGCTGAACAAACAGTACGCGCTTGGCCAGTACGAATACGTGCGCCAGTTCATGGAAGCCGGTCCCGCCAGCCTGCCGCGCTGCGAGACCTATCTCGAACACCGTACAGGCCTGCGCGATCTCCTGAGCTTCTTCGATCTGCTCGACATTCCGCGCAGGTTCGACTGGCACGATCCGCAGATGAAGGGGTTCGGCCTGCTGCTGTTAGTCACCCTGGCCTGCACGGCGATGGCGCCGATGATCATGCTCTTCAGCATCGCCAGCTGGATCGCCTATCGCTGTAACCGCGTTCCCACCTGGCCCGCACAGATCGAGGCCTGCGCCGCCGAAGGGGGCGTGATGCGCCCGCCCGCAGATGCCCACTCACAGCGCCAGCCCATCGTGTGGAAGGAAGTACCGTTCATCCTGCTGTGGACGGGTAGCGCGCTGGCTTTTTATACGTGGGTTGCGTCGTGGTTCCTAAAGTAATCCCGTCTCTCAATGTGTCCGTCATGGTTGGGTGCTGCATGGCAACTGACCCGGCAATATGCGTCCACTAAAAACACAATGGCTACAGTCAAGCTAAAGAAAGAAAGCTGGTGGATCCGTCGCATGCGCAAAGCGGGAGCGTATGGTCCGCTGGATCGTGCATTGCGCCAATGGCGATCTCGCGGTTCCGTGCGGACCAACACTGGCGTCCCGCCCAACGGCGATCGCATGGTCTACCGGATGAATAACACTACCCTTGAGATCGGACAGGGGGCAAATACGTTCAAGGGGATGGTTGGGCTCACGGGACTTATTATGTTTGGCGCAACGATTTTCGGTGTATTCCTAACCATAGACTTCCTCTCATTTATCGTATGGACTGCGCACCCGGTTAGCACGATATTTGTGCTTCTTATGGGTCTGCTCTGCATCCCAATGGGTGTATGGTTTTTATCCATCTTCCTGACCGACTTCTTCGGCTACACGGATGCACTGCTGCGTTTCGACCGCACTCGTCGCAAGGTATGGATGTTTGTCGGCACGCGCACGCCAATCGAACTCGACTGGGACAGGCTCACCCCCGTCTCCCAGGGCATCACTCCCGCCAACACCAACGTCAATACCTTCCGCGCCGTGCTGCTCGTCGATCTCGATGAACAGGGCGAGGTCAGATTCGATGGAAACTTGCCGCGCATCGCCAGTCTCGGCCAGATTTCGCTGAACGAACAGTACGCGCTCGGCCAGTACGAATACGTGCGCCAGTTCATGGAAGCCGGCCCCGCCAGCCTGCCGCGCTGCGAGACCTATCTCGAACACCGTACAGGCCTGCGCGATCTCCTGAGCTTCTTCGATCTGCTCGACATTCCGCGCAGGTTCGACTGGCACGATCCGCAGATGAAGGGGTTCGGCCTGCTGCTGTTGGTCACCCTGGCCTGCACGGCGATGGCGCCGATGATCATGCTCTTCAGCATCGCCAGCTGGATCGCCTATCGCTGTAACCGCGTTCCCACCTGGCCCGCACAGATCGAGGCCTGCGCCGCCGAAGGGGGCGTGATGCGCCCGCCCGCAGGTGCCCACTCACAGCGCCAGCCCATCGTGTGGAAGGAAGTACCGTTCATCCTGCTGTGGACGGGTAGCGCGCTGGCTTTTTATACGTGGGTTGCGTCGTGGTTCCTAAAGTAATCCCGTCTCTCAATGTGTCCGTCATGGTTGGGTGCTGTATGGCAACTGACCCGGCAATATGCGTCCACTAAAAACACAATGGCTACAGTCAAGCTAAAGAAAGAAAGCTGGTGGATCCGTCGCATGCGCAAAGCGGGAGCGTATGGTCCGCTGGATCGTGCATTGCGCCAATGGCGATCTCTCGGTTCCGTGCGGACCAACACTGGCGTCCCGCCCAACGGCGATCGCATGGTCTACCGGATGAATAACACTACCCTTGAGATCGGACAGGGGGCAAATACGTTCAAGGGGATGGTTGGGTTGGCAGGACTGTGTGGTTTGATTTCGATGGCGACCGCATCGACACTTTTGCCAGAAATTTTCTCTAGCGGAATGTGGCATACAAGCTATCTGGCCGTTGTTATAGCGGCTTTGGCGTGTCCCTTGCTCATATTTTTGAGTTTGCTTTTTTTATCCATCTTCCTGACCGACTTCTTCGGCTACACGGATGCACTGCTGCGTTTCGACCGCACTCGTCGCAAGGTGTGGATGTTTGTCGGCACACGTACGCCAATCGAACTCGACTGGGACAGGCTCACCCCCGTCTCCCAGGGCGTCACTCCCGCCAACACCAACGTCAACACCTTCCGCGCCGTGCTGCTCGTCGATCTCGATGAACAGGGCGAGGTCAGATTCGATGGACACTTTCCGCGCATCGCCAGTCTCGGCCAGACTTCGCTGAACGAACAGTACGCGCTTGGCCAGTACGAATACGTGCGCCAGTTCATGGAAACCGGCCCCGCCAGCCTGCCGCGCTGCGAGACCTATCTCGAACACCGTACAGGCCTGCGCGATCTCCTGAGCTTCTTCGATCTGCTCGACATTCCGCGCAGGTTCGACTGGCACGATCCGCAGATGAAGGGGTTCGGCCTGCTGCTGTTAGTCACCCTGGCCTGCACGGCGATGGCGCCGATGATCATGCTCTTCAGCATCGCCAGCTGGATCGCCTATCGCTGTAACCGCGTTCCCACCTGGCCCGCACAGATCGAGGCCTGCGCCGCCGAAGGGGGCGTGATGCGCCCGCCCGCAGATGCCCACTCACAGCGCCAGCCCGTCGTGTGGAAGGAAGTACCGTTCATCCTGCTGTGGACGGGTAGCGCACTGGCTTTTTATACGTGGGTTGCGTCGTGGTTCCTAAAGTAATCCCATTTGAACAAGTCATTTGATACAGCGTCATCAACGCGCGAGGAACAATGAAAGGACTCATCTACGAGGGTGACCCCACTGACAGGGACGGTTATGTCATGACGGCAACCTCCACATTTTTCGAGAACGGAAAACGCGCTGCTTTGCTGGGCGATCTGGTGAACTGCCGGATAGAGGGGCATGGTGTGAACCCCGTTATCGAAGCAGAACAGACGATGATCTGGGATGGCAAGCCACTCGTCGTGCATGGATGCAAGGCTGCTTGCGGATGTCGCGTGTTATCGACGCAGTCGTCAGCGATGGTCGGATAGGCGATGCCGTGGCCCATTCCCGTTCTGCGGCCTCGGCCAGAGCCAACGTCATTGCGCTGGCGGAATTGGCTCGCCGCGTTTGTCCTCGTGATGACCGTTGGCGCCGCGCTTGTATTGCTGTTGTGGCCACATGATCAATCCACGCAATCTGGAAAATTCTGGATTCTCCTATTCGGTGCGCCTGCTGTTGTCTTCATGGGTATGTTTGGTGCGCGCCTGACGTACTACGAGCATGCAAAATTGGAGCAGGACGTCTGGGCCGAAAAGCGCGAGCTTCTCGACAACGAGTGGGCGCAATGGGGGCGCCGTTGCCTCTGTATCCAGGCGAGCTGTGTCTTCTCGTCTGCTGGCGGTCAAATCGATCAATGGGTGCAAAAGGACAGAGAACTTCCCGTCAATCTGGGGCGAAGTCTGACACTCGGATGGTCATTTGCTTATTCGGCCGAGCAATGGGTTACGCATTTGCTAGAGCTCGTGATCGAACGCCTAGGGGAACATATTGAGCGCATCAAAGATTTGCTGGTCGTCGAAATTCTTGTTGATCCCGGCACTTTCGCAGCGCTTCGGGACACGGCGTTCGACTCGGCGAAGACACTTGATGGAATTCTCGTCAAGAGAGCCATCAAATTGCCGCTGACGGTAAAGATGCTTTCCGAGTCAGGTCTGGAACGACTGTATCACTGTGTCGACCAGCATTTCACCGCACCCCTGCTTCTCATTGCAGGGCAGCGGGCAACCGATGCTAATTCGTATAGCGAAGGTGCTGTATCTCTGCTTATTGGTACCACGGACCATCGCGCTCCGACTGCGGAAAGTCACGTACGGGTATATCGGCCCATGCTGTCAAACGTCGAAGCGTTATACGCGGATCTCGGACAGGTGCGTCGAATCCAAGGCGGAGCGGATAACGACGCGGACATATGGGACACCGGTCTCGACAAGCATGCGCTAGGCACGATACGGAAAGCTTCGAGCGACGCCGGAGGCGGGCATGTTGCTAATGAAAGGGACACGCTGGAGAACAATTTCGACGAGGTAGCCGGGCTGGCCGGTCCATTGAGCGGCTGGGTTGCGCTTGGCCTTGCAATTCAGGCGGCAACCCGCAGACAGCGTTCGCAACTGGTAGTTTCGGCAAACGGCTCATCGGCAATCACTATTGTCATGGCCAGAACAAATCACAGCAGCTAGATAAAGTGAAAACCAAAATACGCTATGGGTCGTCATTGCTCGTAATTGCCGCGTGCCTGGCAGTTGCCGGTCTCTTAGGCTTTACCGTAGAAAAGGGCGCGCTCTTCGCATGGTTCAGTTCGCACCGTTTGGCTTCGATCTTGATAGGCGGCATAGTGGTCGTGTTTGCGTATGCCGCGTATTCAAAGAGATCGGCGGAAGAGCGCGAAGTAGAGGCGCTGATTGAGAAAGAAGGGCTCCGACCAACCGTTATTGCCGACGGTGATTCAGGGACCAAGGTCGTCGGTGCAGATTTGGATCCTCTTCGCCAATGGCTGCGAGAGAGCAACGGCCTCCGTTGGCGCTACCGCCAACCCTGGCTCTTGCTAACCGGCAACGACACCGCCATCACCAGCCTGGTCCCCGAACTCAAAAACCAATGCTGGCACATCACCGACGACGCCATCCTCCTCTGGCAAAAGCCTGTAGCCGAAGGCCGCCCCGACGACACCTGGCTGCGTGAGCTATACAAACTGCGCCGCCGCCGCCCGGTCGACGCGATCGTGGTAGTCGGCGATGCCGCGTCCAACGCTCCAACGCCAAGCCGTGACACCAACGCCGCCGGCATCCAGCTCGCGCACATCGCTTCGCGGCTGCGCTGGTCTGCACCTGTGTACGTGCTCGACTATCCCGAACTCACGACCAAGGCAGTTGTAACGCCGCCCCTCATCGGCTGCGAGTTCGAGAACGCCTCCAGCGCACGCGCGATCGAAACCGCGCTTCTCGCGCTGAACACGCGACTGGCCGATGTGAGCATTGCGCAGATGGCAAGCGACGACAGCAATCGCTACACAGGCCAATTGTCCCAATACCTCGATAAGCGCATCGCGCCACTGTCAACGTGGATTGCAGGGATCAACTCCCGCCAACGCCGCGCAATCAACGTGCGCGGGGTGTTCTTCGCTTCCCGCAAGCAGTCGGATCAGACCGAAAGCACGAACGCGGCACCCGGCATCGGTGAGCACCTCTGGTCTCACCTCGCCACCGACGCCCTCCGCACAGGCGGCCACCGCATCGGCCTGCATCCCGTCAGCGTCTTCTCGACTGCAACACTCGCAGCCATCGCACTATGGACCACAGGCCTGCTCCTCTCCGCCGCCACCAACGCCCGCGACCTGGTCCTCACCAGCGAAGCCGTGCACAACCTGAACACTGCGCGAGACTCCGCCACGCGTCTGCGCAACCTGCTCGCACTCCAGCAACGCATCGCACTGTACGAAGACCGCATACAGCACCACGCTCCGCTCCCAACCCGCTTCGGCCTGAACCACGACGCACCAACACTCGCGGCCATCTGGAAGCCCTACTCGCGCACCGCCCGCGACACGCTTATCACACCCGTACAGCAGAACCTCGAAGCGCAACTGGTCGATCTTAACCAGATGCAGACCGCCCAGTTCGATAGCCAGACGAGCCAGCTTGCGCAGGACGGTCACAAGACCTTGAAGACCTACCTGATGATGTCGGAGCCTGCAAACGCCGATCCATCGTTCATGACGCCATTGCTGCCGCACTACTGGAACATCGCCGCCGACCTGCCGCCAGGCGAGAAGCTCGACCTCTCGCAGCGTCTGCTCGGCTTCTACGCGGAGCACCTGAAACAGCACCCGGAATGGCGCATCGACGCCCGCGACGACCTCATCAACGGCTCGCGTCAGACATTGCTCGTCGTGATCGGCGTAAAGAATTCCGAAGACACGATCTATCAGGACATCGTCGCGTCCGTCGGCAGGAAGTATCCGGACCAGACGCTCGCCTCTCTGACAGCCGGCACCGACACACGTGGCCTGTTCCGCACCTCGGCCTTCGTTCCCGGCGTATTCACGCGCGAGGCGTGGGAGGGCACGATCGCCCAGGCCATCGACGACGCCGCAAAACACAACGGCACCGCCAGCGACTGGGTGCTCGCCGGCGCCAACACGACAAACAGCACACAGCAAGCGCAAACCGCATCGTCTCCCGAGGCGCTGAAAGCCGCCCTCATCAGCCATTACTTCGCCGACTACGCCGAACACTGGCAAGCCTTCATGAACACGATCCAGTGGGAGCGCGCACCGTCGATGCCCGCCGCCATCGGTCAGTTGAAGGCCATGGCCGACGCGCGCCAGTCGCCACTGATCGCGTTGATGAAGTCGCTCGAGTATCAGGGCAGCGCGGGCGCCCAGAAGGCCTCACTATCCGACACGCTCGTCACGAAGGCGCAGAACATCTTCGGCGGCAACAAGGCCGATGAACCGCAGGCAGCACGCCCCGATCCCGCAGGGCCACTCGGGCCGTCGTTCGGTCCCGTGCTGCGCCTCGTCGCACAGGGCACGGGCGGCGATGCCCCCTCATCGAACAACAAGACGGCAGCCGGCTACAGCGATCTGAGCCTGCAACGCTATCTGGAGCGCGTCACGACGTTACGGCTGCGGCTGCAGCAGATCGGCGACAGCCCGGACGCCGACGCACAGGCGCGGCAGGTCGCGCAAACGCTTTTCCAGGGCAAAGGCTCGGAACTCGCCGACACGCAGTCCTACGCGCGCCTGATCGCCGCGAGCGTCGGCGCGCAATGGGCGGGCATGGGCGATGCCCTGTTCGTGCGCCCCGTCGCGCAGGCCTTGCAGACCGTGCTCCAGCCTGCCCAGGCGAGCCTGAACGAAGCCTGGCAGCAGAGCATCGTCTCGGCGTGGAACCGCTCGTTCGCGGGACGCTATCCCTTCACCAGCACCGCCAACGACGCCTCGCTGCCCGAACTCGCGCGCTTCCTGCGACCGCAAGGCGGCCTGATCGCCGCGTTTCTCGCGAGCCAGCTTGCGGGCGTGCTGGAGTTGCAGGGCGACCAATGGATGCCCGTCACCACGGCAACGTCCTCGCTCGTCTTCGATCCGTCATTCCTTACCGCTATCAACACGCTGCAACGGATTGCAGGGCACCTGCTCGCGCAGGGCGAGCCGCAGTATCGGGTCGAATTCAAACCCGTGCCGTCGCCGGGCATCACGGATACGCTGCTCACCGTCGATGGCCAGAAGCTGCACTACTTCAACCAGCAGGAAACCTGGCAACCGATGAACTGGCCATCGAACGATCCGCAGAGAACGGGCACGCGCCTCGAATGGCAGACGGAGAAGGCAGGCACGAACCGCAGTCTGGAGTTCGACGGGCGCTGGGCATTCGTGCGCATGCTCGAACACGCGCGCGTGGAACCCGTCGATAGCGCAACGTACATGCTCACCTGGCAGGCTTCGCCGTTCGTGCGTGAAATCAGGCCGGCCGCCGCGAAGTCCGCCAGCGACCCCGCCTACGACATCGATACGCTCATCGCACAGGAGCCCGGCAAGCCTGCGCCTGGCAGCGACACGCATGCACTGGGCTACATGATGCGCACCGACGTGGGTAAAGGTCCGCTCGAACTGCTTGCGCTCAAGGGTTTCGTGCTGCCTTCGCGCATCTTCGTGAGCCGCTCACCGGGCACGGCGAACATGGCAAGGGACAACAGTCCGCCGCCTTTGCCGAAGGCCGCGCTTGAAGCGGGCAAACGCGCGGCCATACCGCTGCCGCAGAGCTGAACTGAACTGAGCCAACGAACAGTCCAATAAAAAACAATGAAATTCTCCAACCTCCTCGACGCGCTATTCGGCACCCGCCCGCCATCCGACCTTGCGCGCTCGACACAATCGCGTTGGGACGACTGGCTCGCGCCCATCAGCGAAGACATGCCGACGGGCAGCGATCCCGCCTACGACGACGACTTTCTGGCGATCAAGGAAGAAGTCGCCAGGCTCGGCGGTATCGACGATACGAAGATCGTCGATACCGCCGAACGGTTGCTCAAACACGGCGCGAAAGACGTTCGCGTCGCGGCCTACTACATTTACGGTCGCATGCGTCGCGACGGCGCGGAAGGCGTGGCATCCGGCTTTGAACTGCTGTCGGCACTGGTCGACCGGTTCGGCGAAGGGTTGCTGCCCGGGCGGGTCGCCACGCGCAAGACCGCATTCGAATGGCTCGCGGGAACGACATTCGCCGACCGTCTCGATCGCGTGAACGGACTGAGCGGGGCGCTGCTCGAACGCACGCTTTCGGCGCTCGCGCTGATCGTCGAACGCACGTCGCAGTGGCCCGAAGCCGCGCGCCCGGCCCTGGAGCCGCTGTTCCGCCGTTTCGAGAACCGCCTCGAAACGCCACAACCTTCAGATCTCGCGCCAGGCGTCCCGAGCGCATCGGCATCGAACGCGGCCGCCGGCAGCGGCCCTGCCGTCACGCTTGCAGGAAGCACAACGGTCGCTTCAACAAGCGATCTGCTCGACCGCGCCCGGCATATGGCGCAATTCCTTCGCGAGCAACCGCACGGTTATCTGGCCGCATACCGGTTGATGCGTTGCGTGCGTTGGGACACGCTCACGGAAGTGCCGCCTCACGAGGCTAGCGGCAAGACGCGGCTCGTCGCACCACGCGCGGAACTGCGCGCAAACCTGAAACGGCTGGTGCTGCAAAAGCAATGGCCTGAGCTTCTCGAACGGATCGAGAGTGCGTTTGCGGAAGGCGCGAACCATTTCTGGCTCGACCTCCAGTACTACGCGTTCACTGCGCAGGAACACGCGGGCGGCGAATACGCCCGCGTACGCGAACTCGTCGCAACTGACTGCGCACTGATGCTCGAGCGTCTGGCGGGACTGGAACGTCTGTCATTCACAGACGGTTCGCCGTTCGCCGACGACACCACGCTCGAGTGGATCGCCCGTCACGCGACGGTGCGCGACGTCGAGAAAGGCGACATGGTCGCGCCGATCAGTGTCGGATCGGCGGACAACGACTGGGCCGAAACGGAATCGCAGGCGTACGACCTCGCGACGAATCAGGGCATCGAAGCGGCGTTTTCATGGCTGCAACGTCTGCCCACGCACGGCGGCGAGCATGGCGAACGCGAACACTTCCTTCGACAGTTCGTGATGGCGCGTGTCGCGGAACGGGCGCAGCGCCCCGACACCGCGCTGCATCTGCTCGCCTCGCTCGACGAGTTCACGCGGCGCTTTCAGCTTGCCGCATGGGAGCCGTCACTCGCTTTCGAGGTCAAGCTTCAGTTGCTGAATCTGCTGAAAATCCGCGTCAACCGAAAGGACGCCGACAAGACCACGCTCGCCGCGCGAATCGACTCGCTGGCGGCCGAACTGACGGCAATCGATCCGGCGCGCGCCGTCGTGCTGGCCTGATCGCGCGACAGCCTCAACCGCTGACTAACCGGACACGGACACACACCTGCAATGAGTTCTCCCACCAAGGACAGCGACATCCTCCGCTATTACGAAGCGGAAATGCGCTACCTGCGCGACGCCGGCAAGGAATTCTCCCGCGCATTTCCTGACCGCGCGCGCATGCTCAATATCGATCGCATCGGCGATCGCGATCCTCACGTCGAGCGCCTGTTTGAAGGCTTCGCATTTCTGATGGCGCGCCTACGTCACAAGCTCGACGACGAGTTGCCCGAATTGACAGAAGGTCTGGTCAGCATGCTGTGGCCGCACTATCTGCGCATGATTCCATCGCTGTCCATCCTGGAGATGATTCCGACGCCGGGTGCGCTGCAAAAGCACGAGACGCTGCCCGCCGGACTCGAAGCGCTGTCCGAGCCAATGGGCGACGACGGCGAGGCATGCATCTATCGGACCACACAACCAGTCGATCTCTACCCGCTGCATCTGACGGAAGCGAACACCTATGCCCGCGAAGACGGCCGCTCCGTGATCCGTCTTCGGCTGGAACTCCAGCCGCAGGCCCGGCGCGAACAGCTCCAGGTGCCGCGTCTGCGTCTCTATCTCAACGCCGACCGCCCGGTCGCGCTCACGCTGTATTCCGCGTTGACAGCCGTACCCCTCGCCGTGCAGGTCCGCGTGCCGGGCTTTCCGCAAGAGCGTCCGGGCGCGCCGCAACCCATGCCCGGACTGCGCATCGAGCCCGCGGGCTTCGCCGCCGAAGAGCGTCTCTGGCCGAAAGCCGACAACGCGTTCGGGGGCTATCAGTTGCTGCTCGAGTACTTCACTTTCCCCGGAAAGTTCATGTTCGTCGACCTCGTCGGTCTCGACATTCAGGCGGTGCCCGCTTCCGCGAGCCACTTCGATGTCGAGATCGTGCTGGCTCAGCCGTACCCCGACGACATGCGTTTCAACGCGGACAACGTGCGCCTCTACTGCACGCCGATCATCAACCTGTTTGCGCTCGAAGCCGCACCAATCACCGTCACGCAGTTCGAGACCGAGTACCGCGTGAACGCGCGCGAACAATATGGCGCGAGCGTCGAAGTCTATTGCGTCGATTCCGTCCAGGGTTTCGAAGCAGGCACAGGCCAGCGCTTCGAATACGTGCCTTTCGCAGCGTTTCGTCATCGCGGCGGCATGCTGCGCCATGAAATGCCAGAGCGCTACTTCCATACCCGCGTACGGCGTGGACCGGCCGGCCGGTTCGACACGTGGCTGGTGCTCGGCGGACACGTATGGGAACGGGCTGACGCGCTGCCGAAGGAAACGCTGTCGCTGTCAGTGACGGGCACCAACGGCATGCTGCCGCGCAAGGCGCTGCGCGAAGCGGGCATCAACCGGATGCGCGGCGGCTTCACGAACATCGGCGCCGTGCGCAATCTGTGCGCACCAACCCTGCCCGTCTATCCGCCAACGGGCGACCGCTTCCAGTGGCGCGTGCTGTCGCATCTCGCGCCGAACTACCTGTCGCTGCTGAACGCTGAAATCCTGCGCGGCAGTCTCGCGCTCTACGACTGGACGGACGGCGAGTTGAACCGTCGGCGCATCGATGCCATCACCGATGTCCAGCATCGGCTCTTGCAGAAACTGGTGCGTGGCGGCTTGCAACGCGGCGTCGAGATAATCGTCACGATCGACAGCGGCCGTTTCGCGGGCAACGGCGATCTCGAACTGTTCGGCGGCATGTTGAACCGGTTCCTCGGGCTGTACGCGTCGCTCAACCTCTACACCAAGCTCGTCATCGTCTCGCAGCCAACGGGACGGCGCATCGAATGGCCCGACACCAAGGGGGAAGGAGCACCGTTTTGAACGACCCGCATTTCGCGCTTTTGCGATCCACCCGTCACGACACCATCGACACCGTCGACGCCGAACGCACGTTGCTGCCCGCGCTGCTCGATCACGCGACGCAGATGAACTTCTTCCGCTTCTGCCAGCTCATCGAACTGGCCGCGCCGGATCGCCCGCCCATCGGCACGACGGATTCGCCAGCGGACGAACCCGTCCGCTTTCGTTCGCACGCGCGCCTGGGGTTTCCGCGTCGCGAGATCGATGCGATCGAAAGCGATCCCGACGACCCGCTGAAACCGCCGTCCGTCGTGACGACTTTTCTGGGTCTTTATGGTGTCGATGCGCGCATGCCATCGTACTTTGCCGACGAGGTCGCGCAAAACCGCGAGGGCGCAGAACCGCTCGCCGCGTTTCTCGATCTCTTCCATCACCGCGTCGTCACGCAGTACTACCGCGTATGGCGCAAGTATCGCTATCCGGCCGGCTTCAGAAAGGACGGCACCGACGAGGTCTCGCGCTACCTGCTCAGCTATGCGGGACTCGGCATCGGCACGCCTGACATGGCGCGCGCGGTCGGCACACGCAAGCTGCTGTCGATGCTCGGTCTCGCCGGTCACAAGACGCGCACGGCTGAAGGGCTTGCGGGCGTGCTTCGGCACGCGGTGCCCGATACGGATGTCGACGTCGAAGAGTTTCATTCTGTCTGGGTCAACGCGACCGGCGATCCGCGGGCGGCGCTAGGCGAGTCCTGTCTGCTCGGCCGCGGCTTCTACGACAGAAGCAACAGCGTGCGGATCGTGCTCACGCCGAACACGCGCGAATCCGTGCTTGCGCTGCTGCCTGGTCACACCGCGCATCGCGAGGTGATGACGCTGCTGCGCTTCTACCTTGGCTACGAAGCGCAAGCGAACCTCGAAATGCACGTCGCTGCCGACCTGATGCCGCCACAGAAGCTCAGCGCGGATGAAGTGCGGCTCGGCTTCACGACGCGCCTGGCTGGCGCGGGGCTGTCGACCCGCGACGGCGGGCACACCCGCGTGCAACTCGGCGTATGGACGGGCAGCAGCGGCGATTGCCCGCCAATGCATTGATCGACAGAACACCTCAAACGAATCCGAAACCATGAACTGGAAAACGAACGCGCCCGGCGTGGGCGCATTGATGTTGACTGCGTTGACCCTGGCAGGATGCGGACTCACTCAGGCCGTGTCCGACAACACGGTAGATGCGGCGAAATGGGTCTTCACGACTCAGGTCAAGACAATGAGTGTCGATCTCGTCAGCCGCGCTTCGCTGAACGAGAACGCCGTTGGTCAATCGCTGTCGACGGTCGTGCGGCTGTATCAGTTGAAGGATGCGCAGAGCTTCCAGCAACTCGAGTACGCGCAACTGCAAACCGACGATCTGGACGCGCTGAAGGCCGATCTGCTCGCAACCCGTGATGTCGTGCTACGCCCCAACGCCAGCGCCAGCATCAACGAGCCGATGAAAGAAGACACACAGTATGTCGGTGTCGTCGCGCTCTTTCGCAATCCGGACCGCGACTCGACGTGGAAGCTGGTGGTCCCGAAGAAGCAATGGAAGAAGACCGATCCCGTGAAGATCGTGGTGCGCGGCAATGTGATGGAACTCACGGAGGCGAAGCCGGAGCCGGTGAAGCACGACGCGCCACAGCAGAGTGCGCCCAATGCCGCCAGCGCTCCGGCTACGGCAACGCAGAAAGCGAAGGCCGCTGCAGCGATCACGACGGGGTCCATCACGGGGGTTCAGCCAGTCGAAGATTAACCGCCCTTTGGCCGTCGACGCACGCGCGCACCGACGGCCGATCTGCCCGCAACGCGGCATTGCCTTCGGCAAGACCGCTTCCCACGCTGCCGTCGAGCAGCACCTCTCTCGTCTCACTGCCGCTCACGCGGCGGTGCGCCATCCCCAAGCCTGATCTGAACGAACGCCCGTCGACGATCGACTGGCGCTGCGAAAGTACTCATTCCCTCTCCCTCGTACAAACCCCCATCTGAGCGAAAAAATATTTTCACAAGATAATTTTCATGTAAATTCACTTTCATTCAAGTCAGCCCGACAGATTCGCTCCGACACTCATGGCCCGCCAACGTCCGAACGCGCCCACCGCCGCCGAGCCCGCCATCGCCGCCCGCATCACGGCTGCGATGCCGATCCTCACGCCTGTCCACCGGCGCATGGGCGAGTTCGTGCTGGCCAACCAGTTCCGCGCCGCGACCATGCGTATCGACGAACTGGCCACCGCCGTCGGCGCGTCCATCGCGACGGCGAACCGCTTTGCGCGCGCGCTCGGCTTCGACGGCTATCCGGCCTTTCGCGAGGCGCTGGTGCGCGGCTTCGAAGCGACGCTCGCCCCTGTCGAGCGTCTGCGTTCCGCGCAGGAATCGCAGACGAACGGCGACGAACTGTTCAGCGCGTCGCTCGAACAGGCCGCCACCAATCTCGGCACGACGCGCAGCACGATCGACGGCGCGGCCGCCGAAGCCGCCGTCGACGCGATCATCGCCGCACGGCGCGTGTTCATTCTCGGCTGCGGCGCGAGCGCATTCCTCGCGAGCCTGATGGAGCACAATCTGCTGCCGTATCACGACAACGTGCAGTCGCTCGCCCTGATCGGCGGACCGACACACGCGGCGCGCCGCCTGTTCAATGCGGGCAGGGGCGATCTGGTGATCGCCATCGCGTTTCCGCGCTATGTCGACGACACCATCGAGCTCGCGCGCCGCGCCGCCAGCCTCGGCGCAGACGTGCTCGCGCTGACTGACGGCCCGACCTCGCCGCTCGCCGCGCTCGCCACACGTTCGCTCTTCATCCGCGCCGAGCGGCGTCTCGCCGCGACATCGGAAGCGACCGTGCTCGCGGTGATCGAAGCGCTGTGCGACGCCGTCGCGTTCCGCGCCAAGCGCTCCGCGCAGGCCGCCGCCAACATGACCGAGTTCGTGTTGCCCTGGCTCACGGACACCTCGGCGCTGCAACCTCATTCGAAGACCGCCACGCGGCCCACCTCTTCCCAGGCAAAGAAGAACAAATGAACACCAATGCGGTAATCGCGATTCACGGCGGCGCAGGCACCATCGTGCGCGCGTCGATGGCCTCCGATGCGGAAGCCCGTTATCACGCTGAACTGCGCGCCGTGCTCGTCGCCGCGCAACGCGTGCTCGCCGACGGCGGCAGCGCGCTCGATGCCGTCACGCAAGCCGTGCGGCTGCTCGAAGACTGTCCGCTGTTCAACGCGGGGCACGGTTCGGTTTTCACGTCGGCGGGCACGCATGAACTCGATGCGTCGATCATGGACGGCCGCACGCTGGAAGCCGGCGCCGTGTCGTGTGTGAAGCGGGTACGCAACCCCATCGTCGCGGCGCGGCACGTGCTCGAATACAGCGAGCACGTGATGTTCACGGCTGAAGGCGCCGAAGCATTCGCACAGGCGCAAGGTCTGGAGTTCGTCGATCCATCGTACTTCCATACGGATGCACGCTATCGCCAGTGGGAGCTGGCGCGCGAACAGCAGCGCGCGATGCTCGACCATGACGGCGCAGCGCTTGCCGCGCAACAGGCATCGTCCGCGAACAACGAAGCGCTGCCTCACGAGCCTATCGATCCGAACAAAAAGTTCGGCACGGTCGGCGCGGTCGCCGTCGATCTGTACGGTCACGTCGCGGCCGCAACCTCGACGGGCGGCATCACGAACAAGCAGTTGGGGCGTGTGGGCGATGCGCCGCTGATCGGCGCGGGCTGCTATGCCGACGACGCAACTTGCGCCGTCTCGACCACCGGCTCCGGCGAGATGTTCATGCGCATGGTCGCCGCCTACGACGTCGCCGCGCAAATGGCCTATCGCGGCGTCTCGCTCGAAGAAGCGGCGAACGACGTCGTGATGAACCGCTTGCCGCGCATCGACGGACGCGGCGGCCTGATCGCCGTCGACGCGTACGGCAACGTCGTGCTGCCCTTCAACACCGAGGGCATGTATCGCGGCTATGCGCGCGTCGGCGAGGCGCCCGTCACGGCGATCTATCGCTAGTGCGCCGCCGCGTTTAAACCATCCCCTGTTTCAGATGCCGGGAGACATCATCGTGCCGAACACGCCGCACACGCCAACCCATCGACGCCCGCTAGACAGCCTGCCGCCGCAACGCGTCGTCGATATCGACCGCCTCACGGTCGCGTTCCGTCGCGGCGAGACCACGTTCAACGCGGTGCGCGATCTGTCGCTTTCCGTCGATCGCGGCGAGACGCTCGCTATCGTCGGCGAATCGGGCTCGGGCAAATCGGTGACCTCGCTTGCATTGATGCGCCTCGTCGAACATGGCGGCGGAAGCATCGCGAACGGCAGCATCGCGTTTCGTCGGCGCAACGGCAGCGTGCTCGATCTCGCGCAGGCATCGCAATCGACCATGCGTTCCATTCGCGGCGCGGACATCGCGATGATCTTCCAGGAACCGATGACATCGCTCAATCCCGTCTTCACGGTCGGCGATCAGATCGGTGAAGCGATCGCGCTGCATCAGAACATGAGCCGCAGCCAGGCGCACGCCGAAACGCTGCGTCTGCTCGATCTCGTGCGCATTCCCGAAGCGCGCCGCGTGGCCGCGCGCTATCCGCACCAGTTGTCCGGCGGCATGCGGCAACGGGTCATGATCGCCATGGCGCTATCCTGCAAGCCGTCTCTGCTGATCGCCGACGAGCCGACCACCGCGCTCGACGTGACGATCCAGGCGCAAATCCTGCAACTGATACGCGGCCTGCAGGACGAGATGAACATGGGCGTGATCTTCATCACGCACGACATGGGCGTGGTCGCAGAAGTGGCGGATCGCGTGCTGGTGATGTATCGCGGCGACAAGGTCGAAGAAGGCGAGTCGGCGCAACTGTTTGCGGCGCCTGCGCATCCTTATACGAGAGCGCTGCTTGCCGCCGTGCCGAAGCTCGGCTCGATGCAGGGCACGGACGCACCCGCGAAGTTTTCGTTGCTCAGGCTCGACGGCGAGCATGTGCAGCAGCCGCCTCCCAAAGACCACACGGCATCGACCACGTCGAAGCAGGCACAGCCGATTCTCCGCGTACGCGATCTCGTCACGCGTTTCCCCGTGCGCAGCGGTCTGTTCGGCAAGCTCACGGGCCGCGTGCATGCCGTCGAACGCGTCAGCTTCGATCTGCATGCGGGCGAAACGCTCGCGCTGGTGGGCGAATCCGGTTGTGGCAAATCGACGACGGGGCGCTCGCTGTTGAGGCTTGTCGAAAGCCAGAGCGGCAGCATCGAGTTCGACGGCAAGGACATCAGCTCGCTCACAGGTCCTTCGCTGCAGGCCTTGCGCCGCGATATCCAGTTCATTTTCCAGGACCCGTTTGCGTCGCTCAACCCGCGTCTGACAGTCGGCTTCTCGATCATGGAGCCGCTGCTCGTGCACAACGTCGCGAGCGGTAAGGAAGCACAGGCGCGCGTTGCGTGGCTGCTCGACAAGGTCGGCCTGCCCGCTGACGCTGCGCGACGCTATCCGCATGAATTCTCGGGCGGCCAGCGTCAGCGCATCGCGATTGCGCGCGCACTCGCGCTCAATCCGAAGGTCGTGATCGCGGACGAATCGGTGTCGGCGCTCGACGTCTCCGTACAGGCGCAGATCGTCAATCTGATGCTCGATCTGCAACGCGAGCTTGGCGTGGCGTATCTGTTCATCTCGCACGATATGGCCGTCGTCGAACGTATCAGTCATCGCGTCGCGGTGATGTATCTCGGCCAGATCGTCGAGATCGGACCGCGTCGCGCGGTGTTCGAATCACCGCAGCATCCGTACACGAAGAAGCTGATGGGCGCCGTGCCCGTCGCCGATCCCGCGCGCCGCCACGCGAAGCGCATGCTCGCCGCCGACGAGTTGCCCAGCCCGATTCGCGCGCTCGACAACGAGCCCGTCGTCGCGCCGCTCGTCGCCGTGGGCCCGGGTCATTTCGTGGCCGCGCACCGGATTGGCGGCGCTTACTAGACGTGCGGCACATCACGCCTTACCGGCAACAACCCAGTAGCCGCGCAGACCAGCGGCATAACAACAGGCAGTTCCCTCGCTCAGTGGAGTTCTGAAACGATGACTACGCTTCTCTTCTCTCAACCGTCTCGCCTGCGTTCGCTCGTAACGAGCGGCGCGCTGGTCTTTGCGATGCTCGCGTCGGGCGCCGCGCACGCGGCAACGACGGCCGTGATGGCCGTCGATTCGACCTTCACGACGCTCGACCCGTACGACGCCAACGACACCCTCTCGCAAGCCGTATCAAAGTCGTTCTATCAAGGTCTGTTCGGCTTCGACAAGGACATGAAGCTGGTCAACGTGCTGGCGACGAGCTACGAGGCAAGCCCCGACGCACGCGTCTACACGTTCAAGCTGCGCCAGGGCGTGAAGTTCCAGGACGGCACCGACTTCAACGCAGCCGCGGTCAAGGCCACGTTCGACCGCGTGACGGACCCGGCGAACAAGCTCAAGCGCTACAACATGTTCAGCCGCATCGAGAAGACGGAAGTGGTCGATCCGTACACGGTGAAGGTCACGCTGAAGGCGCCGTTCTCGGCGTTCGTCAACGTGCTCGCGCATCCGTCGGCTGTGATGATCTCGCCCGCCGCGATGAAAAAGTATGGCAAGGATCTCGCGTTTCACCCGGTCGGCACAGGGCCGTTCGAACTCGTGAAGTGGGACCCGGCGGGCGATCTCACCGTGAAGAAGTTCGACGGTTACTGGAAGAAGGGTTATCCGAAGATCGACGAGATCGACTGGAAGCCCGTGGTCGACAACAACACGCGCGCCGCGCTCGTACGCACGGGCGAAGCGGACTTCGCGTTCCGCATTCCGTTCGAGCAGGCCGCCGCGCTGCAATCGGAACCGAAAGTCGACATCATCTCCACGCCGTCGATCATCAACCGCTACGTCAGCCTGAACACCACGAAGAAGCCGTTCGACAACCCGAAGGTCCGCGAAGCGCTGAACTACGCGATCAACAAGGAAGCACTAGCGAAAGTCGCGTTCTCGGGTTACGCCGTGCCCGCCGATGGCGTGCTTCCCGAAGGCGTCGACTACGCGACGAAGCTCGGCCCCTGGCCGTACGACCCCGCGAAAGCACGCGCGCTGCTGAAAGAGGCAGGCTATCCGAACGGCTTCGAAACGACGCTCTGGTCGGCATACAACAACTCGACCTCGCAGAAAGCGATCCAGTTCGTGCAGCAGCAACTGGCGCAAGTGGGCGTGAAGGCAAGTGTCGAAGCACTCGAAGCAGGCCAGCGCGTCGCGAAGGTCGAAAGCGCGCAAGACCCGGCGACAGCACCCGTGCGCATGTACTACATCGGCTGGTCGTCGTCGACGGGCGAAGCGGACTGGGGCATCACGCCGCTGCTCGCGTCGTCGTCGATCCCGCCGAAGCTCGTGAACACTGCGTACTACAAGAACGATACCGTGGACAGCGATCTCACCAAGGCGCTCGAAACCACGGACCGCGCGCAGAAGGCCGCGCTCTACGGCGACGCGCAAAAGCGCATCTGGGCCGACGCGCCGTGGCTCTTCCTCGTCAAGGAGAAGGTCGTGTACGCGCGCAGCAAGCGGCTTGCGGGCGCGTACGTCGCGCCGGACGGCTCGTTCAACTTCGATGAAATCGCGCTGAAGTAACGCGCTGATGACGCTGGTCTCGAAGCGTGCATGTCGAGACCAGCGCGTTCGCTTCATGCAGCACATGCTTTTCGATGGCGGATCGCTCTCATGCTGAATTTTCTCGTCAAACGTCTGCTGGGCCTGCTGCCGACGCTCGTGATCGTCGCCGGCCTCGTGTTCCTGTTCGTGCACATGCTGCCGGGCGACCCGGCGCGGCTCGCGGCCGGCCCCGAAGCCGACGATGCAACCGTCGCGCTCGTGCGCGCCGATCTCGGCCTCGACAAGCCGATGCCAACGCAGTTCGTGAACTTCTTCATGCGCACGGCGCACGGCGACTTCGGTATCTCGACGCGCAGCAAGCGCCCTGTCTCCGCCGAGATCGGCGAGCGCTTCATGCCGACGCTGATGCTCACGCTCGTCAGCATGGTATGGGCGGTGATCTTCGGCATGACGATCGGCATCGTGTCGGCCGTGTGGCGCAACAAATGGCCCGACCGGCTCGGCATGACGATCGCCGTGTCCGGCATCTCGTTTCCCGCGTTCGCGCTCGGCATGCTGCTGATGGAAGTGTTCTCGGTCAAGCTCGGCTGGCTGCCGATTGTCGGCGACGGCTCGTGGCGCAGCTACGTGCTGCCGTCCATCACGCTCGGCGCCGCCGTCGCGGCCGTGATGGCGCGCTTCACGCGGGCGTCGTTCGTCGAGGTGCTGAACGAGGACTTCGTGCGCACCGCGCGCGCGAAAGGCGTCGCCGAACAATGGGTCGTCATCAAGCACTGCCTGCGCAACGCGATGATTCCCGTTGTCACGATGATGGGCTTGCAGTTCGGCTTTCTGCTCGGCGGCTCGATCGTCGTCGAGGTGGTGTTCAACTGGCCCGGCATGGGACGCCTGCTGGTGGACGCCGTCGCGATGCGCGATTACCCCGTGATTCAGGCTGAAGTGCTGCTGTTCTCGCTGGAATTCATCGTCATCAATCTGGTCGTCGACGTGCTGTACGCCGTCATCAATCCGACCATCCGTTTCAAGTGAGGTCCGCATGAGCACGACCGCCGACAACGCCCGCGCCGCCGCTTCCACCCGCGACGAAAACGCGATCCGCACGCCATGGAGCGAGTTCTGGCGCAAGTTCCGCAAGCAGCACGTCGCTCTCGCGGCGGGTGTGTTCGTGTTGCTGCTGATCGTCGTAGCGATTGCGGGCCCGCATATCGTTCCGTTCGACCCTGAAAACTATTTCGACTATGACGCGCTGAATGCGGGGCCATCGGCTGCGCACTGGTTCGGTGTCGATTCGCTGGGGCGCGATATCTTCAGCCGCATCGTCGCGGGTACGCGTATTTCGCTTGCGGCGGGCTTCGTGTCGGTGGCGATCGGCGCGATCGTCGGCACGTTGTTCGGCTTGCTCGCGGGCTACTACGAAGGCTGGTGGGACCGCATCACGATGCGGGTCGCCGACGTGCTGTTCGCGTTCCCCGGCATTCTGCTCGCCATCGGCATCGTCGCGATTCTCGGCAACGGCATGATCAATGTCATCGCCGCCGTCGCCGTGTTCAGCATCCCGGCGTTCGCACGGCTCGTGCGCGGCAATACGCTGATGCTCAAGCAGCTGACGTATATCGAAGCGGCGCGCAGCATTGGCGCGTCGGATCGGACCATCATCATGCGCCACATTCTGCCGGGCACGATTTCGTCGGTCGTCGTGTATCTGACGATGCGCATCGGCACGTCGATCATCACGGCGGCGAGCCTGTCGTTCCTCGGCCTGGGTGCGCAGCCGCCGACGCCCGAGTGGGGCGCGATGCTCAACGAAGCCCGCGCCGATATGGTGACGGCGCCGCATATCGCGCTCTTTCCGAGTCTCGCGATCTTCCTGACCGTGCTCGCGTTCAACCTGCTCGGCGATGGCTTGCGCGATGCGCTCGATCCGAAGCTGGACCGGCCATGAACATGTTTTCGATGCCGCATATCGGCACGTCGCCGACGGGTGCGTTGGGCACGATTGCGGATGTGCCCGGCGTAACAGTCGGGCATTGCACGCTCGCCGATGGTCCGATACAGACGGGTGTGACCGTCGTGCGCGCGCATCGCGACGATCCGTATCGTCACAAGGTGCCTGCGGCCGCGAGCGTGATCAACGGCTTCGGCAAGAGCATCGGGCTCGTGCAGGTCGAAGAGCTCGGCGTGCTCGAAACGCCGATCGCATTGACCAATACGTTCGGCGTCGCGGCTGTCGCGCAGGCGCAAATTCGCGCTGCTCTCGCGAGCAATCCGCAGATTGGGCGAGATTGGCCGACCGTCAATCCGCTCGTGTTCGAATGCAACGACGGTTACCTCAACGATATTCAGGCGTTGGCGATCGAAGAATCGCATTACATGCAAGCGCTCGACGCGGCAGCCGTCGAGTTCGAACGCGGCTCGGTCGGCGCGGGGCGCGGCATGTCGTGCTTCGACCTGAAAGGCGGTATCGGTTCGGCCTCGCGCACGGCGAATGTGGCGGGCAGGGATTTCACTGTCGGTGCGCTGGTGCTCGCGAACTTCGGGCGGCTGCCGATGCTGACTATCGACGGCACGCCGCTTGGGCGCGAACTACATCGACGTAAGCAGTCGACAGCGCCAGCAAAACCCGAACAAGGCTCGATCATCATGATCGTCGCCACCGATGCGCCGCTCGATTCGCGCCAGCTCAAACGCCTTTCGATGCGCGCCGCCGCAGGTCTCGCGCGCACCGGTTCGGTTTATGGACACGGCAGCGGCGATATCGCGCTTGCGTTCTCGACGGCCTGGACTGTTCCGCATGAGAGCGATTTCATCGCAACACCGCCGCTGCTCGGCGACGCTCGCCTCGACCCGCTGTTTCATGCGTGCGCGGATAGCGTCGAGCAGGCGATCGTCGATGCGTTATGGTCAGCCACTTCCGTCACGGGACGCGACGCGCACACACGCCTTTCGCTGCGTGAAGCGGCGCCCGATCTCCAGCAACTGTTGAAACGGCACACAGCATGAAGGTACTGATCTCGGTCGATATAGAAGGCGTGGCAGGCGTTGTGCATTCCGAGCAGACGCGCGCGGGCAATGGCGAATATGAACGCGCGCGCCGCTGGATGACGCTCGAGGCGAACGCCGCGATCGAAGGCGCATTCGCGGGCGGCGCGACGGAGGTCTGGGTCAATGACTCGCACGGCGGCTTTCGCAATCTGTTGCCCGACATGCTCGACGCGCGTGCCAACGTGATACTCGGCAAGCCGCGCACGCTCGGCATGATGGCGGGCCTCGAATACGGGCCTCAACTCGTGTTCATGATCGGCTATCACGCGATGGCGCAAAGCCGCGGCATTCTCGCGCATACGATCAACAGCTTTGCTTTCACCCGTGTGACGATGAATGGGCGCGAGATGGGCGAAGCCGGGATTTATGGCGCGCTGGCTCGCGAGTATGGCGCGAGTGTCGTGCTGCTTTCGGGTGACGATGTGTTTGCGGAAGAGACGCAACCCTTATTTCCCGATGCGACGTTCCTGGTCACCAAGAACGCGATGGGTTTCGGAAGCGGGGCGACGCAGACGCCGGACCGTGCATGCGCTGCAATCAGAGAATCAGCGCGGGATGTTGTTGCGAAATTCGAAGGGCTGCCCGCTGCGCAACGTCGCAAGCCTCAACCCGTCGATATCGAACTGCGCGTGCAAACCAGCGCGCTCGCCGATCTGTTTGTGCAACTGCCGTCGCTGGAACGCTTGGACGGCGTGACGTTGCGCTTTTCGACGCCTTCTGTCGAGCATGCGGTGCGCACGCTGAATTGCCTGTCGGCGATGTCGTTCATGTTGCGCTGACCTTTCGATACAAATCAGCGCAACCTCAAGCAAGCGGCAAGCTCAAACCCGCCGCTTGCTGCGCCGGAACTGATCGAACAGCACCGCCAGCAGCAGAATCCCGCCGCGAATCAGGTACTGATAAAACGTCGGCACATTCAACAGGCTCATGGCATCCTGCACCGAGCCCATGATCAGCACGCCGACCAGCACGCCTGAAATCGTTGCGACACCGCCCGTCAGCGAGACACCGCCCAGCACGCAAGCCGAAATCACCCCGAGTTCCAGACCCACCGACGTCTTCGGATCGCCCAGGCTCATGCGCGACGCAAGCATCACGCCTGCAAAGCCCGTCACCAGCCCTTGCAGCACGAACACCGTGATCTTGATACGCGTAACGGGCAGACCCGCCAGCAACGCGGCCTCGCTATTGCCGCCGACAGCCAGCACGTTCTTGCCGAATACCGTCTTGCGCAGCAGGAATCCGAACAGCACGAAGCCGACGATGTTGCTCCAGATCGGAAACGAAATGCCGAGGAACGAGCCGCCGCCGAGATCGAAAAAGCTCTCTTCCGAAATCATCACCGCATCGCCGTTCGATGTGATGAACGCGAGACCGCGCACCACTTCCATCATCGCGAGCGTGACGATCAGCGAATTGATCTTGTAGCGCGCAATCAGCACGCCGTTCACCATCCCGACCGCGCCGCCCGCCAGCACGCCCGCCGCGACGCCGAGCATCACGCTATGTGTCGCCGTGATCAGCGTCGACGCGACCACACCTGAAAACGCGACGATCGACGCCACCGACAGATCCACTTCGCCGAGCGCCAGCACGAACATCATCGTCACGGAGATCGAGCCGATCAGCGTGACGGAGAGCAACAGGCCCTGCATGTTGCGGGTGGTCAGAAAGTCGGGCACCGCGAACGACAGCACGGCGAACAGAATGACGAACACCATCACGATGCCCGACTTGTTGATCAGGTCCCACGTGCGCGCCGCGTGCGCGGCCGCGCCGGGCGATGCGGCGTGATTGGCTGCCGGCTCGGTCGCCGGACGTGTGCTTGGTGTTTGCATGGTCTTCCAGTTCCGTGGTCTACGTGGTGCGTTGTTGCGTCATTGCGGCAAAGCGAGTTTGATCAGCTGGTCGGGCGTGGCTTGTGCTTTCGGCAGATCGCCGACGATGCGCCCTTCCTTCATCACCAGCACGCGGTCCGCAATGCCGATCACTTCCGCGAGATCGCTCGATACGACGATCACCGTGCGCCCCGCTTCCGCGAGGTCGTACAGCAGGTCGTAGATTTCCGCGCGCGCGCCGACGTCGATGCCGCGCGTCGGTTCGTCGAGCAGAAACACGTCGATGCGCTCGGCCAGCCAGCGCGACAGAATCACCTTCTGCTGGTTGCCGCCCGACAACGTGCCGATCACGGTTTCGGTGTTGCGTGTCTTGATCGACAGCTTGTCGATGTATTCGCGCGTCAGGTCGCGCTCGCGCTTGCCGTTCAGCAGAAAGCTCAACGGGCTGAAATGCCGGCGGGCGCTGATGTTCAGGTTGTCGGCCACGGAAGCAATCGCGACGATGCCTTCCTGCTTGCGATCCTCCGGGCACAGCGCGATACCTGCGCGCACCGCGTCGCGCGGCGTCGCAAACGACACGCGCTTGCCGTTCAGTTCGACATGTCCGCTTGCCGGCCGCGTCGCGCCATAGAGCAGCTTCATCAACTCGGAGCGTCCCGCGCCGACGAGCCCGAAGAAGCCGACGATCTCGCCCTTGCGCGCAGTGAAGGAGACCGGAGCGGAAAGCCCCGGCCCCATCAACTGCTTCGCTTCAAGCTGTACCTCGCCCGCTGCACGCGGACGATATCCATATACATCGCGAATCGAGCGGCCCACCATGCAGCTGATGAGCCGGTCGCGATCCAGGTCCGCAACGGAATCGAACGTCTCGATCCGGCGGCCGTCGCGAAACACGGTGACGCGGTCGCACAGTTCGTAGACCTCGTCCATCCGGTGCGTGACGTAGATCACCGCGCGCCCCTGCGCGCGCAGTGCATTGATGATCTTGAAGAGCCGCTCCGTTTCGCGCGCGGACAACGAGCTGGTCGGTTCGTCGAAAGCGATCACGCGCGCGTCGCGCATCAGCGCCTTGCCGATTTCGATCATCTGCCGCTGGCCGATCGACAGGCTCTTCACCTGCGTGTTCGGATCGATCGATTCGCCCAGCCGCTCCAGCTCGGTCATCGCGCGCTTGACGAGCGCTTTCTCGTCGAGCACGCCGAAGCGGTTCGGCAACTGTCCGAGCATCAGGTTCTCAGCGACCGTCAGCTCGGGCACGAGATGCAGTTCCTGATAGATGATCGCGATACCCGCCTCGATCGCGGCCTTGGTCGTCGTGAACCTGTGTTCGACGCCGGCGAGCCGCAATGCGCCCGCCTGCGTCTGGTTCACGCCCGACAACACTTTCAGCAGCGTCGATTTGCCGGCGCCGTTCTCGCCCATCAGACCGTGCACCTCACCGCCGCGCACGTCGAAAGAAACGTTGTCGAGCGCCACCACGCCCGGAAACGCGACGGTGATGCCGTCGAGTTCGAGATGCGTGGCGGACGCCGTCAACGGCTGTTCCGAAGGAGCGACGTAGGTGGCATTCGTGGCGCTGGCGGCGTCATTCGCGTTCATCGTGTTTTGCATCCGTTCTACCGCATCAGATTCCGAGTTCCGTCCGCACGTCCTTCCAGTTTTCGCGCGTCATCAGCTTGCCCGTGGTCTGGGTATCGGCGGGCGGCTGCTTGCCCGACTTGATCCAGTCGACGAGATTCTGCGTGCTCTGCTTGCCGTGGTTCGTCGAGCTGACGGCGATCGTGCCGTAGAAGCCCGTCGGTTCCTTCTTCTGGAACTCGGCAAACGCTTCGCCCGCGCCGTTGATGCCGACGCCGATCACGTCCGAACCGGGAATGTGCAGCTGCTCGGTGGCGCGCACGCCGCCCAGCACGGTCTCTTCGTTCAGCGCGAAGATCACCCACTTCTTGATGTTCGGATGCTTCGACAGCACGGGCGACGCTGCGTTGAAGCCGCCTTCGTCGTCGGTGGTCTTTTGCGGGGCGTCGTAGATGTTCTCTTTCTTGAAACCGTTGGCGAGCAGCGATTCCGTTGCGCCGTCGGTGCGCAGCTTGGCCGTCGGCAGTTCATAGTCGGTGATGCGGATCGCGCCCACTTCTTCCGGCTTCCAGCCGCGCTTCTTCATTTCGTCGGCGATCGCCTGGCCAACCTGATTGCCGATCTTGAATGCCGACATGCCCAGATGCGGCACGCCCGCGAGCGGCTTGCCCGTCGAGTCGACCAGTTGATCGTCGACAGTCACGAACTTCATGTTGTAGCGCTTGGCGCGGGCCTGAATCGCCGGTCCGAGACGCACGTCGGGCGGGCAGATCACGAAGCCCTGCGCGCCTTGTGCGCCGAGGTTGTCGATTGCGGCGAGCACTTTCTCGCCGTCGGGCGCGCCGATATTGACGACCGAGAAGCCTTCCTTCTGGCCCAAAGCCGCCGCCGCTTTCTGCTCGTTGATGAACCATGCCTGCTCCGGCATTTTCACGAGCACGCCGATTTTCAGCGGCGTATCCGCGTGTGCGGTCATCTGCACGGCGAACGGCGCGGCCAGCAGCGCGGCGGCCATCGCGGACAAAGTAAGGCGTCTAAGCTTGCGGGTCATGCTTGTCTCCTTGGATCAGGTCGTTGCGTGTGATTGTTCGAATGAGCGCTTAACAGGTCTAACGGGACGACCAGGCCCGCGCGTCTCTCAGGCGCTAGTCGTGAAACGGCTCGACCTCGTGACGACGGCCAAGCAGGAATGCATCGGCCACCAGCCGCAGCGGGCGCACGTCCACATCGTGCTCGCCATGCGTGATCAGCCAGTGAAACCGCTCATACAGCGACGGATACTCGCGCTCGGGTCCGAGTTCGACCGGCTTGCCCGCGATCACGAGCTTCTTGCCGCCTTCGCTCAGATGCAGCACGCCTTCCGTGGTCTTCACTTCGATTTCCCATTGCTCGACGGGACCATGGCGCCAGTCGAATTCGGCGCGCACGGGCACGCCCGCTTCGTCGATGAAATCGAGCTCGGCGGCAATCGGCGTCTGCACATTGGCGGGCACCGAAAGCGTCGCCTCGCGCAGAATGACTTCGCGCGGCAGCATGTGCGTGATGATCGACAGCGCGTTGATGCCGGGATCGAACACGCCGAGCCCACCCGGCGTCCAGATCCACGCCTGACCCGGATGCCAGCGGCGCACGTCTTCCTTCCAGCGCACCTGTACTTCCTGCAGCGTGCGCGAGGCGAGCCACTCGCGTGCTGTTTCGACAGCGGGCGCGTAACGCGAATGCCATGTCGCAAACAGCGTGCGGCCCGCGTTGCGCGCCATCGCACGCAATACGTCCACTTCATGCACGCTCGCGCCGGGCGGCTTTTCGAGCATCACGTGCTTGCCCGCCGCGAGCGCGACGCGCGCCTGATCGAAGCGCACCTGAGGCGTCGCGCACAACGACACGGCGTCGAGTTGCGGCTCGTTGGCCAGCATCTCTTCGATGGTCTTGTAGTTGCGCACGCCGTCGACCTGCGCATTGCGGCTCGCGCACGCAACGAGTTCAAAGCCGTCGAGCGCGGCGATAGCTGGAAGATGCTGGTCACGCGCAATCTTGCCGACGCCGACGATGCCAATGGAAAGTCTGTTGTTCATATAGTGAGCTTCGAGGGACTAACGAATTGTTAGCGGCCTCAGCGTAACGCAAGCGCGTTTGACGCGCGTACGAGTTCGCATGAATCGACGCGTGCGGCATTCGACACCGAGTCGACCCGCCGGGCGAGTCGCACAACGTGGGATCGGAAGAAGCGTTTGCCCGACATTGCCACTATTTGAGACTCCTCGTTTTCCTCACGCAGCCAACTCGCCCATCGAACCGGCCGCCGACGAATTAGCCAAACTATATGCGGGGAACCGATACGTTGTGATTGGTGTTTTCCCCCATGCACAACACTCAAAAGTCATTCTATTTATCAACCTCAGCGACGCATGCAAGGTATTACAGCGGGTTACGTACCCGCTATTTAAGACATTGCGCCGACAATACACTTTTCAAAAGTTTGCTTGTAAGCCCTAATGGACATCGGCGCGCGTGGCGCATATAGTCTTACTATATTTGAACAATACTGAACGAGACACCATGACCGACCAACCCCGCAAACTGCGCTCCGCCGCCTGGTTCGGCACCGCCGACAAGAACGGCTTCATGTACCGCAGCTGGATGAAAAACCAGGGCATTCCCGATCACGAATTCGCCGGCAAGCCGATCATCGGCATCTGCAACACGTGGTCCGAACTGACGCCGTGCAACGCGCACTTTCGCAAGCTCGCCGAGCACGTGAAGCGTGGCGTGTACGAAGCGGGCGGATTTCCCGTCGAGTTCCCGGTGTTCTCGAACGGCGAGTCGAACCTGCGGCCCACGGCCATGTTCACGCGCAATCTCGCGAGCATGGATGTCGAGGAATCGATTCGCGGCAATCCTATCGACGCCGTCGTGCTGCTCGCCGGCTGCGACAAGACCACGCCTGCGCTGCTGATGGGTGCGGCCAGTTGCGACGTGCCCGCCATCGTCGTGAGCGGCGGCCCGATGCTCAACGGCAAGCACGAAGGGCGCGACATCGGATCGGGCACGGTGGTGTGGCAACTGAGCGAACAGGTGAAGGCGGGCAAGATCTCGATTCACGAGTTCATGTCGGCGGAAGCGGGCATGTCGCGCTCGGCGGGCACCTGCAACACGATGGGCACGGCCTCGACGATGGCCTGCATGGCGGAAGCGCTCGGCGTCACGCTGCCGCACAACGCGGCGATTCCCGCCGTCGATTCGCGCCGCTATGTGCTCGCGCATTTGTCGGGCATGCGTATCGTCGAGATGGCCTTGCAGGACGTGCGGTTGTCGAAGCTGCTCACGCGCGAAGCCTTCGAGAATGCGATTCGCGCGAACGCGGCGATCGGTGGATCGACCAATGCGGCGATCCACCTGAAGGCGATTGCGGGGCGCATCGGCGTGGAACTCGAACTGGACGACTGGACGCGCATCGGGCGCGGCACGCCGACGCTCGTCGATCTGCAGCCTTCCGGCCGGTTCCTGATGGAAGAGTTTTACTATGCGGGCGGCTTGCCCGCCGTCCTGCGCAGGCTCGGCGAAGCGGGTCTGCTGCCGCATCCCGATGCGCTGACCGCGAACGGCAAGACGCTCTGGGAAAACAGTATCGAAGCGCCGATCTACAACGACGAAGTGATCCGCCCGCTAGACAAGCCGCTGCGCGAAGACGGCGGCCTGTGCGTGCTGCGCGGCAATCTCGCGCCCAATGGCGCGGTGCTCAAGCCGTCGGCGGCGACGCCTGCGCTGTTGAAGCATCGCGGCCGCGCCGTGGTGTTCGAGAACTTCGACGACTACAAGAAGCGCATCGTCGATCCGGAACTCGACGTAACGGCGGACTCCGTCCTCGTGATGAAGAACTGCGGACCGAAGGGTTATCCCGGCATGGCGGAAGTCGGCAACATGGGCCTGCCGCCGAAGCTGCTCGCACAGGGCGTGACGGACATGGTGCGCGTATCGGACGCACGCATGAGCGGCACCGCGTATGGCACGGTCGTTCTGCACGTGGCGCCCGAAGCGCGCGCGGGCGGACCGCTGGCCGTGGTGCGCGACGGCGACTGGATCGAGCTGGATTGCGACGCGGGTCGCCTGCACGTCGACATCGACGACAAGGAAATGACCGCCCGGCTCGCCGAATGGAAGGAGTCGCAACAACGCAATCCCGCCGACGCGAGCGGCTATCGCAACCTCTATATCGACCATGTGCTGCAGGCCGATCAGGGCTGCGATTTCGACTTTCTGGTGGGTTGTCGCGGCGCGGAAGTCCCGGCGCATTCGCACTGAACGCGCCGCGCTGCGCGGCGTAGCGAATCAGCTCAGGCTGTGCGCGGCGATGCCGAGAATCGTATCGGCATCGACGCGCGCGTTTTCCAGCTGCACGAGGCTCGCCTGACGCGCGGCCAATGCATCGCGATTCTGGATCGCGGTGAGGATCGCCTTATGGCGCGGCAGCGACAGCGCATGCGTGTCAGGGTGGCGGCTAGTCAGCTTGATCGACTCCGACAGCGCCAGCGACATCATGTTGCCGATATACGCGAGCATGTCGTTGTGCGTCGCGGCCATGATCGCGCGGTGGAATTCGAGGTCCGGCTCCAGCAGATCGCCCGCGCTCTGCGCGTGCTCCATGCGGTCGTACGCGGAGCCGATTCGCACCAGGTCTTCATCCGTTGCCGCCGTCGCGGCGAGCGCGGCCGCAGCCGGCTCGATGATGCGGCGCACCGTCATCAGCGACAGAAAGAACTCACCTTCGGGAATGCTGTTGAGCGTCCAGTAGAGCACATCGGGATCGAGCATGTGCCACTCTTCGCGCGGCCGCACGACGCTGCCCACGCGCGGCTTCGAAATGACCAGCCCCTTGGCGACCAGCACGCGCGTCGCTTCGCGCAACACGGGGCGGCTCACGCCATATTTTTCGCACAGCGTCGCTTCGGCGGGCAGGCGTTCGCCTGGCGCCAGCCTGCCGCTGACGATTTCGATGCCGAGTTCCTGCACGATCCGCGCATGCAGGCTTTTGCGTTTCTGAAGATGCCGGTAGTCCATGATGTATTTGTTGTGGCCGTGCGAATGCGGATAGCTGTACCGTTCCCGTTGCGGGCTGTGCAAGCATAGCATGGGGCGCACGCGCCGCCTTCCGCTTTGACGCAGCATGACGCGCTGTCATTATCGCGCTGGCCTGATGTCGTCATGCGTGCGCTGCGCCGCGTTGGGTTCGTTTTTTGCTTGATCGTTTGTGGACGGACTGCTTTACTCAAAGGCAGCCAGGAAAAACCGTGCATTCAACTCGACATGGACCACGGCAAATGAAGCTCAAACCGCTACTTCTGCTGGTCGCATGCGTGGCGGCGGCGAACGTCGGAACGGCCGCTACGCGCGACGAGCAGACCAAGGCCTGCAAGCACGACGCGATCAAATTCTGCGCGATCCATATTCCCAACAAGGAGAAGATCGAAGCGTGCATGAAGCAACACTACGACAAGCTGTCGCCGAAATGCCAGGCGATGTTCGATTCGCCCGACAACGACGGCGGCAGCGGCGGCCAGTCGTCGAGCTAGGCACGCCTGCTTATCGGCTTGCCCGGCCCGCTTTGACGAGCGGCACGGCCACTTCGACCCGTCCCGTTTCGAGACCGGCCGTGTTGCGCATGGCCCGCAAACGGAAACCATCGAGCGCGCGGTGCGCAGCGTCGTCGCCTATGCCGAGCTTCGCGAGCAGATCGGCGACGATCGCATAGAGGATCGTCGAGTTGCCGTCTTCCACTTTCACGGCGATGCCGAGCGCGCCCTTCGCGCCGAGCTTCGCGGTCTGCGCCGACGCGCGCACGCCGATCGCATAGCTCGCGTCCGCGCCGACCTTGCCCACCAGCGCGCCGTCGAATGCACCCATCAGCGCGGTGCAGAACCGCCCTTCGCCCGCGACCATCTCCGGGTGCGACGTCATCGCGCGGAAGATGCGCGCAAGCGCCGCGTCTCTTGTCGAATCCGTCGATGCGTGGCCGTCGGCGGCCCGCGCGAGCTTCATGTAAAGACGCGCGAGACGGTCGAGCGCAAACGCGGGCGTCGGCAGATTGCAGCCGTCCACAGCCCATTGCACGCTGTCGTCGGGCAGATCGCAGGCGCCGGCAACCGTGCGCTTCACGAGGCGCTGCAACGGATGCTCCGGCAGATGGTAATCGGCGAGCGCCATGCCGAGCGCACGCGCGCCCGCCAGCATGCCCGCGTGCTTGCCGGAACAGTTGCTGCACACGGCGCCCGGAACGAAGTCGCGCTTGATCCATTCGCGGTACACGGCATCCGAAATGGGCGGATGGCCGCCGCAACGCAAGTCGGCTTCCGTTGCCTGCGACCTGGCGAGCATGCGACGTGCGCGCTCGATATGCCGATCTTCGCTGCTGTGCGAGCCGCACATCAGCGCGAGGTCCGCGTCCTCGAAACCAAAGCGCTCGAGCGCGCCCGACTCGACGACGGCGAGCGCCTGCGCCGGCTTCGCTGCCGATCTGACCAGCGTGACGCGCGACGGGTCGCCACACGAATACAGCAGCGCTCCGTCCGTATCGACGACAGCCACATGCGCGATATGCGTGTTCTCGACGACATCGCCGCGATAGACGGTTGCAGCAACGGACATCCCGGTCTCCTTTTGTGTTCGGTTCGCTCTGCCGGAACGGCAGAGCGTGCCGCCGGATTCTACAACCCTGCCAGGCGCGATACGTGCGTGTCGGGTACATTGGAATCACCCGACAGGGTTCATCCGAATCAGGCCGCGCAAGCGGAATCGATCGTAAAGCTATTACGACAGGAGAAAAGAAATGCACATCACCAGGAAACTGATCGTCCTCCTCGCCTCGGCCTCGCTGGGCATCGGCGCGGCAGCGCCGGCATTCGCACAAAACGACGCGTCGACGGACACGGGCGCGGCGGGCGTGGCCGCCTCCGCCGCGAAGCCGACCAAGCAACAGAAAAAGCAGGCCCGCAAGGAAGCCCGCGCGAAGAAGAACGCCGAACTGAAGAAGCTGGAAGACGCGGGCTACCAGCCTGGCCGCGCGAACGACTCGAACTACCCGCAAGATTTGCAAGACGCGCAGAAAAAGGCAGGCATTGGCCAAGGCGCGAGCCAATAAACATCGTTCGATTCAGTCGGCCGCGCGCGGCGTTTTCCGCACGCGGCCGCGCCGGTTTTCGGGGTGTCGATAGTCGATGGTCGCGGTTCTTCCCTTCTCGCCAGTCCTCCCTAAGCGCTCACTTTCTGTCCGGCTGCCGCAATTTCAGCGGCTATTCCACGACGCCTGACGCTATGTGATACTTTCCAACGCTTGTCCACACAACGAATTGCATCGCTGCAATGCGGGCATTGTTGTGCAGTCGCACATCCGGCTACAACTAAAGACGCCAACGTTTTTTCCAGTCAAAAATGCCGAATTCATCACACGCGCCAAGCGGCACTGCAGAAAAATTGACCGCTATCACCGCTGTCGATCAGATTAGTTTCCGCCGCATCATTCGCCGCAATATCGCGCTGCCGCTTGCGCTCGGCGTCGTTACGATAGCGCTGTTCGTCGCGCTGATCGCCTATCTCGTCAATACGATGAGCTGGGTCGAGCATTCGGAGCGTGTAATCGGCAACGCGAATGAAATGCTGCGGCTTGCCGTCGACCGCGAGTCCGCATTGCGCGGCTTCCTGATCACGGGCGACGAGACTTTCCTTGCGCCCTATCAGCTGGGCCAGCCGCGTTTCGAAACAGAGCTCGACACGCTGATGCAGTTGACGGCCGACAATCCGTCCCAGGTCGAACAGCTCAAACGGATTCGCGGCGTGCAGCAGCGCTGGGACCAGTTTGCGCAGGACATGATCGATCTGCGCAGGCGTAACCTCGACTACACCGACCAGGTGAAGAGCGGACGCGGAAAGATCGAGTTCGACGAAACGCGGCGGCTATTCGGGCAGTTTCTTTCCGTCGAGGAAGCGCTGCGTCAACAGCGCTCCAGCGACACGCGCAGCGTCACCTCCATTCTGGTGGGCATCTTTCTGCTTTTCAGCCTGTCGATCAGCGGCTTCATCGCCTATCGCGGGCGGCGCGATCTGATGAATCTGTCCGAGTCGTACGACAGCGTGCTGGCGCGCCAGGCCGAGCACACAGAAGTTTTGCAGCAACAGGTATGGCTGCGCTCCGGGCAGCGCCTGCTCGCGGAGAAAATCATCGGCCAGTCGAGTTCGCCGCTCGTCGGCCGCGCGATACTCGACTTTCTCGCCGAATATCTCGATGTCGCTGTCGCCGCCATCTATATACGCGACCGCGCGACCAGCAGCCTCAAACGCATCGCCACCTACGGCTTCAGCCAGGAAAGCGAACAGGCGGCGCGCACGTTCCGCGAAGCCGAAAGCCTGATCGGCCAGGCCGCCGTGTCGCGCCGCACGCTTGTCTTGCACGACGTCCCCGACGATTACGTGAAAGTCGTCTCGGGCACGGGCATGAGCCCGCCGCGCAATCTCGTCGTGCTGCCTATCGAAAATGACGGCATCGTGAACGGCGTTGTCGAGCTCGGCTTCATGCGCAACATCACGCCGCGCGATCACGAGTTCCTGCAACTGATCGCGAACAGCATGGGCGACGCCATCGAGGCCGCGCTGTATCGCGAGCGCCTGCAGGATGCGCTCGCCGAAACGCAGCAGTTGAATGAAGAACTCCAGGTGCAGCAGGAAGAGTTGCGCGTGTCGAACGAAGGGCTCGAAGAACGCGGGCGTGCGCTGGTCGAATCGCAATCGCAGCTCGAAGCGCAGCAGGCGGAACTCGAGCAGACCAATGTGCAGCTCGAAGACTACGCGAAGCGCCTGGAGCGCCAGAAGGCCGATCTGCTCGAAGCGCAGGACGAGCTCGCCGCGAACGCCGCGCGGCTGGAGCAGTCGAGCCGTTACAAGTCCGAGTTCCTTGCGAACATGTCGCACGAATTGCGCACGCCGCTGAACAGTTCGTTGATCCTCGCGCGGTTGTTGCAGGAGAACCGCACGGGCAACCTGTCGGAAGAACAGGTGCGCTACGCGGAGACCATTCATGCGTCGAACAGCGATCTGCTGGTGCTGATCAACGACATTCTCGATCTGTCGAAAGTGGAAGCCGGACAGATCACGATCGACAGCGAACCGGTGCCCGTCGACTCGATGCTGCAATCGCTGCGCGAAATGTTCGAGCCGATGGCGGCTGCGAAGCATTTGCAGTTTTCGGTCGAACGTGCGCCCGGGGTGCCCGAAACGGTCGTCACCGACGGCCAGCGTGTCGCGCAGATCCTGCGCAATCTGCTGTCGAACGCGCTCAAGTTCACCGAGCACGGCGGAGTCGCGCTGACGGTCGCCGCCGGCGACGCGGACACGCTGCGCTTCGACGTGCGCGACACGGGCATCGGCATCGCCGCCGACAAGCTCGAACTGATCTTCGAAGCCTTCCAGCAGGCAGACGGCTCGACGAGCCGCCACTATGGCGGCAGCGGCCTCGGCCTGTCGATCTCGCGCGAATTCGCGCGGCTGCTGGGCGGCCGCGTGAGTGTCGCGAGCGAGCCAGGCAAGGGCAGCGTGTTCACGCTATGGCTGCCGCTGCAAGGCCCGGCCGATGCGCGGGCCCACGCGACGCAAGCGAGCGAGCCGCTCGTGCGGCCCGTGCGCAGCCAGCCCGCGCCGTCGCCAGTGACCCACGCCGCGTACGCGTCTGCGTCTGCGTCTGCGTCCCGGCCCGTGCCTGCGCCCGCGCAAACGGGCAACGGGCAGCAGACCATCGGCGACGACCGCGACAACCTGCGCCACGAAAACCGCCTGATTCTAGCGATCGAAGACGATCTCGTCTTTGCCGAAATCCTGCGCGATCTCACGCATGAGCTCGAATTCGATTTCGTCCATGCCACCGACGCGACGACGGGCCTCACGCTGGTGCGCGACATGCAGCCGACGGCCGTTCTGCTCGACGTCGGCCTGCCCGACCGCTCGGGGCTGACGGTGCTCGAATGGCTGAAGAACGATCCCGCCACGCGTCACATCCCGATCCACATCGTCTCCGCCACCGATCACGCCGAAAAGGCGCTACATCTGGGCGCCGTCGGCTATACGCTCAAGCCCACGGCGCGCACCACGCTCGAAGCCGCGATCCGGCGGCTCGAGTCGCGCCTGCAGCAGCGCATGAAGCGCGTGCTGGTGATCGAGGACGATGCGGCGATGCGCGAGAGCATCCGCGCGCTGCTGCAAAGCGACACTACCGAAATCGTCGCCGTCGCGACCCTCGCGGGCGCGCTGGAGCAACTGTCCACAACGCTGTTCGATTGCGTCGTGACCGACCTCGCGCTGCCCGACGGCACCGGCTACGATCTGCTCGAACAGCTGGCCGCCGACGTCACGCATCAGGCCATGCCCGTCATCGTCTATACGGGCCGCATGCTGTCGGGCGACGAGGAGCACCGGCTGCGCCGCTACTCGAAATCGATCATCATCAAGGGCGCGAAGTCGCCGGAGCGTCTGCTCGACGAGGTGACGCTGTTCCTGCACAGCGTCGAGTCGTCGCTCGCGCCCGAGCAGCAGCGCATGCTGCGCACCGTGCGCCAGCGCGACAACCAGTTCGAAGGACGCACCATCCTGCTAGCGGAAGACGACGTGCGCAATATCTTCGCGCTGTCGCACGTGCTGGAGCCGCTCGGCGCGAAGCTCGAAATCGCGCGCAATGGGCGCGAGGCGCTCGAAGCGCTGAACGGCGGACGCGAAGTCGACCTCGTGCTGATGGACATCATGATGCCGGAGATGGACGGCCTGACGGCGATCGCGCACATCCGCCGCGACCCGCGCTTCGCGCAACTGCCCATCGTCGCGCTGACGGCGAAAGCGATGGCGCAAGACCGCATGCGCTGCCTCGAAGCGGGCGCCGACGACTACATCTCGAAGCCCATCGACGTCGACAAGCTGATCTCGCTGTGCCGCGTCTGGCTGCGGCAGCGCTAGGCGCAAGGAACCGTCAGCCATGAGCCGCATCTCGTACGACGATTCACCGCAACGCATGCACGATTTCAACATCGAGTTGAAGCTGTTGCTGGAAGCGATCTATCTGAAGTACCAGCACGACTTCCGCCGCTACTCGATGTCCTCGCTGCGGCGGCGTCTTATGCAGGCGCTCGACGAGTTCGGCGTGAGCTCGCTGTCGCAGTTGCAGGACAGGATCATGCGCAACGAGGCGGACTTCGTGCGGCTCTTTCACTACCTGACGGTGCAGGTCAGCGACATGTTCCGCGACCCGGACTACTTTCTCGCGCTGCGCAACCACGTGCTGCCCGTGCTGCAAACGTATCCGTCGATCAAGGTGTGGGTGGCCGGCTGCAGCACGGGCGAGGAACTGTGGTCGTTGAAAATCCTGTTCGACGAAGCAGGTCTCACCGAGCGCACGCTCTTCTACGCAACCGACATCAATCCCGACGCGCTGGCGCGGGCCGAAGCGGGTATTTACGCGCTCGACCGGATCGCGGGCTTCACCCGCAACTATCTGGCCGCGGGCGGCAAGCGCTCGCTCGCCGATTACTATCACGCGGCGTATAGCGGCGCGCGTTTCTCCGGCTCGCTGAAAGAGCGCGTGGTGTTCGCGGACCACAGCCTGTCGACCGATGAAGTGTTTCTCGAAGCGCATCTCGTATCGTGCCGCAATGTTCTGATCTATTTTGATCGCGGCCTGCAGGACCGCGCGCTGGGGCTGTTCAAGGACACGCTGGTGCGGCGCGGCTTTCTCGGACTCGGCAGCAAGGAAAGCCTGCGTTTTTCGACGCAGTACGATGCATTTGAAGAATTTCGCGAGCGCGAGCGCATCTATCAGAAGCGTTAGACTGCCCGCGCACTCCCATATCGAACGAACGATCAACGCGTATGAACACACTTCGCCGACCTTCTCCGCCGGGCGCAGCCGCGCCAGTGGAAACGCGTGCGTTCGAGGCGGTCGCGATCGGCGCGTCGGCGGGCGGCATCGACGCATTGAGCGTGTTGTTGCCCGCGCTGCCGGCATCGTTCAGGCTCGCCGTGCTGATCGTCTCGCACCTGCCCGCCGATTCGCCGAGCCTTCTGGCCGAGACGCTCGGCTATCGCTGCGCGCTGCCCGTCGTCGAGCCGGATGCAGGCGAGCCGCTCCTGCCGGGCCGCGTGCATCTCGCGCCGCCCGGCTATCACATGCTGATCGACGACGACCGCACGGTCGCGCTGTCGATCGATTCGACGGTGCGCTATTCGCGGCCGTCCATCGACGTGCTGTTCGAATCCGCCGCGCACGTGTACGGCGAGCGGCTGGTCGGCATCCTGCTGTCCGGCGCGAACGACGACGGCGCGCACGGCCTCGAAGTGATCCGCGCAATGGGCGGCATTGCGTGGGTGCAGGACCCGCAAACCGCGGTCTCGCCGACGATGCCACGTGCGGCCATCGCGCGCGGCGCCGTCGACGAAGTGCTTTCTCCAACCCTGATGGCCCGGCGGCTCGCCGGTTTGCCGGCTCACACTAGAACGATGACATGAGGAACTCAACCGTCAACATTCTGATCGTCGACGATATCGCGCATAACATCACGGCGCTCGAAGCACTGCTGGCACGCCCGGGGATCGAGCTGCTGGTCGCGAACTCGGGCACGGCCGCGCTCGACCTGCTGCTCAAGCATGAAGCCGCGCTCGCGATCCTCGACGTCAACATGCCCGGCATGAACGGCTTCGAGCTCGCGTCGCTGATGCGCGGCAGCCCGCGCACGTCGCACGTGCCGATCATCTTTCTGACGGCCACGACGGAAGACGCGTCGCGCACGTTTCGCGGCTACGAAGCGGGCGCCGTCGATTTCCTGCACAAGCCGTTCGACCCGCGCATCCTGCAATCGAAGGTCGATGTGTTCGTGCAGCTTGAGCAGCACAAGCGGCAACTCGCCGATCAGCTGCTGACCACGCGCCAGCTGCTCGAAGCGAACGAGATGTTGATGGCCGTGCTCGGCCACGATCTGCGCACGCCGCTCGGCACGGTGCTCGCGTCGGCGGAATATCTGGTGCGCAACGCCTCCGACGAGCAATCGGCGACCGTCGCCAACCGCATCAGGAACAGCACGATGCGCATGTCGCGGATGGTGCATCAGCTGCTCAATCTCGCGCGCCTGCAAGGCGGCCGCATGCAATTGCAGCCGCGTGCAAGCGATCTGGCGGCGCTGTGTCGCGGCGTGATCGAAGAGTTCGCGACGCACGAGCGCGCCGGACAGATCGTGTTGACTTCGCGCGGCAATACGACAGGCACGTGGGACACGGACCTGCTGTGGCAGGCCATTTCGAATCTGATCAGCAACGCGTTGCATCACGGCGAGCACGACAGCCCGATCACCGTCGATCTCGATGCCGACGAGCCGAACCGGCTCCGCCTGACCGTCGGCAATCGCGGCGCAATTGCGCCCGCGATGCTGCCGCATCTGTTCGAGGCCTTCGGCTCGAACGGCGCGGGCGAGCGCTCGCGCGAAGGGCTCGGCCTCGGGCTGCACATCGTGCACAAGATCGTGCACATGCATGGCGGCAAGGTGACGGGTAAATCGGACGAGATCATCGGCACCGTCTTTACGGTCGAACTGCCGCGCACCGCGCAAAGCTGGGTGCCCTGACACGGCGTGACGGCCACAGGCCGCGCGCCTGAAATACTTTGTAAGAGATGCGCCAGCGGCGCCCGCGCCTTGTGCGGCATGGGCAAGCGTCCGCGCCCCGTTTCGCGCGCCGCCCGGCGCGTGCGGCTGTCAGCCGATGTAATAACGGCTTGCCAGCAAACCGCACTACAATGCTTGCCGTCCGATGCCCGTTGTTCGCTTCTTCATCATGTCCAGCCGCCTTTCCCGTATTGCTCTCGCGTTCACCCTGCCCGTGCTTGCCGCGCTCGGCGCGTGCTCGACGCCGCCCAAGGCGAAGCTGCAGGAAGACTTCGTCAGCAGCGGCGCGAGCCCGTACACGCGCACGTTTCAGGTGACGAGCACGGAGGCCTGCGAAGGCGCGCGCCGCGCGCTGTTGAGCCAGGGCTACATGACGACGCTGGTGCGCCCCGATACCGTCGACGCCAGCAAGAACTTCCAGCCCGCCAGCGATTCGCACTTCACCGTCGAATTCCATATCGTCTGCACGGCGGGCGACGATGCGACCAACAGCAGCATCGTCTATGCAAACGCGGTGCAGAGCGGCTACGCGCTCAAGAAAAGCGATACGTCGGCGAGTGTCGGGCTGAGCGTGCTCGGCTCGCTGTCGCTGCCGATCCGCCAGAACAGCGACGCGATGGTGAAGATTTCCAGCGAAACCATCCAGTCGGGCAAGTTCTACGACGGCTTCTTCAATCTGATCAGCCACTATCTGGCGAATGTGGTGCGCAGCGTGCCCGTGCCCAGCAATACCGTCGACGCGACGCCGCTGCCGGTGCCCGCGCCCGCACCGGCGCTGGTCGTGACGCCGATGTCGTCCACGCCGGGCGGCAATGCGGCGCCTGTCATCATGCCCGCGCCTTCGAAGGAACAGACCGCGCCGCTTGCAGCGGCAGCGGCGCCCGTTGCTTCGGCAACGCCCGTCTCCGCGACGGCGCACGCGCACGAAGCGGCCGCCGCTTCACCTGACAGTACGCCTGCGTTCATTGAATCGCCGGCTTCGGATGCGGCGGCTTTGGCGCAGTGAAGTCCCCACTTCGTGTGGTCGGGTGATCGGAACCTGTGTCCCGCTGGTCGCCCCGAGGCGATTGCGCGCTTGGTCGACTCAAATCATGAGTCGATATTCACTTGCCCTGCGAACTGAATTGCCGCCTGCTGGCGCTCGCTTCTCTCCAGCTTGACCGGCGACCTGTCATTCACCCGGCGATTTTTATTTTCCGCCCCACACTCAAGATTCCAGCCATTTTGCCGACCGCGAACGATTATCTGTTTTAAATCATCGATCGGTAAAAATGGGCTGAGTAAGAGCGACCGAAGCATCGATATAAATCAAACAATCGAAAATATTTTCCTGATTCGGCTTTGCCCACACTTCAGCACA
This sequence comes from Paraburkholderia caribensis, assembly GCF_002902945.1. Lineage (NCBI taxonomy): Bacteria > Pseudomonadati > Pseudomonadota > Betaproteobacteria > Burkholderiales > Burkholderiaceae > Paraburkholderia > Paraburkholderia caribensis. The sequence goes on from NZ_CP026102.1 coordinate 2,835,135, forward strand.
GCGTCGACCGAGCCGTTACTACCTTCACGGAATTAACAAAACGGTACGCAATTTTCAGGCAGCGAAACCTGCCGGTTCATTGGTGTGCCGCATGTGCCAAAAATTGGAGAAGGTCCATGTTTGTCGCTATTGGTTGGGTGCTGGTTCTCGGCTCTGTGATCGGGAGCTTCGTGGGAGTGGGCGGCCATTTGCCCGCGCTGGTTCAGCCGTTCGAACTGCTGTGCATTTTCGGCGCGGCAATGGGCGCGTTCGTCGTCAGCAATCCCGTTTCGGTATTGAAGAAAACCCTCAAGGCTTTGCCCGGATGCTTCAAGGGCGGCAGTTATTCGAAACAGGTTTATCTCGAGCTGATTGCATTGCTTTATGAGCTGCTTCAGAAAGCGCGTAAGGAAGGCATGATGGCGCTCGAAGCCGACGTGAATGCGCCTGAGGAAAGTGCGCTTTTCCAGAAGTATTCGCACGTTTTGAAAGACCATCATCTGCTTGATTTCATCGTCGATTATCTGCGGATGATGGCGACGGGCAACGTCAACGTGCACGAGATGCAGGACCTGATGGACGAAGAGCTGGCCACGCATCACGCCGAATCGTCGGTGGCCGCGAACGCGATCCAGAAGATGGCTGACGGTCTGCCCGCGTTCGGCATCGTCGCGGCCGTGATGGGCGTCGTGCACACGATGGGCTCGGTCGGCGCGCCGCCCGCCGTGCTTGGCGAGATGATCGCGGGCGCGCTGGTCGGCACGTTCCTCGGCATTCTGCTCGCTTATGGCTTCATCGGCCCTGTCGCCGATCTGCTCAATGCGAAGGGCCGCGCGGAAGCGAAGCCGTATCAGTGCGTGAAGGCCGTGCTGCTCGCGTCGCTGTCCGGCTACGCGCCGCCCGTCGCCGTCGAATTCGGCCGCAAGGTGCTGTTCACGGCCGACCGTCCGAGCTTCCAGGAGCTCGACGACGCCGTGCGCGCCACCAAGATGCCGAAGTCGGCCTGACGCGGGCTGGAAGGAGACTGTCATGGCCGAAAGACGACCGCGCAGCGAACAGGCGAGCGAGAAAGCCGCGCCCGTGATCGTGCGCCGCTCGAAAAAGGGCGACGGGCACGCCGGGCATCACGGCGGCGCATGGAAAATCGCCTACGCGGACTTCGTGACCGCGATGATGGCGTTCTTCCTGCTGATGTGGCTGCTCGGCTCGACGTCGAAGTACGAGAAGCAGGGCATCGAGGATTACTTCAACACGCCGCTGTCGAGCCTGCTCGGCGGCAACGAGGGCACCGCGGCGGCGCGTCCGAATGTGATCCAGGGCGGCGGCCGCGACATGTCCGACACGCGCCCCGGCGACGGCAAGAAAGCGCAGCAGGAACCTGCCAGGCCAACGCTCACGCAAGCGACGACGGCGCCCAACGACACCGCGCGTCTCGAACAGCTGAAAGCGAAGCTGTCGGCGCTGATCGAGCAGACGCCCGCGTTGAAGGCGTTCAAGGACCAGATCCGCATCTCGATCACGAACGAGGGCCTGCGCATCGAGATCGTCGATTCGCTGAAGCGCCCGATGTTCGCGACAGGCAGCGCGAAACTGCAGAGCTACGCGGTCGAGATTCTTACGCAGATCGGTGCGTCGCTGAACGATGTCGACAACCGCATTTCGATTGCAGGCCACACGGACGCCGTTACATACGCGAACGGCCCGGCCGGCTACTCGAACTGGGAACTGTCGTCGGAGCGCGCGAACGCGGCGCGGCGCGCACTGGTCGCGGGCGGCATGCGCGAAGACAAGCTGCTGCAGGTGCGCGGTCTGGCGGACGTACTGCCGCTCAACGCGAACGTCGCCGACGAGCCGACCAACCGGCGCATCAGCGTGCTCGTGCTGAACAAGGCGGCCGAGCAGGCGTTCTTCCGCGACGGCGGACGCACGTCGGTGGATGAAGCGCTGCCCGCAAGCGAGGCGATCCCCAACGTGGTGTCGAAACTGAAGGTAAGCACGCGCAGCGCGTATTGATCGCGAGGTCGTGTGTTCGGCCGCGCGCTTCGAAAGAAGCGCGCGGCTTTTTTTATCCGCTCCCGCGCGGATTCATCACCCGAATCGCCCGGACGACGAAACGGTCACACGCACTGTTTCGCCCTACGATACATTCACGTCGTCAATTGCGTCCGATCTTGCGCTCAGGCAAGGCAATTTCAGCGCTGCACTTCACAACCGCAACACGTTTCTGATATTGGTAGAGAAAGCGTAGCTGTTGCGCTTGCGCGAGATCACGCGTGCAAACGTGCATTTCCCTTCCATTGCTTCATTGACGGAGAACGACAATGCAAAGAAGACACTTCGTGACAGCAAGTATTGCTGCACTCGCATACGGCGGTCTGCTGTTGTCGGGCTGCAGCACGACGACGGGCAGCGGCGAATCGGCGGCAACCGACATGGCCAAGCGGCAGTCGATCGACGCCAGCGTCGACGGCGCGCTTGCGAAGCTCTACACGTCCGTACAGGGCTCGCGCGAACTGGTCGGCAAGGCGCAAGGCATACTTGTGTTCCCATCCGTGTTGCAGGTGGGCTTCGTGGTGGGCGGGCAGTATGGCGAAGGCGCGCTGCGCGTCGGCGGCAGCACGGCGGGTTACTACAGCACGATCTCCGGCTCGTTCGGCCTGACGGCGGGCGCACAGTCGAAGGCGATCATCTTCCTCTTCATGACCCAGGATGCGCTCGACAAATTCCGCAACGCCAAGGGCTGGTCGGCGGGTGCCGATGCGTCGGTGGCGCTCATCAAGGTCGGGGCGAACGGCGCAGTCGATACCACGACAGCAACCGCGCCTGTCGAAGCGATCGTCATGACGAATTCCGGGCTGATGGCCGACGTATCGCTGGCTGGCACCAAGGTGTCGAAGCTGAACATCTGAGCTCGATGCCGCGCGCAAACACAAACGGCTCGCCATGACCAAGGGCGAGCCGTCTGCTTTAGCGCGATGCGGCGATCAGAAGCGATACGTCACGCCGACCTTCACGATGGGATACCAGCGCCACTTGTCGGCCTTGTCCTGCAGATCCTGGCGTTCCTGGTCGACGTTCGCCTGACCGGCTTCAGCGACGATGTCCGCGGGGACGTCGAGCGTCACGTGCGGGCGGCCATAGGTGACGCCGGCATCGAAGAACGCCGAGAAGCCCTTCTGCGCGACGGGCGTATGACCAAAGCCAATGCCGATATACGGGCGCACCGTCGGATACTTCGCCTTCGCGTGAACGGTCTCGCCGTTCGTCGCGTAGTTGGTGCCATTGATATTGACCGTGCCGCTCGGGCTGTTCGCGTCACCCGACACGTTATCGCCGCCGATCAACATGCCGGCCGTGATGCGGAACGGCACCGTGGCGGGCGCCGGGAAGAAGTCGACGTACAGGCCGCCGTGATAGATCCTGGCCTTGCCGTCGTAGTTCAGGCCGCCGGCGCTGAAATCGTGCGAGAGCGCAAAGCCGTTGAATTCGGCGCGGATGTTGTTGCGCGTGCCAAGCGGTTCGGAGAAGCCGATACCGAGGCCCTCCGTGCCGACCTGACCATAAATTTCGTGAGCGTGCGCGACGGGCGCGGACAGCGCGAGGCCCGCCGCAAGCGTGACCAACAGCCTTTTCATCTGTGAGATTTCCTTCGGGGTTCTGGAGGGCGCCTGACCTTGACGCCGCGTGTATCGGGAAAAATTGCCCGTCACACGCAATGACCTTGCGTCGCGGCGGCGTCCCAGACCCGTCTTATTACGGACCACTCACAGACAATCTTTAATGAATATTTAAAACGTTCTTCAGGTGCCGACTCAAGCCCTTTAAATGCCGGGTTCCCCGGCTGAAACGGGCAAATTACCCGGTCTTACCAATGCTTTAAATCCGTCATTCGATGCCGCGCGTCAGTCGTTGAATCGCCTGAGGCGGCTGGCCGAATGCGCGCAAAAAAGCCCGTCGCATGCGCTCGCGGTCGCCGAAGCCGACATCGCGAGCCACCACGTCGACGCCGTGCCGCCCCGTTTCGAGCATCAGGCGCGCCGCTTCGACGCGCAGCCGCTCGACAGCCTTCGCCGGCGTCTGTCCCGTTTCTTCCCTGAATGCGCGCGTGAACTGCCGCGGGCTCAGATGCGCAGCATCCGCGAGCTGTTCGACGGAAAGCGGCGTGTTCAGATTGCGCCTCGCGTACGACAGCGCCGTCTGGATGCGATCGGACTTCGGCTCGAGTTCGAGCAGCGCCGAAAACTGCGATTGACCGCCCGCGCGCCGGTGATACACGACGAGCTTGCGCGCGACATGGCGCGCGAGTTCCACGCCCGCGTCCTTCTCGACGAACGCCAGCGCAAGATCGATGCACGCCGTCATCCCCGCCGACGTCCACACGTCGTTGTCGATGATGAAGATGCGATCCTCTTCCACTTTCACAGCCGGATAACGTTTGCGCATGTCGTCGGCGTAGTACCAGTGCGTGGTCGCGCGCCGGTCGTCGAGCAGGCCGGCATCGGCCAGATGAAACGCGCCCGTGCAGGCGGCCGCGACGCGGCGCGCCGCAGGCGCCGCCCGCTTCAGGAACGCGATCAGCGACGGCGGCGACGGCTGCAGATCGTTGTCGCCGACCACGAGAATCGTATCGAAGCGGCTGTCGTCGAACGGCCGGGTCGACACCTCGAAACCGGACGAGCACGGCACCGGGCCGCCGTGCTCGGACAGCAGGACGTATTCGTACAAGGGCTCGCTCATCTCACGGTTCGCGAACTCCAGCACGCTCGTCATGCCGAGATTCATCACCTGAAAACCGGGAAACAGAACAATTCCGACGCGCAGCATGGCTTCACTCCAGCGATGTCTGAAAAAGAGGCATATACGACATTGAGGCCATGTGAGTATGCACCTAATCTGATGGTCATGCAGACGACGCCGCGTCGCCTGCGCCCTCTGACCTCAGGAGCATTGATATGTCGAATTCTTCCAATACCGCAGCGAACCTCGGCACGGCCGTCGTGACGGGCGCCTCGTCGGGCATCGGCGCGATCTACGCGGACCGTCTCGCGCGTCGCGGCTATGACCTGATCCTCGTTGCCCGCAACCGCGCGCGTCTCGAACAACTGGCGACGCGAATCTCGAACGAAACGGGCCGCTCGGTAGAAATCGTCGCCGCCGATCTGAACGACGACGCCGATATCCGCCGCGTCGAAAACGTGCTGCGCACCGACGCGAGCATCACGATGCTGGTGAACAACGCAGGCGTCGGCGCAGCGGCGCCGCTGTTGGATTCCGAAGTCGACAAGATGGAAGCCATGATCAAGCTGAACGTCGTCGCGCTGACGAGGCTCACGTATGCCATCGCGCCGGGCTTCGTCGCGCGTGGCGGAGGCAACATCATCAACATCGCGTCGATCGTGGCGGTGGCGCCCGAAATCCTCAACGGCGTCTACGGCGGTACGAAGGCATTCGTGCTGGCGTTCACGCAATCGCTGCATCACGAACTGGCGAGCAAGGGTGTCAAGGTCCAAGCCGTATTGCCGGGCGCGACGCGCACCGAATTCTGGAGCGTCGCTGGCGTGCCGATCGAGGCCGTCGAAGAGCGAGGCATCGTGATGTCGGCGGAACAGATGGTGGACGCGTCGCTTGTCGGCTTCGATCAGGGTGAACTCGCGACGATTCCGTCGCTGCCCGACTACGCCGACTGGCAAGCGTTCGAGTCGGCGCGTACCGCACTCGGGCCGAACCTGTCGCGCACGGCGCCCGCTGCGCGGTTCAATGTCGCTTGATGTTGTGAGATGAGTGGTTGGCGACGCGACGGGGTTTCACGTCGCGTCGTGTTTTGCCGTGCGGGGTGCGGCGAGTTTATGCGCCTAAACCGCGTGGACGAAGCGACGGACGTCGCACGCCGCGAAGCGCCAGCCCGCGCCCAGCCGCAGAGTTTATGCGCCTAAACTCACCTCCCAGCCGAGGTCCGCCGCAGCCGCGCGCTACACGCATCACGCGCCAAGCAGCACGCCGGTACGAAACGCTCGCGTTCCCGTCACGCGCCCAAGCGGCGCACCCGCCGTCACGAATCGGATCGCGCGGCGCATATAGAGCACGCCCTCCGTATTGCTGGTGATCGTCGTGGTTTCGTCCGTCAACGGATCGACGATATCGAACAACGCGTCGCCGATGCGAATCCGGTCGCCGATCTTCACGCGATGCACGAGGATGCCGCTAACGGGCGCGTAGAACTGCTCGCTGCCCGCCAGCGGCGTCGCGGGCGTCGGCAGTTCCGGCAGCGGCTTCGCGCGGCCTTCAATCGCCTTGCGATGCGTCAGATAGTCGACCAGCGCGTCGGCATCCTGCTGCGCGACTTCATACGATACGTCGCGCTGTCCGCGGCATTCGATCGTCACGGCGACCGTGCCCGTCGGCACCGGCTTGCCTGCGGGCATCTGTTGCTGCAAATGCCACCACAAGAGGCTGTGCGTTTCATCGAACGCGTGGCCGCCCGAGTCGGTTGCGAGCAGTGACGCTTCCGAGCGCAGATAGCGCGCGAGCGGCTCGACCTCCGGCCAGCCCGCTTCGCTCGTGTAGACGTGCATCACAGCTTCGAGCGAGCAATGCAGATCGATGACGACGTCCGCATCGTAAGAAAGCTTCAGCAATGCGAGTTGCAGCGATTCGTACTCAGTGAGCGGCTTTTGCGCATCCAGTTGCTCACGCACCAGCGCGCGAATCAGCTTGCGGTTCTCCTGCGCATCGGAGCCGAGGCGATCTTTCGCGCGATCCAGCAGCGTCGTGAACTGCAGGAAGTGCCGGTTGAAGTTCTTGCCGCTGCCCGTTTCGAAACGGCCGATAAACTGACCGAGCACATGCTGCCCAAGCCCGACGGGATTCGCGACGGGCACGAGCACGATTTCGGCTTTCAGCAAGCCTTGCGCTTCGAGCTCGACAAGGCGCCGCTTGAGCAGCACCGTCGTGAGCATCGCGGGCGTCTCGTCCGCATGCAGCGACGACTGGATATAAATCTTCTGCCCGCTGTTTTGCGGGCCGAAATGAAACGCGACGAGTTCGCGTGACGTGCCCACGGCGGGCGAGAGAAGCGGAATCGATTGCCTGTTCATGTGACTCTTCTGAGTGTCATTCGACGTGTAAGCCGATCAGTTACCGTACGGATCGAAGTCGAAATACTTGTGCGCGATCTGCGCGTACGTGCCGTCTTTGCGCATCGACGCGATTGCCGTGTTGATCGACGTCTGCAATGCGGCTTCGTCCTTGCGCAAGCCGATGCCGACGCCGCGATCGCCCATATCGAGCGGCTCGCCGACGAACCCGAAGCCCTTGCCTTGCGGCGTGCGCAGGAAGCCATAGTCGGCTTCGACGGTGCCGAGCAACGCGCCGTCCAGGCGTCCGTTGACCAGGTCGCTGAATACTTCGTCCTGGCCTTTGTACGCCACCACGTGGACGCCAGCGGGCGCCCAGTGCGACTGCGCGAACGACTCGAACTGCGTGCCCGTTTGCACGCCGATCTGCTTGCCGGCAAGCGTCGCGGGTGCGCTTCCGTTCAGGGCGGTGCCCTGCTTCGCAACCAGCCGCGACTTGAACTGGAACAGCTTCGACGAAAAGAGAATCTGCTGCTCGCGCTTCGCGGTGATCGCCATCGACGACATGATCGCGTCGATCTTGCGCGCCTGCAGCGCCGGAATCATGCCGGAAAACTCCAGTTCGACCCATTCGCAGCGTGCGTGAATGCGCTTGCAGATTTCATTGCCGAGATCGACGTCGAAGCCCTTGAGACTGCCGTCCGGTGATTTCGCATCCATCGGCGGATAGGTCGGGTCGATGCCGAGACGAATCGTGTCGTTATCGCGTGCGAACGCGCCCTGGCTTGCGAAACCCAGTGCGGCAAGGAGAAGTATCAGCGAAGTCTTCATGACTAACGGGCCTATCGGTCGGCTGTGATGGGAGCATGCTGAGTCGATCCTACGATGCGCCAGTGATACAAAAAAGTGCAAATCTGTCTATCATGATCACTTCTTCTGATCGCCAGATTTTCCGTCCCTGTCGACGATGGCCCTGACCATTTCCCAACTTCGCGTCTTCACGGCCGTGGCCGAGCACGGCAGCATCCGCGCCGCGTCGCGCGCGCTCGGCATCGCGCAAAGCGGGATCACGCAGCAATTGCAGAACCTCGAATCGATGCTCGGCGCCACGCTTTTCACGCGCACGAATCGCGGTATCGCGCTGACGGCGGTTGGGCAGCGCATGCTGCAACGCGCGGCGACGATTCTCGGCGAATGCGCGCGAGCCGAACATGAAGCGCAGCAACTGCGCGGCGAGTATGCCGGACAGGTCACGTTCGGCCTGACGACCGAGCCGTTGATCGACGCGGGCGCGCCCGTGCTGACAGAGTTTCGCGAGCGTTTTCCGCGCGTGGCCGCGCACATGCGTACGGGCACGTCGCGGATGATGATCCAGTGGATACGGGAGGGCACGCTCGACTTCGCCGTCGCGCTCGTGTCGAAGCACACGGATACGACCGATCTGTCCGTGACGAAGCTGTACCCTTCCGATCCCGTCGTCGTATGCCGGCGTGGTCATCCGATGGCGCAGGCGAAGTCGCTTGCCGAACTCGCGGATTGCTCATGGATCGCGACGCGCTCGCCCAATCTCACCGACGATCCGCAAGCGCACCGCCTCAACGACCTGTTCAAGAGCCACCGTCTCGCGCCGCCAAGAATCGTCTCGACGGTCGAAGGGCTGTTCGAGTCGCTGCATCTGGTCAGCGAGACGGACTGTCTGTCGCTGGAGGCAGCCGTGGTGACGAAGCGCGGCCCGTTCGCGCGCGTGCTGACCACGATCGACGTGCGCGAGCGCGTGGCCGCGCAGGACGTCTGCGTGCTGCAACGCGCCGCCGCGCCGCTCACGCCCGCCGCCCAGGAACTCGCGACGATGATCGCGTCGTACACGCGAACCGTGCGCGCGCGAAGTCATCGGACATAGTTGAGCCGGCAACCACCGCGCACGGTTCGGGCTCCCGTAAACCCTCACCTGAACCACGTTCCGCCCGCCTTGGCAGAAAACCGCGCGCGGTTGGCAGCATCGCGCGTATCAATGCTTTTGCCGCGCACGAGGGCCCTCCCTACACTTTGATCACACGCCGATCGCTCGCTTCGACACAGCGAACGGCCACCACCGATCACGTTCTGGAGAACCCGAAATGAGCGAAATCATCGCAGGCATCAAGATCCCCGACAGCAAGATGGCGCGCGAAGCGACGCAACTCGTGCGCGACACCGAAACCGATCTGCTCTATCACCACTCGCGCCGCGTGTTCCTGTTCGGCGCGCTGACCGGCGAGCGCAAGCAGTTGAAGTACGACCCGGAGTTGCTGTACATCGGCGCGATGTTCCATGACATGGGCCTGATGGAAAAATACAGCAGCGCGCACGACCGCTTCGAAGTCGACGGCGCAAACGTCGCGCGCAATTTTCTGCAGGGCTACGGCATCGACGAAAACGACATCGACATGGTGTGGGACGCGATCGCGCTGCACACCACACCAGGCATTCCGCAGTACAAGAAACCCGTGGTCGCGCTGGTGACGGCCGGCGTCGAAATGGACGTGCTGGGTCTCGCCTACGACGAGTTCTCGACGGAAGACCGCAAGCTGATCGTGGCGGCGCATCCGCGCGGCGAGAGCTTCAAGGAAAACATCATCGATGCATTCGCGAACGGTACCAAACACAAGCCGCTGACGACGTTCGGCAACGTAAAGGCCGATGTGCTCGCGCTGAAAGACCCGGAATACAAGCGCCTGAACTTCTGCAGCATCATTCTCGGCTCGGCGTGGAACGACTCGAACGTGCAGGCGGGCACGTGCCGCAATCCCGCGCACAACCACGGCTAAGCTCGACGGTCTCTTCTCTCCTCGTCAAGGTCTGTTGACGATCAAGCCGCTTGCAGTCTCCGCTCAAGCGTGCCTTTGAATCCGCGTTCTCGCGAGCGCGGATTCTTTTTGATTGCGAAGGAACTGCGAACCGATGTGTTCGCGCTTAACTCATCGCGCCGGAATCGCGCGTGACGACCGTCGAACGGTGTGCGAAGGCAACTCGCCGAACTGCGCCTTGTACGCACTGGCGAAATGCCCGAGGTGCACGAATCCCCATTGCGCGGCGGCATCGCTGACAGAGAGATCGGCCTGGCGCGTATCGAGCAACAGACGCCGAACCTGGGCGAGCCGCAACGAACGCACGTAGGCCAGAGGATTGGTTTGCACGACAGCCTGAAAGCTGTTCTGCACGGTGCGCCGGCTCACGCGCAACTGCGTGCAGAGACTTTGGATGTCGATGAGCTCGTCGGGATGGTTGATCACGAAGTCGTGAATGCGGCGCACGATATCGGCCTGACACGCATACGTCAGCCGGTTCGACGTCGCCGGCACGTGATACGCGAGCAGATCGACGAGCGCCTCGCTCACCTGGTTGTGCACTGCGTGCTGCGCGCGGACGTCGTCGAAGGCTTCGGGCTGCGCCAGCACGCGCTCGATCAGCGTCGCAAGCTGCAGCCCCGCGCGCGTGCACGCGGCATTCGGAATATCGAGCACTGTGCGGCGAAAGAGATTGTCGTCGAGATCGACACCCGCGCAATCGGCGACGCCCTGCAGCATGTCGGAGTCGACCACGACGCCGATCAATGCCATCTCGTCGGGCGAGTGGAATTCGAACGGCGTGCCGCCTTGCGCCATCACGAACCCGCCGCGGTCGATGCGCACGCCGCCGAACGAGAAGGCGCCCGCGCCCGCGAGCGGGATGCCAAACGTCATATGGTTGTCCGGCAACTGCCCGCGCTGCACGACGCGCAGATTCGCCGACTCGTGGAACACCTGCACGCCGTCCAGCTCGATCTGCTTCACCGCGCTGCGAAACGTGCCCGAGCCGATCTGGTCGTAACGCTGATCCCAGCCCCGCAGCGCGGCCGCGTGGTCATCGGCGTCGTTGAAGAACTGGTGATGGACGTACACGGTGCCCCCACAATCTCAAAAAACCGCCAAGTTGCGTAGAATAAACCGACCACGCGGTCGGGAAAATATGTCCGAGGGTATGTCCTGGGCATTTTCGTCGGCTGGGCGCGACAGTCCGTGGCTTCTCATGGACGCGGCGCTGATGGCCACATTCTAGCCAGCGTCAAAAATCCGCCGAAGCCTTCCAGAACACCAGGCGCGCTAAAGAAAATCCTTAATGCCCGGCTGTTACGCCGCCAGATTTACTTATATCCTAGCGAATCGTTTTTTTGCGCCTCGATATCCATGGTGATGACCCGATCCCGCGCTGCCGCGCCGCTCGCGATGCATCGCAATCTGCCGATGCTGCTGTTGCGCGCGCGCGAACTCATGATGGCGCGGTTCCGTCCGTTGCTTACCGCGCAGGGGCTGACCGAGCAGCAATGGCGCATCATTCGCGCGCTGCATGAGAACGGGCCGCTGGAGCCCCGGCAGATATGCGCGCTGTGCACGATTTCGAGTCCGAGTCTCGCGGGCGTGCTCGCGCGTATGGAAGATCTCGGGCATGTGACGAAAGAACGCTTCGAGGACGATCAAAGGCGCGTGCGCGTTTCGTTGACGGCGCAAAGCGAGGCAATCGTCGAGCGGATGAAGCCGATGCTGGAGGCGGAGTATCGGGCGCTGGAGGATAAGGTCGGAGAGAAGGTTGTCGGTGATTTGTATGCGGCGGTTGATGCGTTGATCAGGGAACTGGAGGTGGGGGAAAGCCGCGAGGCGGAGGAGGATGAACGCGGGGCGTAAGGCGAGTGGGTTTGCGGTGGCATCCGCGATACGTTAGCGTGCTTCACGCTTCTTGATTTGGTGTTTTAGGCTTTGCGATGGCATCCGCGATACGTTAGCGTGCTTCACGCTTCTTGATTTGGTGTTTTAGCCTTTGCGCTGGCATCCGCGATTTGTTAGCTCGCTTCACGCGTCGCCCCTGTGCGGGGCGGCACCTACTTTTCTTTGCCGCCGCAAAGAAAAGTAGGCAAAAGAAAGCGGCTCACACCGCCAGCCCTTGACCTTTGTTCACGGGCCCCCAACGTCCCCACCCTTCACACACCAGCGCCTTGGTTGGTGCCCGTTGCCAACGCTTCGAACAGGTGCCTCACCCGCTTCGATTACCCGTACCCGGGCCAGCGGCAGCGAACGGTATGTGCCGCCCAGGTGGCAAACTGTGTGTAGGTTGTCGCGTCGTATAGGGTGGCGCTCTTACCGGGTGGGACGCGTGCGCTAATGGTCCGGAGTGAGGCGTGTGGAGCACCGAGGGCCGACACACAGTTTGCCACCTGGGCGGCGGTGGCCTGTCTGGCGCGGTGTGCTGAAACACGGGTGGGTGAAGCGGGTGAGGCGCTCATTCAGAGCGCTGGCAACGAGCACGGGCCACGTGGTTGCCGTGTGAAGTGTAAGAACCTGTGGGGGCCCTCAGGCAGAAAAAAGAGCTGGCGGTGTGAGCCGCTTTCTTTTGCCTACTTTTCTTTGCGGCGGCAAAGAAAAGTAGGTGCCGCCGGGCCTATCCGTCATTTTGTGGGCGAGGCATATCATGAGAGGTAAAAGTCATGGATATGCCAATGAAGAAGAAACGCACGGTGGCGTCTCAGGCAGCGGCCCGAGGGCCGCTGCCTGAACTGCCCAAAGCACTGCTGGACGAGCTGGTCAAGGGGCCGATGACGCCGACCGAGGTGCAGGATCTGATGCTGGCGTTTAACAAGGCGATTATCGAACGCGCGATGGGTGCGGAGATGAATCTGCATCTGGGGTATCCACCGGGCGAATCCAAACCCGCTGGCCAGGCCAACGAGCGCAACGGCGCCAGCCGCAAGACGGTCATCACCGATCGTGGCGTCGTCCGGGTCGAGTTGCCGCGCGACCGCGACGGCAGCTTCGAGCCGATCCTGATCCCCAAACACGAACGCCGCTTCACCGGCTTTGACGAGCGCATCATCGCGATGTACGCGCGTGGCATGAGCGTGCGCGAGATCCAGGCCTTTCTGGCCGAGAGCTACGGCACCGAGGTGTCGCCCGATTTCATCAGCTCGGTCACCGACGAGGTGATGGCCGAAACGCTGGCCTGGCAGAACCGTCCGCTCGAGACGATGTATCCGGTGGTCTTCTTCGACGCGTTGCGGGTCAAGATCCGCGATGACGGTGTGGTCAGCAACAAGGCGGTGTATCTGGCTCTGGGCATTCAGGCGGACGGCCAGCGCGATGTGCTGGGCCTGTGGATTGAGCAGACCGAGGGCGCGAAGTTCTGGCTCAAGGTGTTCAACGAACTCAAGACCCGCGGCTGCCAGGACATCCTGATTGCGGTCGTTGACGGCCTGAAGGGGCTGACCGACGCGATCGGCGCAGCTTACCCGAAGACGGCGGTGCAGACCTGCATCGTGCATCTGATCCGCAACAGCCTGGAATACGCTGGCTGGAAGGACCGCAAGGCTGTCGCCCAGGCGCTGCGTCCGATCTACGCAGCTGCCAGCGAAGAGGCAGCGAAGCAGGCTCTGCAGGCCTTTGCTGATGGGCCATGGGGCGCGAAATACCCGACTATCGTGCAGTCCTGGCAGCGCGCCTGGGAGCACGTCACGCCGTTCTTCGTGTTTCCACCCGAGATCCGGCGGGTCGTGTACACCACGAACGCCATTGAGAGTCTGAACATGCAGTTGCGCAAGATCATCAAGACCCGCGGTCACTTCCCCAATGACGAGGCTGCAATCAAGCTACTCTGGCTGGCATTGCGCAACGTCCTGGCCAAAAACGTGCGCTCAGCCTTCGACTGGAAGTCAGCCATGAACCAGTTTGCTATTCTGTTTGGCGATCGATTTACGCAGGCGCGCGGCTAACGATTCCTTTAACCGCCTCGCCCACAAAAATGCGGACAGGCTCGTGCCGCCCCGCACAGGGGCGACGCCTGAAGCACGCTAACGATTCGCGGATGCCAGCGCAAAAGCAAATCACGAATGCCCACCCCAAAACCCAAAACACCAAACGATCAATCCATGAACCACAAAAGCTACCCGCTTACCCCATCGCCCGCCGCCTCGATCAACTTCAACGACACATCGGCATCGTCAATCCTCTCAATCGCCAGCAGCGCAAACCTCGCCAGAAACATCGGCGCATTCGCCTCACCGACTTGAGTCATCGTCCTACACAGCCGCGTATAGACAGTATCGAGTTCCGCATCGGTCATCGCGTTCTCCATTCGTTGAATCGGTTCATCGAGCAAGCGCGCGCGTAATCGCCGCATCGACATCGTCCGCGCGCGCATTGCGCCAGCGCCCCAGCACATGTCCATCGGGGCGCACCAGATACACCGTGCCCGGCTTCGCGTCATAACGCCCGAAGATGCGTCCCGTGTGATCCCACGCGTGCACACCCCGCGCCTGGGCACGCAAATGCGCGCTGATCGACACAACCTTGAACGGCACCCCACGTTCACGCATCGCTTGCGCAAGCGCGGTGAAATCAGCGGACACTTCACCCTCGTCGCTAAAACACAGCGCCGTAAACCGCGCACCGACAAGATCGGTCAAATGCGCCTCACGCGCATGCCCACCTTCAGCAATCGTCAGCGGAAACTCGGCGAGCACCGCCCCCGGCACAGGCCCAGCACCAAACCCATCGCCGTCGGCAACATTCAACGGCGACTGCACATAAGTAATCGCCGACGTCTGCCGCGGATTAATCAGCGAGCGCACACCCGGATGCTCCACAGCAAGACTCAACACCGCCTTGCGCATCAGATCGAATGCAAATGAAGGCGGGGCCATGAACTCGGTGCTCTTCGTGCCATAACTCAAATTCTCATGCGTAGCGGCAACACGTTCATCCGAATAACTGTCGAGCAACGCATCAGACGCCAATCCCTTCACGACAAACGCCAGCTTCCACGCGATATTGTCCGCATCGTCAATACCCGAATTCGCGCCGCGCACACCGAAGATCGGCACGAGATGCGCAGCATCGCCCGCGAACATCACGCGCCGATGACGATAGCGCTCGAGCGTCAACGCATTGGCCTTGTAGATCGTGATCCAGATCGGCGCCCACTCGCCTTTCTCTCCCATCATGTCGAGCAGGCTTTGCACGCGCGGCATAACGTTTTCAGGCTTCACGGCCTGCCCCGCGTCTTCGCCATCGCGCAACTGATAGTCGATGCGCCACACGTTATCCGGCTGCTTGTGCACGAGCACGGTCGAACCCGGATTCGACGAAGGATCGAAATACGCGAGACGTTCCGTCGGACGATCGCTTCGCAGTTCGATATCGACGATCACATAACGCCCTTCGTAGCTCGTGCCTTGCAACTGCAAGCCGAGCGCTTCGCGGATCGTGCTGCGCCCGCCATCGGCGGCGACAACCCAGTCCGTTTCCAGCGCGTAGTCGCCATCAGGCGTGCCCAGTTGCAGCGTTGCGCCGTCATCGCGCGAATCGATCGACTTCACGCGCGTCTGCCAGCGGATATCGATCAGATCGGCGCGCTTCTCCGCCGCATCCAGCAAGAACTGTTCGATGTGATATTGCGCGAGGTTCACCATCGGCGGCAGCTTCTGGTTTTCGTCCTGCGGCATCGTGAAGTGCAGCACTTCCGTCTCGCGATAGAAGCTGCGGCCGCCCGTCCACGGCAAGCCCGTTTTCAGAAAGCCATCGAGTGCGCCAAGCCGTTCGATGATCTCCAGGCTGCGGCGTGAAATGCAGATCGCGCGGCTGCCATAGCAGACGGAATCGTCCGCTTCGATCAGCACGCAGCGCACGCCGTGATTCGCCAGACCGAGCGCGACAGCGAGACCGACGGGCCCACCGCCGACAATCGTCACCGCATGACGCTGCGCGTCCACACCCTCTTTCAATTGCGGCACGCGCGCTGCGTACTTTTTCGCGGTGAACGGATACGGTTTGAATTGCTTGTTCATCCAATGCTCCAGATCGATTCCTTCAGGCGAGCCGCGCGTGTGGCGCTTCGCGTTTGTCCATCGGCAACAGCGTCACGATGATCACGCCGATCACCAGCAGCACCGCCGAATACAGCAGCCCCGCCGAAAAGCTGTGCGTCGCGTCCTTCAGCCATCCGACGATCAGCGGGTTGAGCGCCGAACTGATGTTGCCCGTCGCGTTGATCACGGCAATGCCGATGGCGCGTGCGCGAAAGCTCAACGCATGATCGGGCGTGGTCCAGAAGATCGACATCGCCGTGTACGAACCGGCCGACGCAAGACACACGCCGACCATGCGCATGGCCGGATTCGACGAATATGCGGTGCACAGCCAGCCCGCAGCAGAGAACAGCATCGGAATCATCAGATGCCATTTGCGCTCCTGCTTGCGGTCAGAGCGGCGTCCCCACCAGATCATCGCAACGATCGTGCACACCTGCGGAATCGCGGCGAGCAGGCCAATCGTGCGATTGCTCGCATCCGCGCTAAAGCTCTTCACGATCAGCGGCGTCCACACGGCGACCATTGCCAGCGTGTTGACTAGGCAGAAGTACGCAATCGCAAACTTCACGACAGCCGGCGACAGCAGTTCACTGACGATACTTTTCTCGCGACTCGCACGAGCATCCACAGCAACGCCCTGCCGATGTTCCGCAGCAAGCGTTGCGGCGAGCGTGCGCTTTTCTTCGTCGTCGAGCCAGCGCGCCTGTTGCGGACTGTCGTCGAGATACGCGTACACAGCGAGACCCAGAATCGCCGATGGCAAGCCTTCGAGCAGAAAGAGCCATTGCCACCCCTTCAGCCCAAGCGTGCCGTCGAGTCCGAGAATAAAGCCCGACAACGCCGAGCCGGCAGCCGCCGTGACGGGCATCGCTATCATGAACAGCGCGTTGGCGCGCGCCCGATACGCAGCCGGAAACCAGTAGGTCAGATACAGCAGGATGCCTGGCAAAAAGCCCGCTTCCGTCACGCCCACCAGCACGCGCAACACGTACAGCGTGCCCGGGCTCGAGGCGAACATCGTCGCCGTCGAAGCCAGTCCCCACGCGATCATGATCGTGCCGATCCATCTGCGCGCGCCGATGCGCGCCAGCACGACGTTGCCCGGAATGCCGAACGCGATGTAGGCGACGTAGAAGAGCGTCGTCGCGAGACCGAATTGCGTGCTCGTGAGCCCGAGGTCCTTCATCATCGTCAGGCCGGCGAAGCCGATGTTGATGCGGTCGAGAAACGAGAAGAAGAACAGCGCGAACAGGAACCCCAGCAGATGCCGCGATACCTTGGCGATGACGGGCTGTTCGTGCGCATGCGGCGCGGTGGTGGCAGGCGTCGCATGCAGCGAGCCGGCTCGCGAGGAGGTGTCCATACCGTTGTCTCCGATGTTGTCGCTTTCTGATGCGTCGCAGTATGGAGCGCGGCTATGTACGGCCTGTCCTCATTTTGGGTACAACGTGGCGCCTGTTCAGGCCTGGGGAAAACGCGGATACGTCAGCGCAAATGCGCTGAAGAAAAGGAATGCGTCAGACCTTGCCCGGCCCGATGCACAGCGCAAACAGCTGCCGCTGGCTCGAAATGCCGAGCCGCCGGAACGCGCGCTTCTGATACGTGACGACGCTTGTCGCCTTGATGCCCATCGTGTCGCCGATTTCCTGCGCCGAGCGTCCTTCGAGCACGCCCGTCAGCACGTCGAGTTCGCGCTTCGACAGTTCGGGACAGAGGCCGCGCACGCGCGCGAGCATCAGATGCGAGATCGCCAGATCGCGCTGGCCGCAGATCGCGTAGTGATGCTTCGCCGCGTGCGCGATCAACGGCGCCATCGCTTCGATCAACGCGATCTCGCGCGGATGGTAATTGCCGAAGCGGCGATCGCGATACAGGTTCACCGAGAGCCAGATATCGGGCGTCGGCTGCACGAGCAGCGAGACGCGGTCCGACACGTTCGGCTGCTGATAGCAGGCCGCGCGATACGCTTCGTTGAGGATGTCTTCGCTCGTCTGCTGATGCAGCACGAGTGTCGAGCCGGGCTTGTCGCTGCGTGCCGACGAAACGATCTTCTGATTGCCGTCGAGCGCATAGAAGTGGCGCGCGTAAGTATCGGCGACGTCGCGCAGAAAACGCCCGCCGCGATGGTCCGCCACGGAAACAGTACGCGGCCGGTTGCCGAACTCGTACGCGAAGATCGTGCACTGCGAAATCGCCGCGATGTCGCCGAGCAGCTTCAGCACTTCGGCGGCGAGCGCATTCGTATCGTCGCTGCCGATCGACGACACGAGGCCCGTCGCGCGGCTGAGATCCAGCTGCCCTTGCGAAACGGGACGGTCGAGACGCCATGAACGCATGATGGGAATACGGCTAGAAGCGGCGAGAGAAAACGTGGAATCGCATCATTTTAATCTGCGTGGCGTTTGCGCATGGGCGGCGGGCGCCTGGACAGGCAAACCGGCGCTATTGCGTCGACCGGCCTTTGACGCCAATACCAACAATCCCGCAAGCCGCCGCGAAATTGCCTACAGTGAAAAGCTCAAACGCTCGTGCCGTTTTGATACATGGCGCGCGCGACTCGCGTGCCGCATCGCAACATCTTCCTGGAGATGAGTCATGGCGACATGGAAACCCGATCCGACCTTTTATCCGTCCGCGCGCATGGCAAGCAGCGCGCCGAAGGAAACCGTCGCGTATGTGGCGAGCTTCGATCCGTCGCGCGAAAGGCCCGACGAGCTTGCCGTCGTCGATGTCGATCCTGGCTCGGCGGAATATGGGCGCATCGTCGGCCGCGTGGCGATGCCCAATACGGGCGACGAGTTGCATCACTTCGGCTGGAACGCGTGCAGCTCGTGTCTATGTCCGAACGCGCCGCATCCGCATACGGAGCGCCGCTATCTCGTCGTGCCGGGGCTGCGCTCGTCGCGTATCCATATTCTCGATACGAAGCCCGACAAGCGGCAGCCGCAGATCGTACGCGTGCTCGAACCCGCGGAAGTCGCGGACAAGGCGGGCTATACGCGCCCGCACACCGTGCACTGCGGGCCGGCGGGCATCTACGTGGTGTCGCTGGCGAATGCGCAGGGCGAAGCGCCCGGCGGCATCTTCCTGATGGACCATGAAACGTTCGACATTCGCGGCCAGTGGGAAATCGATCGCGGCCCGCAGCAACTCGCGTATGACGGCTGGTGGCATCTCGGCTACGACACCGTCGTGACGAGCGAATGGGGCCTGCCCGCGACCTTCGAGAACGGCCTTGTGCCGGAAGTGCTGCTCGGCGGGCAGTACGGGCATCGGCTGCACTTCTGGGACATGAACACGCGCAAGCACAAACAGGTCGTCGACTTCGGCGCGGAGAACCAGCTGGTATTCGAACTACGCCCCGCGCACGATCCAACCAAAGCCTACGGCTTCGTGAATTCGGTGATCAGCCTCAAGGACCTGTCGGCGTCGATCTGGACGTGGTATCGCGACGGCGATCAGTGGGCCGCGCGCAAGGTGATCGAGATTCCCGCCGAGCCCGCCGACGCCTCATTGCTGCCGCCCATGCTCAAAGGCTTCGGCGCCGTGCCGCCGCTCGTCACGGATATCGCGCTGTCGCTCGACGACCGCTTCCTGTACGTGTCGTGCTGGGGCACGGGCGACCTCAGACAATACGACGTCTCCGATCCGATGAAGCCGGAACTGACGGGCACGGTGCGCATCGGCGGCATTGTCGCGCGTGCGACGCATCCGGCGGCAGGCGAGCGGCCGCTGAACGGCGGCCCGCAGATGGTCGAAGTAAGCCGCGACGGCAGCCGCGTGTACTTCACGAACTCGCTGTACGGCGCGATCGACGAACAGTTCTACCCGGACGGCCTCAATGGCTGGATGGTCAAGCTCGACGCGGGGAAGACGGGCGGCCTCACCGTGGCGAAGGACTTCTTCGTCGACTGGCCGAAGTCGCATCGGCCGCATCAGATCCGGCTGGAAGGCGGCGACGCGTCGTCGGATTCGTATTGCTATCCGTGAGCGCGCAATGAACGGCGTGTGGGCGACGGTGATCGGCAGCGGCATTTTTCATGGCGTGAACCCGGCGATGGGCTGGCTGTTCGCGGCCGCGCTCGGGCTTCAGCATGGCAGCCGCAAAGCCTTGCTGATGGCGCTGCCGCCGCTCGCGCTCGGGCATGCCGTCTCCGTGATGTTGGTGACGACGTCGGCCGTCGCGCTCGGGCTCTTCACGCACACCGTGCATCTGCGCATCGTCATGGGCATTCTGCTGATTGCCTGGGCCGCGTATCACCATTTCTACGGCCACAAGCAACGCGTGCGCGTCGGCATGACAGCGGGCTTCGTGGGGCTCGCGCTGTGGTCGACAGCGATGGCGACGATGCACGGCGCGGGCCTGATGCTGCTGCCGGCGCTGCTGCCGCTGTGCGGCGCGGGGATGCCTGTCGGCAGCTCGCTCGAATCGGTCGGTCAGGTGACGGCCGTCCATACCGTCGTCACGCTCGTGACGGCCAGCGCTATCGCGCTCGCCGCCTATCAGTATCTGGGGCTCGGCATGCTGCGCCGGGGCTGGATCAATTTCGACTGGCTTTGGTGTGGCGCGCTGAGCGTCACGGGCGTGCTGCTGATCGTCACCGGCTAGCCGCGCGCAGTGCTCGACCCAGGTCCCGAATAACCTCACCTTTCGCTACAGTGCCGTGCGGGTTACGAGGCAACTCACCGTTGCTCGGCTCCCGAATAGCCTCACCGCAAGCGCAATCGTGAGCCATCGACGACCAGCAAGCTCACCATGACGAAGACGACGCAATGACGACCGCCCGTCCGTTCCTGCTGTTCCAGGCGTGGCAACTGAACCTGCCGCGACCCGCGAACCCATCCTTCATATCAATTCCGTTATAGGGCGCATAACGGAATTCAATTTCGACCTCGATATTGGCTTACGACCATCTCCGCTGATTCCCTTCCCCGTCTCCGGAGATTTCATGAAAACAACAATGGCCCGCGCAGTCATGCGTTCGCTGCGCGTCCCGGCCGCGCTGCTCGCCACACTCGGCGTCGCCGCTGCCCTCAGCACATCTGCCACGGCTGCCGAGCCGCTGGGCGTCGCCTTCGTCTACCTCGGCAATCCCGGCGACGCCGGCTGGACCTACGCGCACGAGCAAGGCGTGAAGGCGATCGAAACGAAGTTCGGCGACAAGATCAAGGTGACGCGCGTCGAGAACGTGCCCGAATCGGCGGATTCTGAGCGTGTGTTCCGCGACCTCGCGAACAAGGGGAACAAGATCATCGTCGGCTCGAGCTTCGGCTTCCAGGACTTCGAACTGAAGACCGCGAAGGATTACCCCGACATCGTCTTCGAGCACGCGACCGGTTACAAGAAGGCCGCGAACTTCGCCACCTACGACGTGCGCACCTATCAGAGCGCCTATCTCGCGGGGCTGGTCGGCGGCTATACGACGAAGACCAACACGCTCGGGTTCGTCGCGTCGGTGCCCGTGCCGGAAGTGGTGCGCAACATCAACGCATTCACGATGGGCGCGCGCTCGGTCAATCCGAATGCAAAGGTGAAGGTGGTGTGGATCAACACCTGGTTCGACCCGGGCAAGGAAAAGCAGGCCGCCGAAACGCTGATCGGCCAGGGCGCCGACGTGCTGATCCAGAACACCGATTCGACGGCCACGATGCAGACGGCCGAGCAGAAGAAGGTGCATGCGTTCGGTTGGGACTCGGACATGAAGCAGTTCGGCCCGAATGCGCAACTGGGCGCGTGCGTCAGTTACTGGGGCGTCTACTATTCGCATCTGATAGAACAGGTACAGTCGGGCAAGTGGACCAATGCGCCGACGTGGTGGGGCCTCAAGGAAAAAGCGATCGACCTGGCGAGCATCAACACGCAAGCCGTGTCGCCCGTCGCGCAGAAAGCGCTGGCGCAAAAGCGCGACGACATCATCGCAGGCAAGTTCGACCCGTTCTCCGGGCCGATCAAGGATCAGGGCGGTGCGATCAAGGTGGCAGCGGGCAAGTCGCTGTCGGATGCGGAACTGTTGCGGCTGAACTGGTTCGTGCAGGGCGTCGACGGATCGTTGCCGAAGTAACGCTCGCATAACCACCCACGGAGGAGACACCGTTTGAGCCTGCGCCATCCCTCGAAACAGAACGCGTCGGACTTCCCCGAGCAGGGGCTTGCGCCGACGCGCGAACAGATCGTGCGTCATCTGCGTCATGCGAGCGTCGTGGCAGAACGCGCGACGCTGATGGGCCATCATCCGTTCGGCGCGATTCTCGTCGGCCCGGATCAGGAGACCGTGCTGATCGAACAAGGCAACGTCGATACCGTCAATCATGCAGAATCGGTGCTGGCACGCATTGCGGCGCTCAACTTCACGCCGCAGTATCTGTGGAGTTGTACGCTCTATACGACCGTCGAACCGTGCTGCATGTGTGCGGGCACCGCGTACTGGGCGAACATCGGGCGCGTGGTGTTCGGGATGACGGAAGAACGCCTGCTGCAAGCCACGGGTAATCATGCTGAAAACCCCACGATGAGCGTGTCGTCGCAATACGTCTTCGATCATTGTCAAAAGCGCGTCGATCTGATCGGGCCTGTCGCCGAAGTAGAAGAAGAAATCATGCAGGTGCAGCATGCTTTTTGGGCTTCGCGTTCTGGCTAAAGCGCCGCGCAACATTGCTAAAGCGCAAAGGTTTGGTGATCCATCCTTTGCCTCGTCCCATGCATGTGCTCGATGTGCGCATGTTCTTGCCGACAGTGACGATTCGTTGATTTTTCTCAGTGTCGAAGTGCACCGTTCGGTGCCTATACTCGGCTCCATCGCTGGCCACTATCCACGATCATGGACGCCCGGGTCTTACTCATTTCGCTTTGCATCGTCACACTGACGTGTAACGCCATTGCGCAAGCCGCCGTAAAACCACTTGCGACCGGCTCTCCCGGCAATACGTATCGCAGCCCGCTCCAGCAGAACTTCGACAGGTCCATGGCCACACCGCTCAAAGACGACTCGGACTTCGAAAGGCGCTGTAGAGAGATCATCCACAACTATATCGAGTCTTTCCGTCCACCAGAGCAAGATCGGGCAAACGCCGTCGTCCCGAAGTTAGGCGGCTACAGCGGCGAACCGGAAACCACCTTGCAAGGCTACTTCCGACGTCAGGAGGCAGAACAAGCCTATCGCGCTTCAAGGTGCGACTAATCAGCAGAATTGTTAAACGATTGCTCGCACCACCGCAACGATCTGTTCTCCCGCGCATAGCTATTCATAGGCATATTCGCCCACTACCATTCGCGTTCAATCGGAGGCGGCGTCATTGCGTCGCACTCCACAGTGAACAGAACACGCGAAGGTACTCGATTGCCTATGACGTCCCACGCTTCTTCTCAGAGCCCAGGCCAGAGTCTGCGCTACAGCCGCACGGCCATTGCGCTGCACTGGCTGATCGCGCTGCTGATGATCTGCGGCTTCTATCTCGGCTGGATCATGACGGACATTCCGGGCTTCACGCCGACCAAGCTCAAATACGTGTCGTGGCACAAGTGGATCGGCGTCACCGTGTTCGCGCTGGCCGCGCTGCGCGTCGTGTGGCGCGCAACGCATGCAGCGCCGCCGATGCCCGCTGCGATGCCCGGCTGGCAAAAGGCCGCCGCGCACGCTACTCACGCGCTGCTCTACGTGCTGATGCTTGCCATTCCCGTTACCGGCTACTTCTTCAGCTCGGCGGCGGGCGTGCAGGTCGTGTATCTCGGCGTGTTGCCGCTGCCCACTTTCATCGGACCCGATCAGGCGCTGAAGGCGATTCTGCGCACCACGCATATCGCGTTGAACTACACGCTGCTCGTGCTGTTTGCCATGCACGTGCTCGCGGCGCTCAAGCATCAGTTCGTCGAACGCGACGGACTGCTTGCCCGCATGATTCCCTTCCTCAAATGAGCGCGCTTTTCATGGCGCTTTCATGTTGACCTTACGCTGGATCATCGAATGAACATGAAGAACAACTCTTATCGCCGCGTGCTGGCGGGCGCCGCCGCCGTTCTGTTCGCCGTCGCGTTGCCAGCCCTCGCGCAAGTCGATGCGGGCAAGAGCACGGTCGTCGCGACCTCGAAGCAGATGAACGTGCCTGTCGACGGCACGTTCAGGAAGTTCAACGCGCAACTGACGTTCGATCCCGCGAAGCCAACGGCAGGCAGCGCGAACCTGTCGATCGACACCGACAGCTACGACCTCGGCGACCCCGAATACAACAAGCAGGTGCGTGGCAAGGAATGGTTCGACAGCGCGACGTTCCCGAAAGCGACTTTCGTTTCGACAGCGATCGCGCCCGCGGGCGGCAATCAGTACAAGGTCACGGGCAAGCTGACCATCAAGGGCAAATCGCAGACTGTCACCGTGCCCGTTTCCATCACGCAGCAAGGCGCGACGCAGACGTTCGACGGCTCGCTGCCCATTAAACGCACGCAGTACGACATCGGCTCGGGCGAATGGAAGGATACGTCGGTGGTCGCCGACGACGTCGTCATCAAGTTCCACATCGTCGCCGCAAAGCATTGAGCGCGCGGGGCACACTCATCAACTCAGGAGAATAACGTGAAGAAACAACTGTTGATCGCAGCGGGCGCGCTGATCGCGGGCATGTCGTTCAATGCAATGGCCGCCGATACGTACCAGCTCGATCCGAACCACACGTACCCGAGCTTCGAAGCCGATCACTTCGGCGGCATCTCGGTATGGCGCGGCAAGTTCAAGAAGTCGAGCGGCACGGTGACGCTCGATCGCGCGGCGAAGACGGGCACGGTCGACGTGACGATCGACACGGCGTCGATCGACACGGGCAACGACAAGCTCGACAAGCATCTGCAAACGCCCGAGTTCTTCGACGCAGCGAAGTACCCGACGGCGACCTACAAGGGCACGCAGATCCGCTTCGACGGCGACACGCCCGTCGAGGTCATCGGCACACTGACGCTGCATGGCGTGACGAAGCCGCTGAACCTGAAGATCGAATCGTTCAAGTGCTTCATCAACCCGATGCTCAAGCGCGAAGTGTGCGGCACGGAATCGACGGCGACGTTCGACCGCGCGGACTTCGGCATCGACTGGGGCAAGTCGTACGGCTTCAACACGAAGACGGTGCTGCATATCCAGGCAGAAGGCGTCAAGCAGTAAGCGCTTCGCGCCGACCGCTACGCGAGCCGCCTTCGGGCGGCTTTTTTCATGCTTCGGCCTTAACTTGGCCTTAATTTCGCCTTTACCTGGCCCAACGCGAACCACTCCCGAAAACACTCACCTATTGCCGGGTCGAGCCTCCATATCGCGACGGCGTTGCGCTGATCGGCGACGATGCGGCGGCATCCGATCCGTCGTTCGGCTGCGAACTCGCGTTGACGCTGCGCGACGTGCGCGTGCTGCGCGACTGTCTGCTGTCCAACGACGACTGGCGCGCCGCCGCTTCTTCGCGGAAGACGTCGCCACGGTACAAACCGCTAATCGCCGCCGTGCTCCGCGCCGTGCTCCGCGTCGTATTCCGAATACTTGCGCGAATCGCCGCGCACCTTGTGCGCCGGATATTTCGCGCGATTCAATTCGATCTTCTCCAGCACCGCCGCATACAGATCGACGTCGAGCCGGTCGGCGAGCATCACGAGATATGTCAGTACGTCGGCCATTTCGTGACGGATTGCGGTGAGCCTGTCGTCGGCGAGTTCGCTTTTCTCGCCCGACTGCAGCCACTGAAACGGCTCCAGCAATTCGCTCGCTTCGACGCTCAATGCCGTCGCGAGATTCTTCGGCGAATGAAAGCGCGACCAGTCACGCTCATCGACGAACTGCCTCAACAGATCGCGCACCGCCAGCAGATCGCTGCTGCGTTCCTTCTCCATACGGACACTCCAGTCAAACCTTCAATACAGAATCATTGCCCCGTCCGGCCAAGTATCAGCCGGTGCACGGGCGCGCCCGGCAGGAACGACGTCTTCTCGCCGCGCACCCACGCTTCGTGACCGGCGAGAAAGTATGGCGACAGCGGATGCCCCGACTGTCCGCCCGGCATCTCGAAGATGCCGCTCTGCTCGCGTCCCGGCGACACGATCATCCGTTCCGATGCGCCGAAAGCGGGCCCCTGCACGCGCGGCATGTTGATATCGCCGGGCAACGCATCGTGCGGCGCGCCGAGCCAGCCGCGCACCCACGGCAGCCACGCCGGCACGATACGCGCAAACGGATGCTCGATCGCCGCGCGATTGCGCTCGCCCCAGCGCGCCTGTTCGATCGGCGTATCGGCCGGTAGCTGCGCAATCGTGCGATCGATGCGGTCGAGCATGAACGCGCGCCAGTCCCTGAAGCCGTCCGGCATCCACGCATGATGCCCCGCGAGCGTCTCCATGACGGCTTCGTAGCGCGAGTTGGCAACCCGCAGACCAAGCGGCGGATTGCCATTCCCGCCGCCTGGCATCGCGCCCGCAAGCTCGGCGTCGAGCCTGCCGAACCACGCGTCGTACAGTGCGAAGAAGAAACCGCGCGTGAGCCGATAGCCGACGGCGTCGACATCCGCGCGTCCATTCCATGCGACCAGTTGCTGGCGGAACGCCGCGCGCTGCGGATGACCTTCCAGCGCGCCGGCATCGAGCGCTTCGAGCGCCACGCGCCGCCAGACCTCGATCCATTGAGCGCGGTCGTCGGTCTGGATGGACAGCATGGCGTGCTCGTCGGGGCTCGGCGCGGCGAGCAGGTCGTCACGGATCTGCGACGCGCGCGCGCCGAGGTCGGCGCCCGAGTCGCCGATCAGCGCGGCGTCGCGCGACATCACCACGCGATTGTTCGCCGTCCACAAACGGCCGAGCGGCGGATCGACGCGTTTGGGGTACGACGCGGGCGGCAGATAGCGCTGCCAGCCTTGGTATGTCGCCGAGTCGTACGGCGTGTCGCTGTCCGGGCCGTGTTGCAGGTCGGCGGGATCGCGTTGCGGCAGCGGCCCCGCCAGCGTCCAGCCGATCTTGCCGCGCGAGTCCGCGACCATGATGTTCTGGGTGGGCAGGCCGCTGGTTTGCGCGACGCGCAGCGCTTCGTCGATCGTCTTCGCGTCTTCGAGCTTTTGCAGATTGAGGTTCACGGCCTCGCGATCATGCGCGACCCAGCGCAATGCATACGCGCGCGCGCCGACCGTCAGTTCCGGACCCCAGCGCGTTTCTGCCACCGGCAAGTCGACGCTCGCGCCGCCCTTCACGTCGATACGCTCGTGATAGACACTCGCGCGCGCCCAGACGCCTTCGGGCGTGCGGTACTGCAGGCGGTCGGCAGGATTGCGTTGCAATTCGATCAGATCGATATAGCGGCCGTAGCTGTTCGTGAAGCCCCACGCGATCTTGCCGTTGCTGCCCGCAATCACGAGCGGCGCGCCGGGCAGGCTCACGCCTGTCAGCGCGTGCATCGGCAGTCCGTCGCCGGCAGGCCACATCAGCGACACGCGATACCAGATGTTCGGCAGCGACAGCCCCAGGTGCATGTCGCTCGCGAGGATTGCGCCGCCATGCGCGCTGTGCGCGCCGTCCACGACCCAGCCGTTGCTGCCCACCGCGGACTCGCTCACGTCCTGCGTCTGCTCGCTCGCGACGCTCACCGGCTTCGGCGCCGAGAGCCAGTCGGGGCGCGTGGAAGGCAAACGCGCAGGTTCGACGGGCGGCGTCGATGCGCTGTCGAAAGGCGCATCCCAGTGGCTCGCGGCGGGCAGCAAAAACGCGTACAGGTCGGCGCTCACGCGGTCGCGCAACACGGCGCGCGCCAGAATGCGGCGCGTTTCGGACGACTGCAGATCGAAGTACATCGCGTAGACGACCAGCAGCGAATCTTCGGCACGCCACGGCTCGGGCTGCGTACGCAGCATCCAGTATTCGAACGGCCGCGACGACAACGCCGCCAGCCCCGCATTGACGCCCGCCGTGTAGCGCTCGAGCAGTTGCCGCTGACTGGCGGGCATGGCTTCGACGATCGCATGCGCGCGGGCGCGAAATCGGTGCAGCCGGTTGCGCCTGTCGAGTTCGAGCGCGTTCGGGCCGACCAGCGCCGACATTTCGCCCGCCGCGACGCGCCGGAGCAGGTCCATCTGCAGGAAGCGATCCTGGGCGTGCAGGAAACCCGTTGCGTACGCGACATCGGCGCGCGTCGCGCCGTGAACGGTCGGCACGCCGAGCGCGTCGCGCTCGATCGTCACCGCCGACGACAGCGATAGCGCGCGCTGCGTGCCGTCGAGCTGCGCAAGACTGCCGCGCAGCAGCAGCCAGCCGCCGACCAGCGCCGCGCCCAGCAACGCGACGACGAGGCCCGCCAGCACGAGCGCGGCGAGGCCGACGGTTTTACCGATCGATCTGCTTGACGACTGGCTTGCGACGGCGGGACGACGGCTCATCGTTCGGGTTCGTAGTAGTTCAGGGAGTCGGGGGCGTCCGGGCATTGTGCACGAAGCAGTTTGCACGCTCCCATTCGACAGTAACGAAAGCGCCCACAATCCAACATACTGGAATTTTGATCCAGTATTCTAGATGTCATGGACATCCATGCACTGATTGCGCGCCGCGTGCGCGAACTGCGCGACAGCCACGGGCTGTCGCTCGAAGCACTGGCCGAACGCAGCGGCGTGAGCCGCTCGACTATCTCGCTGATCGAGCGCGGGCAAAGCAGCCCGACGGCAGCCGTGCTCGACAAGCTCGCCACGGCGCTCGGCGTCGTGCTCGCGTCGCTGTTCGAAGCGCCCGCGACGCCCGCCGGGTCGCCATCGCCGCTCGCGCGCGCCGCAGAGCAGGCCGTCTGGACCGATCCGGCGTCCGGCTATGTGCGGCGCAGCCTCTCTCCGGCGTTGCCCTCGCCGATCCAGTTAGTGGAGGTTCACTTTCCCGCCGGCCAGCGCGTGGCCTACGAGACGGGTGCGCGCGAGGCAGAAATCCATCAGCAGATCTGGCTGATCGAAGGCGCGATGGAAATCAGCGCCGGCGACGCGCACTGGCGGCTCGAAGCGGGCGACTGCGTGGCGATGCGCCTCGATTGCCCGACCGTGTTTCACAACCCGACGCGCAAACCGGCGCGTTATCTGGTGGCGCTGTCGACGCTGCCGTTTTCATCCGTGAGGAGAAACGCATGACGGAAACGATCAGCGTGCGGCGCGTCGGCGCGCACGAAGCCGCGCAGTGCATCGACGGCCTTGCCGATGTGCTGATGGATTGCGTGGCGGGCGGCGCTTCCGTCAGCTTCATGTGGCCGCTCTCGCGCGACAAGGCAGTCGCGTTCTGGCAAATGGTGGCGGCCGGGGTCGAACGCGGCGAGCGCGCGCTGTTGATCGCCGAAGACACGGACGGGCGCATCGCCGGCACGGTGCAGCTGGTGCTCGCGCAGCCCGACAATCAGCCGCATCGCGCGGATGTCGCGAAGATGCTCGTGCATCGCCGCGCGCGTCGGCAAGGCGTCGCGCACCGGCTGGTGGCCGCCGCCGATGCCGTGGCCCGCGACGAAGGCAAGTCCGTGCTCGTCCTCGACACCGTGACGGGCGGCGAGGCCGAGCGCGTGTACGAGCGTGCGGGCTGGCAGCGCGTCGGTGAAGTGCCGAACTACGCGTTGATGCCTGATGGATCGTTTTGCGGCACGACCTTCTACTTCAAGCATCTCTAAAGCCGCCGCTCACCCGTCCTGCAAAATAGGGAAATATGAGATTCGACAAACGTTTGCGGTTTAGGGAAATCAGCCCTTAATCTTTTCCGCGTTGCGCCGTTATCGCTAGAGCATTCCCAATTTTTTCTCAGGCGATATGGCCAAGACCATTCCGTTTCCCGGCAGCAATCAGGCAGCGCGCGCGCGGCAGGCAAAAGCCATGCTTCTGCCGATTCCGCGCAGCATGGCCGTCGAGCTGATCCTGCCCGTGCACATTGCCCTCGACGCGCTGCGTCGCGGCGCAGGCAGCATGAGCGCCGCGCAGACGCTCACGCAGACGATGCTGCTGACCGGCTTTCTGTGCGACCTCGGCTACGGTGAGATGACCTACGATCAGCTGCGCACCGCCGATCAGGCGCTTGCCGTCACGTTCGAGCGAGGCCGGTCGAGCGACGAGTGGTGTATCGACGAAGCGCATGTCGAACTGCTCTCGCACATCGTCAGCACTTACGACGCGCAATTGCAGCGTGCGCCGCTCAGCGCGCTGACGGATGCGAGCGCCCGGCTCGACCGCATCATGGCAAACGGCGACGCGGAACCGACCATCCGCAAGCAGGCGTAAGCGCTGCGGGACACGGCTCCCGAAAATCCTCACCGTTACCGAAGCCTCCCAGCAAACGCTTCTGCCTGTCCACGTCGCGTATCCCGCGTATCCTTTACGGGGCAACGCATGACCCGGCCAGGGGCAACATCAAACAGGCATTGCCTGTATCCTCTGCTGTACCCGACGCGCCGCGCAATCGGCGACGTTCGTTCGACAGTGGAGAAGCTTCATGACAGACGACAAGCGCAGCCCAGACGACATCGATCCTGATCTGCTCGAAGTAGCGCGCGAAATATTCGACGCAGCCCGGCGCGGCGAAGCGAACATGCTGGCCGCCGTCATCGAGAAAGGCGCGCCGCCCAATCTGCGCAACGAGAAAGGCGACAGCCTCGTGATGCTCGCCGCCTATCACGGCCATGCGGACGCGGTGCGCGTGCTGCTCGAACGCGGCGCGGACCCGAACCTGCGCAACGACAACGGACAGACGCCCCTCGCGGGCGCGGCCTTCAAGGGCTTCAAGGATGTCGTGCAGACGCTGCTGGCGCATGGCGCGGATGTCGAAGGCGCATCGCCCGACGGACGCACGGCGTTGATGATCGCCGCCATGTTCAATCGCACGGAAATGGTCGAGCTGCTGCTCGCGCATGGCGCGAACCCCGACGCTCGCGATGCGAACGGCGTGTCGGCCGCCGACGCGGCAAGCCGCATGGGCGCACCGGAAACGGCCGCGCTGCTCGCGAAAAAGGCGGGCGCATGAAGCTGGAAGGCAAGACAGTCGCCGTCGTCGCGCCGGCGGGCGTGCCCGACATGCAGCACGTCGAGCAAAGCATCGCCTTGCTCGAAAGCTGGGGCCTGCGCGTGCAGGTCTGCGCGCATGTGCGCGACCGCTATCGCTATCACGCGGGCAAGCATGAAGATCGTGCGGCCGATCTGCATCGCGCGTTGACCGATCCTTCCGTCGATATCGTCTGGGTGGCGCGCGGCGGCTACGGCAGCATTTATACGCTGCATGCGCTGCCCGATGCCGTGCCGTGCGCGAAAACGCTCGTGGGCTTTTCCGACGCGACCGCGCTATTCGGTGCGCTGCATGGCATGCCGAACGTGCGCGTGATTCACGGCCCGACCTTGAACGGCCTCGCGACCAAACTCGACGACGCTTCGCGCGCCAGCATGCTCGCCGAACTGCACGAAGAGCGCGCCGCGCCCGCGCCGTTGCAGCTTCTGTCTGGTTCGGATGGACGTCGTGTCGAAGGACATCTTGCGGGCGGCAACATTACCGTGCTCGCGAGTCTTGCGGGCACGCAATGGCAGGCGCGCTGCGACGGCGCGATCGTGCTGCTCGAAGATGTGACCGAGCTTGCCTATCGGATCGACCGCAGCGTCATGCAGTTGCGCGAAGCAGGCGTGTTCGACGGCGCGCGTGCATTCGTGCTCGGCGATTTCATTCGTTGTCCGCTGCCTGAAAACGCTGACTTCACGCTACACGACATGATGGTCGATCTGTTGAAGCCGTACGGCGTGCCGATTTACGCCGGCTTTCCGATCGGCCACGGTTCGCGCAATCACGCGTGGACCTATGGCGCGCCGGCAGCGCTCGAGGGCGATCAGCTGGTGCGTTAGCGCGTCAGTTGCGTGACGGCGCGCTGAACGGTTTCGATGTCCGGCGCGTCTTGTTTCAGCGCGTCGCGCGCGCACCACGGGTATGGCAAGCGGCTCGCCCAACGCAAGATGCTTTCGGCAAATTCTGCGGCGAGTGTCGCCATGTCTTCGATCGTGATGTGCAGCCGCGTCACTCGCGACGATTGCCCATCGCTCGTCCACTCATAGCGTCCGTAGCCGACACGCGCCGCGCCTGTCGCCTTTTCCGTCATGCAGACCAGCCAGTCGCACGAGAACTGGCTTTGGTGAGCGGCGGGCACCGCGCCGACGCAAAACGTGTACACGTTCTCGTACTTCAACGCGAACTCGCTCACCAGCACGGATGCAATCGCATCACGCCCGTGAGTTTCTTGCGGAAACGCGATGGCGGCCGTTTTCACGGTCATCGCCAAAGACGCATCGCGCGCGAAGGCATCCGTCAACAGATGCGGACGGTTGCCGTCCTTCGCCAATATGTAGGATTCGATTGAGCCTTTGAGTTCGGTCATCTGTCAAAGCATGTCAACGTAATGAGTCAATCAGTCTAAGCGCTGCACGTCGGCGCATTTCGCTTGCCCTTGATGCCGGGCGGGCTTCTGCCGTTTTCACACATGCGGCGCGCATTCTTTGCACAACATGACGAAACTGCGTTGCGCGCGACGCGCTTTGCGTTCGACAATGCCTCTTCCGTGCGCGATTCCCCGCTTGCGCCCGCATCCCACAGTTCGAACACGCGCCCTCGATGAACTCCCGCTTCGCCAGTCTCACGCGCATTCATTCTTTCATGCCGCTTGCCGGCGCGACGCTGATGCTGGGCATCGCGATGTCGTTCACCGCACCGTATCTGTCGTTGTTCGGCGTCGAGCAGACGGGCATGACGCCGCTGCAGCTCGGTCTGTTCATGACGCTGATCGCCGCGAGCGGCGTCGTCGCAAGCGCGTGGGCGGGCAAATGGTCCGACCGGCACGGGCATCATCGCGCGTTGTTGCTGGCCGCGTTGATCGCGGCCTCGCTCGGCTTTCTGCTGCTTTGTTTCGTGCGCAACTATCTGACGCTGCTCGTGATCGGCGTGGCGTTTCTCGGCGCGGGCGGCTCGGCGATGTCGCTGGTGTTCTCGTTCGGTCGCGCGGCGCTGCCCGTGCACGACGAAGCAGAGCGCTCGTTCGCGCTGGCGACGCTGCGCACGGTGCTGTCGATGGCGTGGGTGTTCGGGCCGTCCGTCGGTGCGCTGGTGCTGGCGGGCGCGGGCTTTTACGGGCTCTTCCTGTTCGCGGCAGCGTGCTTCGCGGCGTGCGGCGCGATCGTGTGGCGCATGCGCGAATCGCCCGCTGGCGATCCGCACAGCACGCCGGTGCACTATGCGGGCGACCCGGCTTCGTCGCTCGAAGTGACGACCGTCACCGAGCCCGCCGAGCCGCCGCCGCCCTCGCCGCCCCATGCACCCGGCACGCAGCGGCAGATCTGGCGTTCCGTCGTCGCGCTGACGCTGATCGGCCTCGCCGCGAACGCGACGATGATCGTGCTGCCGCTTTACGTCGTGCATGGCCTCAAGGGCACGCGGCTCGATGTGTCGATCATGCTCGGGCTCGGCGCATTCCTCGAAATTCCGATGATGCTCGCGCTCGGCGCGCGCGGCTCGACGCTCAACAAGCTGAAATGGCTCGCGGCGTGCGCGGCCGTGCATGTGGTGTATTTCATCGCAGTCGCGGCGGCGGGCACGGTCAACGTGCTGATCCCCATGCAGGCCTTCAATGCATTCGTCGTCGCTGTCACGTCGTGTCTCGGCATGACGTATATGCAGGACCTGATGCCGCGTTCGCCCGGCGCCGCGACGGCGCTGTTCTTCAACGCTTCGCGGGTCGGGTCGATACTGTCGGGTGTATTGTCGGGTGTGCTGGTTGCGGGTCTTGGCTATCGTGGGACGTTTCTTGTCTGCGGATGCCTCGCGCTCGGCGCGCTGATTCTGTTTGCCGATCCGCCGTGGAAGCGCATGGCGCTGCGGGCGCGGGATGCGTGGGAAGACTGGCGGCATCCTGCTCAGTGAGTCCCGTCGCGGTGCGATAGCTCGCCATCCTGGCCGGCACGCACAATCCCGCGCGGCCAAGGCGTCTTGTTCTTCCCGCAAGCCGTTATTATCGACATCCAATCCAAAGGAGAGCGACTGATGAACCGACCGGATTTCATCAAGCACTGGACTGAACTCGAAGAACCGGATGCGCATTCCTATCGCGGCGATACCGAGCCAATGGCGCTGGACGCGCCGCTTTCCGCCGCGCTCGGCATTACGCGTATCGGCATTCATCACATCAGGCTTCTACCTGGCCGGAGGACATCGTATCCACACGCCGAAAGTACCGAACAGGAGTTCGTGTACGTGCTCGAAGGCAAGCCCGACGTATGGATCGACGGCACGCTTCATCCCATTGCTGAAGGCGATTCCGTCGCGTTTCCGGCAGGCACCGGCATCTGCCATACCTTCATCAACAATACGAAGGAGGACGTCAGGCTGATGGTGATAGGCGAACGTCCGCGCGACGATAACCGTATTCGTTATCCGCTCAACGAAGCATATGAGCTTACCCGCCCGGATCGCTGGGTGGACTGGCCAACCCGCCCGCTCGGCGACCACGACGGGAAGCCGGACCCGGTTTGACGCCAAGGGCTGCCAGACGGGCGCCCTCCACACGCAAGCCGCCCCGGCTCCCGAAAACCCTCACCTCCAACTGCCCGCGCCCGCCACCGAGCACACCCGCGCGATGACAAGTAGAATCAGGTAGAGCCCACTGCGGTGAGGTCCGGCAGGACGCACAGGCTCAGCAGTCGACCCGTACCAGGGATACCAGCACGAAAGCCCGGCACGCAGCGTCCCAGCACGCGCGCCCTTTCCGCCGCAAGGAGATCTCATGAAGGTGCTCGCTGTTCACCCCAGTGGCCTGATGTACACCCGCGTGTATCTGCGCCTCGAGCCGCTCGGGCTCGAAACGGTCGCCGCCGTCATACGCGAAGCCGGCCACGATGTCCGCCTGATCGACCTGCAAGTCGAATCCCATCGCGCACTGCACAATCTCGTGCGCACGTGGCGGCCCGACGCAGTCTGTTTCTCCGCCAACTATCTCGCCAATATCCCCGAAATCATCGATCTGTCGAAGGCGATCAAGGCGCATTTGCCGGGCTGCTTCGTGTTTGTCGGTGGACATAGTGCATCGTTCACCGCGCGCGACATGTTGAAACACGCGGAAGGTGCGATCGATTGCGTGCTCAAGGGCGAAGGCGAAGCGAAGGTCGTCGATCTGCTCACTGCCGTTGCGCGCAAGGGCGAGCTGTTGCGCATTCCGGGCGTCGTCACGCACGACGGCGAAGGCCCGCCGCCCGGCTTCACCGAAAGCCTCGACCAGATTCGTCCCGCGCGCGATCTGTTGCGGCACCGGCGCAAGTACTTCATCGGCGTGCTCGATCCGTGCGCGTCGATCGAGTTTGCGCGCGGCTGTCCGTGGGACTGCACGTTCTGCAGCGCGTGGACGTTCTATGGACGCAGCTATCGTTCGCGCAGCCCCGAAGTGATTGCCGATGAACTGGCATCGATTCGCGAGCCGGGCGTGTTCATCGTCGACGACGTCGCCTTCGTGCATGCCGATCACGGCATGGCGATCGGACGTGAAGTGGAGCGGCGCGGCATCCGCAAGAAGTATTACCTCGAGACGCGCGGCGACGTGCTGTTGCGCAACAAGGAAGTGTTCGAATATTGGCGCACGCTCGGCCTGCAATACATGTTCATCGGACTCGAAGCCGTCGACGCCGAAGGACTGAAGGCGTTTCGCAAACGCATCGACGTCGACAAGAACTTCGAGGCGCTCGCGTTCGCGCGCTCGCTCGGCATCACGGTCGCGATTAATCTGATCGCCGATCCCGACTGGGATCACGAGCGCTTCGAAACAATCCGGCAATGGTGTCTGGAGATTCCCGAGATCGTGAACATCAGCGTGACCACGCCGTATCCGGGCACGGAAATCTGGTTGCGCGAACAACGGCGGCTGACGAGCCTCGACTATCGGCTCTACGACATCCAGCATGCCGTGCTGCCGACGAAGCTGCCGTTAGCCGAGTTCTACGCGGAACTGGTACGCACGCAACAGGTGCTCAACCGCAAGCATCTCGGCTGGGGCGCGTTGTATCGCGCGGCGGGCGAAGCGGCTTCGCTGCTGATGCGCGGACAGACCAACTTCGTGCGCATGCTGTGGCGCTTCAACTCGGTGTTCGATCCCAATCTGCAGTTGAGCGATCACGCGCGCGAAGTGCGCTACGAGATGACGCCGCCGCCCGCGCAACCGCCCGAGGAGAGCAACGTCAAGGTGCTGTACGTGCACGGCCCGGCGGGACGCAAAGGCCGCAAGATCGACGACGCGACCGAAAAATTCGTCGATCAGACCCGCATGGGTACGGGCTGATCGCAATCGGGCGCGCCTGGCCCGCCCGCTCAGAACGGCTCTTTAAAAGGACGCAGATCGATTTCGTGCGTCCATGCTGACGGATGTTGGAGATGTAGCTGCCAGTACGCTTCGGCAATGGCGTCGACATTCAGCAGTCCGTTTTCGCCGCGCTCGGCGGCGGCCTGCGGACGCGAGACATGCAGGCGCTCGCCGTCGATGCCGCCGTCGATCACCACATGCGCGACATGCAGCCCGAGTGGCCCGAACTCGCGCGCCATGCTTTGCGCGACCATCCTCAGCCCGGCTTTTGCCGCGGCAAAATGCGCGAAACCAGGCTTGCCGCGCAGGCTCGCCGATGCGCCCGTGAAGATCACCGTGCCACGGCCGAGCGGCGCGAGCCGCCGCGCCGCTTCGCGTCCCACCAGAAAGCCGCCCACCGGCCCGGAGCGCAAGAAGTCCTGCATCTGCGCTTCTGTCAGGTCGCGAAACGGAACGCGCCGGTTGTTGCCGACGTTATAGACGACGAGCGAAGGCACATCGATATTGTCGGGCGGCGACATCGCGTGATCGTAGAGACGCATGATGTCAGCTTCCGATGTGCCGTCCATCGCGAACGATTCGGCCGATCCGCCTTGGCCCGCGATGCCGTGCGTCACGGCGTCGAGTTTGACCTGCGTGCGGCCCGCGACATACACGTGATACCCGTTTGCAGCGATCTTCCTGCACAGCGCCGCACCCAGTCCGAGTTCCGCGCCGACGCCGATCACCAGTGCGCTGTTTCGCTTCATCGTGTGCCTCCGTTGTCCTCTCGCGCATGCGGCGCGGGAATGGTCGCGTGATTATAGGCAGCGGATGTGCACGGCTGCCCGTGAACTGCATGCTCGTGTGTCCGCGAATGTGACAAAAATCATTGAGCGCCGCCTGATTCTTCGTCAATCTGCTATTCGCTCGATGCCGTTACGCGTCCATTCACGGGGAATGAAAGGGTCCGCTCGCAAAGACCCTCGTACGCGGCACGATCGCGACGCGAACAGGCATGCGTCTCGCGGCCTTGGACCACGGGCACTGACAATCCGGCCGTTTCGACTGTACCGACGCAGAACGCGAGTGGACTGCGCCCCGTCGTGCACCGTATTGCCCTCGCACTTAGACATTGCATGAAGACCATTACGCGTCTCTACCGCCACCAGATTGCCGGCATACTGTTCGCCGGCGTCGCCGTGCTGATTGCGCTCGCAAGTTCCGGCCTGGCGGGGCTCGCCAGGCTCGACGCGTACACGCGCACGCTGTATCAGGGAAACATGCTTCCCATCGCGCAATTGAACGAGCTCCGCACAGCCGCGCTCGATGCGCGCCGCGAATTCTGGAAGGCGAGCCAGTTTCTCGATCCTGTGAGAACAGCCGCGTCGATCAGAGTGATTGAAGCAGACGAGGTGCTCACCGAGAAGGCATGGAATGCGTATTACCCGCAAGGCATCAGCAACCCGCGCGAAGCATTGATCGCCGACAGGATCGCGAACGGGTTACCGACGTTCCGTGCGGTGCTCCGAAAAGCAGTCATGTTGCTCGAACGGGGCGATCGAGCGGCGGCGGCAAAGTGGTTCGACGACAACCTCGAGTTCCTCAACGGCTTCGATTCGCTGATGGGCCAGTGCATCGACGTCAACTCGTGGCAGGCGGCGGAGCTTGCCGGCAAGAGCGAATCCGTCTTTCGCACGATGTTCTGGGCGACGTTCGCATGTATCGTGATTTGCGTGGCGGGCGCGGTCAGCGTGTCGATCTGGCTCCTGCGCCAACGCGATGACGCGTTGAGCGAATCGCGCTATCACTCGTGGCTGGCCAATCGCGTGTTCGAGCTGACGCGCGACGGCGTGATGATCACTGACTCGCGCGGCAATATCGAGCGGGTCAATCCCGCCTTCACGCGGGTCACCGGCTACGCGCAACAGGAAGTGCTGGGGCGCAATCCAAGACTGCTGAGCTCCGGCCGTCAACCGCCCGAGTTCTATCGCGCGTTCTGGCGAAGCCTGAAGGAAACGGGCCACTGGCATGGCGAAGTCTGGAACCGCAAGAAGAGCGGCGATATCTATCTGGAGTCGCTGTCCGTTGCAGGCGTGCAAGGACGCGATGGCAGCTACACGCACTACGTGGCGATTCTCAGCGACATTACGCAACGCCATCAGCACGAGCAGCGTCTGCGCAACCTCGCCACGCACGACGTGCTGACAGGACTGCCCAACCGCGTGCTGCTCGACGAGCGTCTGAAGCACGCCATCTCCCGCACCAAACGCCATGGCACGCACATCGCCGTCATGTTCATCGATCTCGATGGCTTCAAGCAGGTCAACGACACGCGTGGGCATGCCGTCGGCGACGATGTGTTGAAAGCCGTCGCGGAGCGGCTCGTGCACAGCGTCCGCGAGAGCGATACGGTCGCGCGTCTTGGCGGCGACGAGTTCGTGGTCATTCTGGAAGAGGTCGGGTGCATGCGGCAGATCGAACCCGTCGCGCGGGCGGTGCTCACTGCAGTCGGCCAACCTATCGCGCTTCGCAGCGACGCCGTGAGCGTCACGCCAAGCATCGGCATCAGTCTGTACCCCAACGACGCTGCCAACGCGGAACAACTGCTTTTGCGGGCGGACCGCGCGATGTATGTCGCGAAGAACATGGGCAAGAACAACCTCTGCTTTTTCTCGACCCTCGACGCCGCCAGCCATCCACAGCCGGCGATGACTGCCACGGTCTAGTGCCGCTTAGTGCCGACGGTGCCGTGACCTCACGGCTCAGGATTGTCGAGATCCGACTGCACGACGGTTTCGCCGTGACGTTGCGCGGCTTCGCGCGCCTGGTCGCCGTCGGCGAACGGTCCGATGTCGGGTGCGCCCGTGAATGGAAACAGCAACCGGCCATCCGTCTTGCGCACGACCTTCAACTGCCCCATATACGAACCTTCCGTCGTGCGGCGATAGGTGGCGTAGATCTGATAATCGTCCGTCGACTCGGGTCTCGAGGCCACCGCATTACGCGCTTTCGGGAAAATCATCCGTGGCCTTGTCATCTTGCAACTCCCGTACTGTGGATGCCGGACTCGGCGCTGTTGCCGGCATACCGGTTGAAATGACGCACTCCTTTGCGCTGTGAATGCACAGGAATGCGGACGATTCATGCGGATCGCGACGCCAGATGGCACGCGCGCGGATATCCATGCAGTTGCGCGTGGCCGCCGGTGCGGCAAAAATTGCCGCTCTCGCGATGTCTGTGCTCAACGTCCTTGCATTCCCTTTCAGCAAGCGACGTACCGCTTTTGGGCCAACGCTTCACGAGCGCGCCGTGGGCGCGTCTTCCAGCGTGTGCAACAGGTGCGCCGCTCGCCGGGAACGGCGCATGCTTTGATACACGAGCCGCGGCGATGCGCTGCGGCGCGCTCGCGGCGCAACGTCATGCGTCTTTGCAATTGGAAAAGGGAGAGCGACATGCCACTGAAGCGAGGCACATCGAAGGAAACCATCGGGCACAACGTCAAGGCCGAAAAGAAGGCGGGCAAATCGCAAAAGCAATCTGTCGCTATCGCGCTGAATCAGGCGCGCAAGTCAGGCGCAAAGATTCCGAAGAAGCACAGCTAGACATCCGAGGCGACACTGCGCGGTGGGATCGATCCGACCGCGCAGCGCCTGTCCGTCGTTCCTCCGCACCCGCTAATGGGCGCGTTCCTCGTCGTATTCCGGACGCACGCCGCGTGGCAGCCACGGTTCCTTGTGCTTGCACCAGAGTTCATAGGCGGGCTCGAACAGTCCCGTCTCGTCGAAAGCGCCAAGCGGTAAGGCGATTTCAGCGCGATCGGCGTACACCATGAACGCCACCGATCCGCACAGCGGACAGAAATGACGGCGCCCCTGTTCCGAGCTTCGCCATTCGCGCGTATTGCCCGTGAACGTGACAGCGCTGCCGTCGAATATCGCATACGAGCCGAATGCCGATCCGTGCACCTGCCGACATGTCATGCAATGACACATGCCGACGCGCATCGGCGGCCCGCTCGCGCGAAAACGCACTGCACCACATGCGCAACCGCCTTCAAACGTTTTTTGGTTCATCGCTCACCTCCTTGAAGACCGATCTTCATTGATACGCAGGGAACATACCAACAACGAGGGACGCGAAAATCCCGGACGCAACGCCTATAATTCGTCGATATCGACCTCGCGGCTTGCCAACGCCATAGCACGCTGCGGAGACTCATTCCCCATCGAGCATCATGAGCGACGGTATCGAAAGTGCCCGCCGGGCGGGCGTACTGCGCACGGACGATCTGAAGGACCGGCCGGCGCGCGCACCCGATCACGCCGCCGAAGTCCGCACGCTCGTCACCGTCGCAGGCGCGCAAACGGGACGCCGCGACACCTTGCTGCAAGCCATCGCCGGTGCGGCGCTCGGCGCGTGCCGCGCAGGCAGCGCGGGCATCAGCCTGCTCGAAACGACGAGCGAAGGCGCAGCCGTCTTCCGCTGGCGTGCGGTCGCGGGCGCGTGTGCCGCGTTTGAAGGCAAAACGACGGCGTGGGCCGAATGTCCGTGCGGGATGACGCTCGAACTCGGCGCGCCGCAGCTGTTCGTCGAGCCGCACACCTACTTCAAGAGCCTGCGCGATGCGGGCGCGGTCATCACGGAAGGCATCATCACGCCCATTCCGATTCGTTGCCCCAAATCGAAACCGCTCGGCGCGATCTGGGTCGCGTCGCACGGTGCACATCGTTTTGATCGCGAAGATGTGCGCCTGCTCGGCAACCTTGCCGTGCTCGCCGGCGCGGCGCTCACGCTGCTCGATGCGCAACAGGCCGCCGAAGCGGAAACCGAGGCGGCACAACAGGCGCGGCGCGCGCTCGAAGACGCCGCGCACCGGCGCGACGAATTCATCGCGATGCTTGGCCATGAATTGCGCAATCCGATGGCGCCCATCGACAGTTCCATTACCGCGCTCAAACTGCTGTGCGCAGGCGAGGAGCAGGCCACCGATGTCCTCGCCATCGCGCAGCGGCAGATGCGCCAGCTGCGCACGCTCGTCGACGATCTGCTCGATGCCGCGCGCCTGCGGCACGGCAAGCTTGCGATCAAGTACAGCCGCACGTCGCTGAACGAAATCGTGTACGACGCGATCACGGCGCTCAAGCATCACATCGATGCACGCAAGCATCGCCTCGTGATCGAAGGGCTGGACCAGACCGTTCACGTACGTGCCGATCACGTTCGCCTCAGCCAGGTGGTCGGCAACCTGTTGTCGAACGCGGCCAAATACACGCCTGCGGGCGGCACGCTGCAACTGCGCGTGCAGACCGACACGGAAAGCGCAGCCGATGATGCCGGCGCAGGCGGCATGGTGTCGATCGTCATCGAGGACAACGGCGTCGGCATGAGTCCCGAAGCGCTCGAGCATGTGTTCGAGCTGTTCGCGCAGTCGCCCTCGAGCGCGCGCCGCTCGGAAGGCGGACTCGGCATCGGGCTCGCGGTCGCGAAGCGTCTCATCGAACTGCATGACGGCACCATTACGCTCGACAGCTTGGGCGTCGGGCGCGGCACGCGCGTCGTGCTGCGCCTGCCGATACTCGACCGTGAGCCGCTCGCCGCGCATGACGCCACAGCGGCGGCAGCGAGCGCCGCGCCGAGCCGCATCCTGCTCGTCGACGACAACGCCGACGCGCTCGACGCGCTGCATCTGGTATTAGAGCTGGAAGGTCATGACGTGATCGTCGCGCGCAGCGGCCGCGATGCGCTGAAGGTCGCGGCACAGACCTTGCCCGAAGTGGGCATCATCGATATCGGGATGCCGGAGATGGACGGCTTCGAAGTGGCGCGCGCCATCCGCTCGAACAAGGCGCTGGCGCATATGTTCCTGATCGCGCTGACGGGCTACTCCTCCGAGTCCGACAAGTCGCGTGCGCTCGCGGCAGGCTTCGACTATCACCTGACCAAGCCTGTTTCGATGGAGCGGCTCGCCGACGTGCTGTCGCATCGCGACGGCCGGAACATCAGCGGTCTTGTCTGAAGCTAGTCCCGCTTGCACGAAAGGTGAGCTGGGATGCGCACGACGACGTCACTTTGCGCGGGTCCCGCAAAACCTCACCATTGATCGATCCGCACTCATCGCCAGCTCTTTGACGATGCCCGCAAAGCCTTATCCATCAAGGGTTTGCATTTTGCAGCGCGGCGCGTTCCCAGGGCTTTTCGCTCGCTCCCGCAAATTCTCACCTTTGCGCCACGCGTCACGCTTGCCGCTGTCTTCTGTTCGCAGACCCAGGTAACGAACTGCGCTCCGCGCTGGCATGTCCATGGCCATGCATTTCTGTTTGGTCGTCGTGCTAAATCGTTGATTTACCAGGGTTCTGGGTTCGCCGATCATGTCTTCCGTCAACTGCGTTCATCTTCTGCCGGAGCCCGACATGTCCATGCAAGCCCTCGTTCTCAGCCAGTACAAAGGTCCCCTCGTGCCCACGACGATGCCCATTCCCGAACCGGCGCGCGGCGAGGTGCTCGTGCGGATCAGCGCGAGCGGCCTCAATCCGCTCGACACGAAGATTCGCGCGGGCAGCGCCGCGCATGCGCGTCATCCGTTGCCGCTGGTGCTCGGCATCGATCTCGCGGGCGTGGTCGTCGCGCTCGGCGCGGACGTGACGCGCTTGAAGATCGGTGACGAGGTCTATGGGAT
Source organism: Paraburkholderia caribensis (assembly GCF_002902945.1). Taxonomy (NCBI): domain Bacteria; kingdom Pseudomonadati; phylum Pseudomonadota; class Betaproteobacteria; order Burkholderiales; family Burkholderiaceae; genus Paraburkholderia; species Paraburkholderia caribensis. The sequence goes on from NZ_CP026102.1 coordinate 2,878,038, forward strand.
GACGGGCGGTGTCGGCGGCATTCAGGGTTCGCTCGCGCAATATGCGGCCGTCGACGCGCAACTGCTCGCCCGCAAGCCGTCCAATCTGTCGATGCGCGAAGCCGCCGCGTTGCCGCTCGCGTTTATCACGTCGTACGCGGGCATCGTCGACCGCGCCCACTTGCAGGCCGGTCAAACCGTGCTCGTGCAAGGCGGTGCGGGCGGTGTCGGGCACGTCTCGGTGCAATTGGCGCGCGCGCTCGGCGCGCAGGTCTTCGCGACGGCGAGCGCGCGCGATCACGATGTCGTCGCGCGGTTCGGCGCGGCACCGATCGACTATGCGGCGCGCACGGTCGAACAGTATGTTGGCGAACTGACCGCCGGCGAAGGCTTCGATCTCGTCGTCGATACCGTCGGCGGCGCAACACTCGATGCATCGTTCGCGGCCGTCAGGCATTTCGGGCACGTCGTGAGCGCGCTCGGCTGGGGCACGCATGCGCTCGCGCCGCTGTCGTTCCGCGAGGCCACGTATTCCGGTGTGTTCACGCTGCATCCGTTGCTCACCGGTCAGCATCGCGCGCATCACGGCGAGATGCTGGCCGAGGCGACGCGTCTTGTCGAACAGGGCAAGCTCGCGCCGCATCTCGATCCGCGCCGCTTCGATCTCGGATCGGCGGAACGTGCCTACGACGCGATCACGGAGCGCACCGCGCGCGGCAAGATCGTGGTTGAAATCGAATGAGGTTGGCGGGTCGGCTCACACGTTCGCGAGCCGCTCGATCACGACATCGAGCAAGGCGCGCAGACGTGCGAGACGTTTCAGGTCGCGATGGTAGCCAAGCCAAACATCGCGGCCGGGCGGCGCTTCGCCCAGATCGATGCGCCGCAGGCCCGGCGTGTTGTCGCCGAGCGGACAGGGCAGCACCGCAAAACCGCCGCCTTCGGCGCACATGCGCGCCTGCACGCCGCGGTTGTTGCTGGCGTACGCGATATGCGCGTTCGGCAGCATCTGCCGGATCCACGCGACGTCGGGCAACTCGCCGAACGCGGTATCCATGGTGATGAGCGACTGGCCTGCGCCATCACCGCGCGCGGGCGCGACCAGATCGATGCGCCCATAGAGCGCGTAATCCATATGCATCAGCTTGCGCTGGATGACGTCGGGTTCGTCGAACGGCGTGATGCGGAACACCAGATCGGCTTCGCGGCGCGCGAGGTTGTAGCGGCGCGAATCGGTGATCAGTTCGATCGACATCTGCGGATGGCGCGCAAGGAATCCGGCGAACACCGGCGTCAGCACATGGATGCCGTACCAGTCCGACGACGACACGCGCAGCGCGCCCGTTAGTTGCTGCTCGTTGCCCGCAAGCGAACGCATGAACGCGTGCGCTTCTTCTTCCATGCGCTCGGCGTAGGTCAGCACGGCGTGGCCTTCGTCGGTGAGCACGAAGCCTTCAGCCGTGCGCTGAAACAGCGTGTGGCCGACGGCTTCCTCGAGCGCCCGCAGACGCCGGCCCATGGTCGGCTGGGTCTGTCCGAGCTGGCGCGCGGCCGCGCCCAGCGTGCCGCAGCGCGCGACGGCAAGGAAGATTCGCACGTCGCTCCAGTCCAGTTTCGAATCGTTCATAGACGTCGTCAGCCGCATGCGAGGAGTCGCGTTGCCTGCGATTATGAACGGCGTCGGCGGGCTTGCGGTGATCGTCGTGCTCGCGGGATTTGCACAGTTGCTCGCGAAGGTGAGAGGTTTCGGGAGCACATCGGACGGGTATCCGGCATCCCGCAAAACCTCACCTTTGATCGGCGCATGCTGGTTGCGAGACTGTCGGCTTGAATGCCGCGGGTGCTTTTCCAGCCTTTATCGCGGGATTTTGGGGCGTCAGGTGATGCAATTGTCGTGTCGTCCGTTCACCGAACGTGTGCTCCCGAAAAGCCTCACCCATCGCGACGAGTGAACCGATCCTAGAACTTCACCTTCACCTGAAACCCGATCGTGAAAGGCAGGTTGTCGGAAGGGATAGGCGGGACCACGATGAAATTTGCCCCAACGCGCTTGTACTCGACCATCACGATAGGCGCGGCAACCGGCCCGACCGTGTGATTGTGGCCAAGGCCCCAGTTGCCGTAGTTGTAGCCGGAGATGATGCCGCCCATCACGGCCAAGCGAATGAAGCCCCAGTGCACGAATTCGGGTGCCCACACACCGCCGCCGTACCACGATGGACGACGCAACGAATTGCGGAAGCCGCCCGCCGTCAGCGCCCATTGCCCGTTGAGCCAGCACTCGACGCCAAGACCAGGATTGAACTGCTCGAAGTCGGTGCCCGGGTCCGGGTCGATGTGATATGAGCCGAGCATCGCATCGACCCACACGCCGCCGCTGCACCAGTCGGCCGCCTGCGCGCCCGACGCGCCCATCAAACCGACGCCTGCTAACGCTGCCGCCACGCATGCTCGACGAATCTTGTTCTTGATCTTTCCAAACGGCATGTGCTCTCCGCAACCGGTCGCGCGCCGGCGTCTGAATGTCGCGATTAGTGTCGAACTCCTCTCCAGTCGCGCACTCTACCCCACAAATCTTGCAGCGAGATGGAGTGTGCGCTCGGAACGACATTACACGCGCAGACGCCGACGATAGCGAATCAACGGTTACGGTTCGGTGAACGCGACGATGCGCGCGTTCACCGTCGATATGACGGCGGATTACAGTCCCAGATCGGACAGCCCCGGATGATCGTCCGGACGACGACCCAGCGGCCAGCGATACAGCCGCTCTTCCTCGCGGATCGGCTTGTCGTTGATGCTCGCGTGGCGATACGCCATCAGTCCGTTCTCGTCGAACTCCCAGTTCTCGTTGCCGTACGAACGGAACCAGTTACCCGAATCGTCGTGCCATTCGTAAGCGAAGCGCACGGCGATGCGGTTGTCGGTGAAGGCCCACAGTTCCTTGATCAAGCGGTAGTCGAGTTCGCGCGCCCACTTGCGCTGCAAGAACGCGACGATTTCCGGACGCCCCGTAGGGAAATCGGCACGATTGCGCCATTTGCTATCCGGTGTGTAAGCAAGCGATACGCGCTCGGGCTCGCGCGTATTCCATGCATCTTCAGCGGCGCGCACTTTCTGGATGGCCGTCTCGCGCGTGAACGGCGGGACGGGAGGACGTCTTTCGATTTCGGCCATGATGATTCCTCGTTGAACTGCGTCAGGTGGACGCTCGCCCATTGGACGAGCGGGTGCTTGCACTGTTGGAATCGAGCAGATGCCCGGCTGCGGCGCGCGCGTCGAGCGCGGCATCGGCGTCGCCGCTCACGAGCGCGACGCCGATCGCTCCGTCGATCAGGATCAGCCACTGCCGCGACAGCCGCGCTGCGCGCCGGCTATCGCCGCCCGTCGATGCGATGTACTCGTCGCATTGCGTGCGCACGAAGTCGAGCAGGCGCTCCTTGTGTTCGCGCGCGACCACGCGAATGGGATCGTCAGGCGAAGCGATCTCGCCGGCGGCGTTGAGAAACGCGCAGCCATGAAAATCTTCCGATAGGAACCATTCGCGCAATACGTCGAACATTGCCAGCATGCGCGCGCGCGGATGCCTGCCACGGCGCAGCGTTCCTTCGATGAACCAGTTCATCCAGCGTTCGTCGCGCCGCTCGAGCGCGGCCGCCACCAACGCATCTTTCGATTCGAAATGCGTATAGAAACTTTTGCGCGCCGTGCCCGATAACCGGACGATCGCATCGACGCCCGTTGCGTGAATGCCGCCCGCGTAAATCAGCGCTTCGGCGGCGTCGAGCAGACGCTCACGCGCGCTGCCAGTCGTGTCGTCGAGAGTAGCCATGCGCGAAGGGTAGAACGATCATTCTCCTTCGTCAAGTATTCGCCCGCTTCGCATTTGCAGTCGCTTCGGCGCTTCAGGCATTATCGTGTTGGAGAATCGTTCAAAAGGATGAGTGTCATGAGCATCGTTTTTCGCCGTGCCGTGTCTGCGATCGCGATTGCGGCGGCGCTGGGCGCATGTACGCCGTTGCAGGTCGTCACGCACACGGTCACGCAAACGGAAGCGCGCGTGCCTGTGGGCGAGTACAAGCTCGATCCGCATCACACGAGCGTCACGTTCAACGTCGATCACTTCAAGTACACGCGCTTCACGATGCGCTTCGACCGCGTGGCGGGCGAGCTCGACTGGAAGGAAGGTGGGCTCGACAAGAGCCAGGTCGCGGTGACGATCGACGCGGCGAGCATCGACACGAACGTTCCGCTGCTGGACAAGATGGTGAAGGGGACGGATATGCTCGACGCGGAGCGCAATCCGCAGATCCGCTTCGTCAGCACACGTTTCGAGCGCACGGGCGACGCACGCGGCAAGCTGACGGGCGACCTGACGATACGCGGCGTGACGCAGCCCGTTACGCTCGATGTGACGTTCAATGGCTACGGCGTCGACCCGCTGACGAAAGCCGATACGCTCGGCTTTTCAGCGGAAGGCCAGTTCAGCCGTTCGAAGTTTGGTCTGACGACGTGGTATCCCGCAGTGGGCGACGATATTCACGTCATCATTCAGACAGAGGCTGCGCGGCCGCGCGCGAGTTGATTCTGTCGGTACGCGGCGCTGTCTCAGACGGTCCAGTCGAGGATGACCTTGCCGCTTTCGCCCGACAGCATCGTCGCGAACGCCTGTTCGTAATCGTCGACGGCGAAGCGGTGGGTGAGAATCGGCGAAAGATCCAGCCCGCTTTGCAGCATCGCGACCATCTTGTACCAGGTCTCGAACATCTCGCGGCCATAAATGCCCTTGATTTCGAGGCCCTTGAAGATGACCTGGGTCCAGTCGATCGCCGTTTGCGCAGGCGGAATGCCGAGCAACGCGATCTTGCCGCCGTGGTTCATCGCTTCGAGCATCGACGTGAATGCGCTCGGCACGCCCGACATTTCGAGGCCAACGTCGAAGCCTTCCGTCATGTGCAGATCGCTCATCACGTCGCGCAGCGATTCGCGCGACACATTCACGGCGCGTGTCGCTCCCATCTTGCGCGCGAGTTCCAGCCGGTAATCGTTGACGTCGGTGATCACAACGTTGCGGGCGCCCACGTGCTTTGCGATCGCGACGGCCATGATGCCGATCGGTCCCGCGCCCGTGATCAGCACGTCTTCGCCAACCAGATTGAACGACAGCGCCGTGTGCGTCGCGTTGCCGAACGGATCGAAGATCGCGGCGAGATCGTCGGAGATTTCGGGCGGAATCTTGAATGCGTTGAAGGCGGGAATCACGAGGTATTCTGCAAACGCGCCTTCGCGATTCACGCCGACGCCAACGGTATTGCGGCACAAATGCCGACGTCCCGCGCGACAGTTGCGACAGAATCCGCAGGTGATATGCCCTTCGCCCGACACGCGGTCGCCGATCGAAAAGCCGCGCACTTCCTGGCCCATTTCGACGATTTCGCCGACATATTCATGACCGACGTGCATCGGCACGGGAATGGTTTTCTGCGCCCAGTCGTCCCACTTCCAGATATGGATGTCGGTGCCGCAAATAGCCGTGCGCGTGATGCGGATCATCACGTCGTTGTGGCCCACTTCGGGTTTCTTCACACGGGTCAACGTGAGGCCCGGTGCGCGTTCGAGTTTTGCCAGTGCTTTCATTGCTGGTGATGCCCCGTATCAGATCACGCCAAGCGAACGGCCGACGCGCGCGAATGCGTCGACGGCCCGATCGATTTGTTCCGCCGTGTGCGCGGCGCTCATCTGCGTGCGAATGCGCGCGCGGCCTTTGGGCACGACAGGATATGAAAAGCCGATCACGTACACGCCTTCCTTGAGCAATGCGTCGGCCATGTTCGATGCAAGTTGCGCGTCGCCGAGCATCACGGGAATGATGGGATGTTCGCCCGGCACGAGCGTGAAACCGTGCGCGCTCATCGCCTGACGGAAACGCGCGCCGTTTGCGCGCACGCGTTCGCGCAACTGCTTGCCTTCGTCGCTGGCGAGCAGTTCGAGCACCTTGAGCGATGCGGCGGCGATGCTCGGCGTCAGCGTGTTCGAAAACAGATAGGGACGCGAGCGCTGCCGCAATAGATCAACGATCTCCTGGCGCGCCGCGACATAGCCGCCGGATGCGCCGCCGAGCGCCTTGCCCAGCGTACCCGTGATGATGTCGACGCGTTCGAGCACACCGCAATGCTCGGGCGTGCCGCGTCCGTGTTCGCCGATAAAGCCGACGGCGTGCGAGTCGTCGACCATCACGAGCGCACCATAGCGGTCCGCGAGATCGCAGATGCCCGCGAGATCGGCAATGATGCCGTCCATCGAAAACACGCCGTCCGTCGCGATCAGCTTGAAGCGCGCACCTGCTGCATCCGCTTCGCGCAGCTTCGCTTCGAGATCGGCGAGGTCGTTGTTCCTGTAGCGGTAACGCTTCGCTTTCGACAGCCGAACGCCGTCGATGATGCTCGCGTGATTCAGTTCGTCGCTGATGATGGCGTCGTTATCGTCGAGCAGCGTTTCGAACAGGCCGCCGTTTGCATCGAAGCAGCTCGAGTAGAGAATGCAGTCATCCGTCTTGAGGAACGCTGACAGCGCACGTTCGAGATCCTTGTGTACGGTCTGCGTCCCGCAGATGAAACGCACCGACGCCATGCCGAAGCCGTCCTGGTCGAGCCCGTCTTTCGCGGCGGCGATCAGGCGCGCGTCGTTGGCGAGGCCAAGATAGTTGTTCGCGCAGAAGTTCAACACCTCGGCGCCGCTTTCGAGGCGGATATCAGACGATTGCTGACTGGCGATCACGCGCTCGGTCTTGTGGAAACCATCGGCGCGAATCTGGTCGAGCGTGCTGCGCAGATGCGCGAGGAAGGGGTCACGCATGGAACGGCTCCTTGAATGGCCGGCTTTGCAGCGCACCATGCGGCGCGGCGGCCTGTTATAGTCGGCTTCAGTTTTATCGGAAATTTTCGTTTTTTCGAACTAAAGTTCGATATGTCGAACAACTCTAAACGATAGGTCAGGAAATGGCAAGTTCGGGAGCGCGCAGGAGTTCGTCGTCTACGGCGGCAACGGTTGCACAGTCGGTGGCGGCGCCGCCGCGCGTTGGGGAGCAGATTCAACGGTTGCGCAGTGAACGCAAAATGACACTCGACGATCTGTCGCGCGCGGCCGGGGTGTCGAAATCGATGCTGTCGGAAATCGAACGCGACAAGGCGAATCCGACGATCGCCGTCGCGTGGCGGCTGACGAATGCTTTGGGCGTCAGTCTCGATTCGCTGTTTGCGCCGCAGAAAGCGCCGGAGCCGATTGCCGTGTCCGGCCCGCATGAGATTCCGACGCTGAGCGGCCACGACGCGCGATACCAGTTGCGCGTGTGGGGGCCGATCGATCTGGCGGGAAAATTCGAATGGTACGAACTGACGCTCCAACCCGGCGGTGCGTTGGTGTCGAGCGCCCACGAGCCTGGGACACGCGAGCATCTGACCGTGCTGCACGGCTTGATCGATATCGAAGCGGCGGGCACCACGAAGCGCCTGAAAGTCGCCGACACCGCACGCTACGTCGCCGATGAACCACATGCCATCCGTAACGCTGGGAAAGGCGAGGCCAAAGCCCTGCTGGTCGTCATTCACGGTTAGCCGGACTCGTAAGTCTTCGGCGTACACCTGGCTTGCAGCCAATACTGTATGTTTGTACAGTATACGCAGTCCGATGGAGCCGAAGAATGAACGAACTGAACAAGGAACAGGATCTGGCTGCGCTGCGCTTCAAGTCCGCGGCGCGCGACCTCGAACATATCGTCCGGCATATTGCGTCGCGATACATCGTGCAGGAGGTGCCGCTCACGTGGCGGCTTCTGCATGCGATCGAAGCGGAAGCGCTCGCCGATCTGGGTTTTGCCAGCCGGCACGATCCCATGTTGCTTGGGTTGTTTCAAAGGCCTGACGACTTTCAGTTCCCCGAGACCGATGATCCCGTCGATTTCGGCAGGTCGAATGCGTTGCCGGCTGTGTTTGCGTTCGCTGTCGCGGCTTACGACGCCGCGGAGAAGTCAAAGGCGTCAACAACCCGAAGTCGGGTTGCGAGCAACGATCGCGGCGCCGGGCGAGCATGGGGCGGATGACGTTGATTGAGGGTCGCCGTGATCGGAGGGCGGCGGGAGTTTATGCGCGCAAAGTCTGCCCGCTTTGCCCAACAGGACGCCTTCCGACACAAAAATATCCCGCCCGTTGGCCGACTACAATCGTTCCATGCAACTAACGGAAAAACTGACTATGGTCTCCACCGATCCCGTTGGCCCCACTGGTCTATCCGCCCCTAGTGCGGATCTATTCGATACCCAACGCCAAGACTGGCTGATCGATCCCCGCGCCGCGTTCGATGCGTGGCTCGCCGGGCAAAATTTTCGCCATTCGTCAGCGGAGGTGTATCGCGCGCAGTGGGGCCTTTTTCTCGAATGGCTGCAGGCGCGTCACAAGAATCTCGTGACGGTCGACATGGGTGCGATAGCGGAATTCGTCGGCGGATTGTCGATCCGAAAGCCGCAACGCGCTCGATATCTCCGGTTGATCGAGCGCGTACTCGACCATGTGCGCGAGATCGAACTTGCATCGACCAACCCCGCACGATTCATTGCTCAGGATGGCGAAGCAGAATGGCGTAACGCGCGCGACAACGAACCGACAGGATTTCTCACCATTGCCGAGCGATCCGCTTTGATCGCTTATCTTTCTTCGCCCGTGAGTGAACTGACGTCGGCCCAACGCTGGCGCGAGCGCCGCGATCGCGCTTTGATAGCTGTGTTTCTTGGCGGCGGTATCAAAACAGGCGAAGCGCGCACGATCTCGATTCATTGCGTGACAGCGGGCTCGCCGTGGGTGGTGATCGACGCGGCCAATCCATTGTTCACGCGGAGAACACGGCTCGCACCCTTTGCTGTGTCCGTTCTCGATGCCTGGCTCGACGAGCGCAAGCAAGCGGAACTGCCCGGCGAGCTGGTTTTCCCCGCCTCGCCCTCGGGCCGTCCAATGCATAAGGCGACGATGCTTCGTGCCGTCGACGCGCTTGTCGAAGCGGCCGGAATCAGTCGATCGCGCGAAGCACGCGCAAGTCCGCACACGTTGCGTAACTCGTTCGCTGCCGATCTGTTCGAAAGCGGGGTAGAGCCGGAGGTGGTCGGACAATGGCTCGGATTCGCGCAAGCTGTTTCCGCGAATCGATTGCATCGCGCGTGGAAGATGTGGAACGACCAGGAAAAGTTCTACGCCGAAACGCACGTTGCGGAAACACCAACGTCTGCCGAAGACGCCGGGCCCACGCGGGACCGCAGATAAGCGGCTCCCGTAAACCTTCACCTTGGGTTCCCCGAAAACGCTCACCTCGAACGCTTTCAGAGAAACTAGTGCGTTTGGCGATCAGCTCAACGCCGAAGTTTGCGACGTATCCATGAAGCGTGTCACGGCAGCCAAGCGCGAGCCGCCCGTTCCCGACGAGTGCTCGCATTCGGGACAAAGGAGCTCATACCGGTGATCGACCTGTGAAAGCTCCGGTTCACCTTCGGCGCATTTCGGACAGCGAGCCGGTACGGCAACGTGTCCATCGGCGGCCGTTCCGATCGAATCCAATTCCTGCGTGCTCAGCCTGCCCGCACTTGCCAGTTGACAGAGCAATTCCGCAACGGCTGGGTCGATGCTTTGCTGGGCGCGCAACGCAGTCATCTGGCGCGTCAGCAGATCGAGTTCGTCAGATTGTTCGCGCAGTTGCGCCTCCAGCCGGTCGCCCCTCGCCTTGGCAGCCGCCAGTTGCTGGATGAATTCGAATTCCTTCCGGCTCGCATCGCGCACCCCCGTCTGATACGTCGCAGCCATCGCACGCAAGGAGTCCAGTTCCACGAGCATCGGCTTGACGCGACGCTCGGCCTCGGCCACGGCATCCTTGATCTGTTGCGCGTAATGCTCGGCGTTTTGCCGCATTTCGGCGTGCAACCCATCGATACGGTCGCGCAGCCCCGCGTTCGTCGACTGTTCGGCATCAAGACGCTTGCGCAACGATTCATTCTCAGCTTCCAGCCGGCGCACGGACGTCTTCAATCCTTCTTGATGTGCCGATCCGCTGGTGTTCACTGAGGCAAGTTGCGTCTCAAGAACACGCACGCGTTCCCAGGCGGCGTCGGCGCGTGCCTCGCTGCGCTGTATAGCTTCCTCAGAAACTTCTTTTCGAATCTTGCCTTCGTGAGAATCGCGCTCGGCCGCGGCGCGCAACGCATGCAGTTCCTGGCGTTCGTGATCGAGCGATGCCTTGGCGTGTGACAACGCATCTTCGAAGAGCGCGCCCAATAGTTCGCCCGCCTTTTCTTCCAACGCCTTGGGAATGACGCCGGCGCCGACGCGTACGCGGGAGGCAGAGCGAATCCGCTCCCAGAAACTGTCGATGTCTTTCGGGATGTCGCTGGCGCTGCCCGTTTGCGTCAAGTCACGCACGGCAGCCATTGAAGGACGAATGCCGAGGTCGAAGAAGAGGCGTTTGCAGGCGTGAAGGGACAGTTCCTGGCGACGGGCCCCATTGGCACGCAGTGTATCGAGTTCTTGTCGGATAGCTTGGCGTTCTTCGTCCAGATTCATGATTGTCTCTACGCTACGTGAATTCGACGAATCATAACAATTTACGTAGTGTTCGTTACGTTTTCTCGTTTGGGTGCGTCTTTCTTGCCACACTCGATCAGATGGAGACAAATTCGGCGCATCGGTGTCGACGGCGACGGTTGATCCGTGAAACAAATCGAAGAATACCTGCTAAGCCGTTGTTAATAAATATGTTTAGGTGCTAGCAAGATGTTTTGGCACTGTTTCACGGAGGCACAGTCCGTTCTGGATCTGGGTCTTGTTGTATTTGCGGAAGCTCACGGGGCGTCTCGTTGAGAGTAATAAAAGTAAACACCTTTGAACCCTAGTTAAAGACGTTAACGCCAGTCAGAAGCCTTACTGGATAAGGCGCAGCGCCCGATCAGGTGAAGGTTTACGGGACGGATGGTGAGCTTTGGCAGGATAGTTGAGTGATGAGGTTCAGGGACACGGGTGAGCCGGCCCGGGAAAGATCGTGAGTGGCTTCGGGAGCGCCCCGATAGTGGCCGCTGATGTTAGGTGAAGGTTTTCGGGAGTCATCTGTTGATTGCGGCCCGTACACGCTGGTTGCTTCGATTTTGCACCTGCGCAAGCGTGGTGAGGGGATTCAGGAGGACGGCTCGGGCGCGATATGAGGCGATTTTACGAGTCCGGCGAGCCCTCGGTGAGCCATCACGGGAGAAAACGAAGGGCGAAGGTGAGATTTTTCGGGGCGGGGGAGTCATTTTGAGCCGATCTTGGGCATGCGATGCACAAAGGTGAGGTTTTACGGGAGTGGAAGTGTTCTTCCTTTCGATGTTTGCAGCCACCCGGATTTCAAGGGTGAGCGGATTCGGGACACCCAAAATGTACGCATATCTTGGGCCAGAATCGCGGCGGAAAGCCGAAAGGTGAGATGTTACGGGACGTGTTAGGCGTCGATTGCAGCGAAAAGGTGAGGAAATGCGGGACCAATTCTGCAAAAATTCCCGCCGAACGTAGTGCCGGTGCGGTCCGACGCGATCCGTCGATCACCCTGCGGTTTTGCTCAGGTGAGGCTTTTCGGGAGTGCGGTTTGTCCAGTTTTTAGGCACGGGTTTACGTCATGACTCGCTACAGGTGAGACTTTTCAGGAGGTTGTCGCCTTGCCTGCCGATCGATCGGGCAAATCGATGTGTGCTAAGTGCCTAAATTGATTGGCTTTTCGTCGATTTTTGTCAAAAGGTGAGGATATTCGGGGGCTGAGGGACTGTTGCGGACCGATTCATTCATGACGAGCGATCGCTGCCCAGGTGAGAACATACGGGAGCATTTTCCCGTCAACGATTGATCAGTAGGACGCGAAATACCGCCGGATCTCGGCTTGAGCGATGCCAAAGGTGAGAGTATTCGGGGGCCCGGTACTCGGTGCGTTGTCTGATGACCGATCGCCAAGGGTGCTAGCGGTGCCCGGATTTAACATTCCGCCTTCAGGGTGCCATTCATGGACGGGTGACGTTGCTCCAGATGATGGACGGGAGCACGCCGGACGGACGGCGAGTTGAACCGCGCGATGTACAAGTGGATCCTCGATTCCGACAGTACCCAGCGCGCAGCGAGCGAGGCACGTCTTAACAGCGCGCGCTTGTCCGGGCTGTCTCCCGGTGGCGCTGGCAACCCAAACCGGCGTCGCAGATTTGCGACGCTCGCAACGGTGAGAATCTTCAGGAAGGAATTTGCCGGCTTCTGGTGCGGCTAGTTTGACGGCGTTTACGCCTGGTCCGCGACCATCAACGTCGCCAGCAGAGGCTTCTGACGTTGAACGGTGAGGGTTTGCGGGACCCGCTCCTGGTGAGTCGGGCGGGGTAAACTGATTTCACCCAACGTAGGTGAGAGAGGCGCTATAGACGTGCATCACCACAGCCGGTATGCTTTCGCAAAATCTCTTCCCGACTCGACGC